>CAYZPY010000097.1:0-9656 GCA_964480425.1 uncultured Planctomycetaceae bacterium
GCCGGGGAGTTGACCAGTATCATCCGCGTGCGGTCGGTTATCGCCTCGGCGAGCTTCTCGAAGTCCGGGCAGAAGTCCGGGTACGTGTCCACCGTTACGCACGTTCCCCCCGCCAGGTGCACCAGGTGCTTGTACATCACGAAGTACGGGTCCGTAAAGACCACCTCGTCGCCCGGATTTACCAGCGACAGCATGGCCAGCACAAGCGCCCCGCTGACCCCGCAGGTTATAAGGTAAGGTCGCCCATCGGCGTCGGACCAACCGAACTCCTGTTCGCATTTCTTCGCCACCGCCGCGCGCAACTCGGGGGCGCCCTGGGTCTGGGTGTATTTGTTCTGTCCGGCGCGGATGGCGTCGATCGCCCGACGCTTGACGTTGTCGGGAACGTCGAAGTCCGGCTGCCCTATCGAGAGGTTCACAGGGTTTTCCAGACGCGCCGCAAGGTCGAAAACCTTACGTATGCCCGAGGCGTCCAGAAGACGCATCCGCTTGGCGATTGCGTGTGCTTTGCGAATCATGTTATCGCGGATTAATTATGAGAAGTTGTTTAGCGCCGCAAGCGCACCTTGTGCGCACTGACAATGAACAGCCCGCAGACAACTCTACCTGCGGGCCGTAAAATATATTCAATCGCCGCGGGGAACATAAGCACAAAATTCATGCGGTTCGCCCACGGATTTACTTGCTTTGTTTTTCGCCTTCGGCGCCCGTTTCGCCCTGCTGCTCGCCGGCGGGCTGTTCGCCCTCGACGGCGGCTCCTTCGGCGGGCTCTTCGGCCTTCTTGGTCTTCGTGCCCGCCTTGGACTGGTGGACCTTCAACTTGGGAAGACCCATCGGGCTGTCCGTCTCCGGGTCGAACTTGCCTTCCTCGATCAGCCGGGCTATCCGCTCGGAGCGGCTCAGTACGCTGCGGTTGTGCATCAGTCCGCCGTGCGTCTTTAACGTAGGATCAAGTGACATCACAAAACTCCGTTTGCTGTTTGTTTCTCGATGCTAATCCCTGTATTTTATGAACCAGGGGTCGAATTCGCCGTTGCGTCTCTGTCGGAAATCGTAATCTCCGTCGTATCTTTTTCCCATTTCTTCGATGGTTTTCGCGTGCTGCTGGGCGGTGGTGCTGTTGGGCGAATCGAACGGCGTCTTGGACCACACCAGCAGCTGCTTCTTGCCCGTCCGAGGGTCGGTGTACCTAACCACCGACGCCGGCTCGCCGTTTCTCCGGCAGTATTTTACTATCTTGTGGGCTTCCTTTTCCAGTTCATCGTTGTCGCCCATCATGCCCTGGATGACCAGGTAGTACTTTCCTTTTATCCGCTCGGCGCCCGGGGGGGTCTTTGTGGTTTTCTTTTCCTTTCCGCTGACGGCTACGCCGGGATTGTACGGCGCCTTCATGCCCGCCTGCTCGGCGGGACCTTCCGGGGCGGTGGTGCGCCCGATCCAGAACGCCACGACAAGCAGCACGATAAAGCCCACCGCGATGGCGGTGCAGCTTATGTAATCCAGCGACAGTCGCAGACGCCCGCCCTCGGTCGACACCGCCGGGGCGCTTAGGCGCGAAGCGGCCGGCATTTGTGTCCGCGTCGGCACCGACGGCGGGGCTTCATCCTCGCCGACCGGAGGCGATTGCTGCTGTTGCTGCTTGTCCCGGTCGGTCTTTCCCATCCACCCGGGAACGCCCAGACCCGTACTGGTGCGCCGCTCCTTGTTGCGGGTTATGACCTCGAACAGGGCGGCGGCATCTTTTTTCTTGCCCACGATAATGCTCCTTGGCGGCGCCGGTAACCAACAACGTCCTGCGGACTGCGCCACCGAAGTAATCCCCCCGTAAGCCGTGATATAATATATCCCAAGCGCCACGATGTCAAGATCGCTTTGGGCGCCGCCGGCGCGATAATGTTTGCCCCGGGCTTTGTGCCGCCGGCGGCGAGGTGATAGAATTCATCGGACCGGATTTCATTAACAAGCGTTTTGGGCACTAAAGGAGAGACGATTATGACCGAATATTTCGAAGGCATCGGAAAAATCGAGTACGAGGGGCCCGACTCCAAAAATCCCCTGGCGTTCAAGCATTACAATCGCGACGAGGTCGTGGCCTCAAAGACCATTGCCGAGCACCTGCGGTTCTCGGTGGCATACTGGCACGCCTTCTGCAACGGCGGGTCGGACCCCTTCGGCGCCGATACGCGGATCATGCCCTGGAACGACGCGCGTGACCCCCTCGCCGCCGCCGTCCAGCGCGCAGAGGCGTGCTTCGAGTTCTGCGAAAAACTCTCCCTGGATTTCTACTGCTTCCACGATCGCGACGCCGCGCCCGAGGGCGACACGCTGACCGAGACGAACCGCAACCTCGACGAGATCGCAAAGGTCCTTTCCGACCAGCAGGATCGCACCGGCGTCAAACTGCTGTGGGGCACGGCCAACCTGTTCTCCAATCCGCGCTACATGCACGGGGCAGGCACCAGCCCCAACGCCGACGTTTTCGCCTACGCCGCCGCTCAGGTGGCAAAGGCCATGGAAATCACCAGCGAACTCGGCGGTGGCGGGTACACGCTGTGGGGCGGGCGCGAGGGATACAAGTCGCTGCTGAACACCGACATGGCGCGCGAGATGGACAACCTCGCCCGCCTGCTTCAGATGGTGGTTGACTACAAGAAGGAAATCGGCTTCGAAGGACAGTTATACATCGAGCCCAAGCCCAAGGAGCCCACCAAGCACCAGTACGACTTCGACGCCGCTGCCTGCCACGCGTTCCTCCAGAAATATGGCCTCGACGAGCACTTCAAACTGAACATCGAGGCCAACCACGCCACGCTGGCGGGGCACACCTTCGCCCACGAGCTGACCTACGCCGCTATTAACGGGCTGCTGGGCTCGGTCGACGCAAATCGCGGCGACCTGCTGCTGGGCTGGGACACCGACCAGTTCCCCACCGACATTTACGACACCACGCTGGCCATGCTTACCATCCTCGATGCCGGGGGCTTCACCACCGGCGGGTTGAACTTCGACGCGCACGTGCACCGCGAGAGCTTCGAGCCACAGGACCTCTTTTACGCCCACATCGGCGCCATGGACGCCTTCGCCCGCGGGCTCAAGATCGCCACCGCCATCCGCGCCGACGGCGTGCTGGAGGATTTCGTCCACCAGCGCTACGCCTCCTGGCGCCAGGGCATCGGCGCCGATATCGAGGCCGGGCACGTAACCCTCGGCGGACTCAAAAAATATATGGTCGAAAAAGGTAATCCGGACGATAACGAATCAGGACGACTCGAAATGCTCGAGAACATTATCAACGAATATATTCGTTAAAAAAACAGGCCCGCCAATCGTGGCGGAAAAAGGGATTGTCCCTTTTAAAATGTGGAGAAAAACATGGATAAAAACGCACTTCTGTCCCGACTGGGTTCGATGGTGTCGCTGCCGGTGGCCCTTCTGCTGGTGATTTTCTTCTTCCTGCCCTGGCTGGAGATCAACTGCGCCGGGATGGGCAAAATTGGCACCTCCTCGGGTCTGCAAATTACCACAGGCAACATGACAAGCAATTTGCCCGAAAATATGGGCCAACAGGGAAAGGGCGTCAATGTCGAGAAGAAAGACCCCGGCGAGGATATCAACGCACGCCCCTGGGCGATACTGGGTCTGATTGTTCCCATCGGCATACTCGCCGTGGCCGGCGCCAGTCTTGCCGGCAAACTGACCGCCGCCAACTCCGGCGGCATAATCGCTGTCATGGCGCTGGTGGGACTATTGGTGATGATATTGGCCGCGAATATAAATTACGTGGATGACATGATCGAAGCCCAGAAAGACAAGCAGGAGCAGCAGTCCGCCGGCGCAAACTCCGCCATGCAGGCGAACATGCAAAAGCAGATGGAAGATCAGATGAAACAGGCGATGAAGACCGAAGGCACGGGCATACTGTGGACCAGTATCGTGTTTTACGCGCTGCTGTTTCTGGCCGGGCTTGCCAATCCGCTGATTGCAAAGAACCTGCCCGCAAGCGCCCGCCTGCAAAAGTTCACGTCGCGCGCCGACGCGCCGCAGGAGGGACAGAAATCCCCGCCTCCACCCCAGCCCGAGCAGGAACCCCCACAGATAGGACCGGAAATATCTCCGCCGACGGAGCGGAAGCAACAGCCGCCGGACGAGCAGCCGTAGGGCAGGCGGACACACCAAACTCAGGTCGGCGGCGTTCCTGCGCCGCCGACTTTTACGATGGCGAGTTCTACGCGGCGGCGCCGGAACGCCGCCGCGCCATTCTCGGATAATCAACAAACCCGAAGTCTGCTGCCTGAAATCTGAAGCCATTGTTGTAAAATGAACATGGAAAGGCGCCTTA
This sequence comes from uncultured Planctomycetaceae bacterium, assembly GCA_964480425.1. Taxonomy (GTDB): domain Bacteria; phylum Planctomycetota; class Phycisphaerae; order SM23-33; family SM23-33; genus CAYYMD01. The sequence continues at coordinate 4,340 of CAYZPY010000097.1, forward strand.
TGAAGAACGCCGAACTCGCAAAGATATTTTCCGAGATAGCCGACCTGCTGGAGATACAGGACGCCAACCGGTTCCGCGTGAACTCCTACCGCAACGCCGCCCGCGCCATGGAGGACCTGTCCGAGCCGATAGAAGACCTCGCCGAGCGGGGCGAACTGGACGACATTCAGGGTGTGGGCAAGTCCACGGCCGAGAAGATCCGCGAATACCTCGACAGCGGCAAAATCACACGCCACGAGGAACTCAAGAAACAGGTCCCGGCGAAACTGACGGAACTGCTGGAAGTGCCCGGCATGGGTCCGAAGATAGCCGCCAAGTTGTGGCACGAGGCGGATATCAAGTCGCTGGCCCAGTTGCGAAAGACGCTTGAGAAGTCGCCGGAGAAAATCTCCTCGCTGCAAGGCCTGGGCGAGAAAAAGGTTACGCAGATCAAGGAGTCGCTGGGCTTCATGGCGGCGTCGGAGCGGCGCGTGCGCCTGGGCGAGGCGGACATGGTGGTGAGGGAATTGAAATCGGCGGTGGAAAATATTAAGGGCGTGGCGCGCGTCGCCGCGGCAGGCAGTTACCGCCGCGGGCGGGAGACCGTCGGCGACCTGGACCTGCTGTGCCAGGCGCGCCGGTCCCACGGCGAGCGGATAATCAAACAGTTCACCGGTGCCGATAACGTCAAGCGCGTCATCGCCGGAGGAAAAACCAAGGGCAGCGTGGTGGTCAGCTCCGAGTTGAGCGGGCTTCGCAAGCGCAAGACCGTCGAGCTCCAGGCCGACCTTCGCGTGGTTCCGGCGGCCAGTTTCGGGGCGGCGCTGGCGTACTTCACCGGCTCAAAAGCGCACAACGTCCGCCTGCGCGAGATCGCCGTGCGCGCGGGTCTGAAACTCAACGAGTACGGGCTGTTCAAGGGCAAAAAACGCATCGCCGGACGGACCGAGGAGGAGATTTACGAGAAGCTCGGGTTACAGTTCGTCCCCCCGGAGCTGCGCGAGGATCGCGGGGAGGTCAAGGCGGCCGCCGAAGACAAACTACCCGACCTCATCGAACAAGACGACATACGCGGCGACCTGCACGTGCACACCGACGCCTCCGACGGGACCAACACCATCGAGGAGATGGCCGACGCCGCAAAAAAGCGCGGGTACGATTACCTTGGAATCTGCGACCATTCCCAGTCGCAGGTCCAGGCCAACGGACTGAACCCCGACCGCCTGGCCGAACACGCCGACGCCGTCCGCCGGGCGTCGGGTAAGATAAAGGGCGTCACGCTGCTGGCGGGCGTTGAGGTGGACATATTCAAGGACGGCTCGCTGGACCTTGACGACGAGGTGCTGGCGCGCCTGGACTTCGTGACGGCATCGTGCCACTCGGCGCTTTCGATGGGGCGCGACGAGGCAACAAAAAGGATAATCCGCGCCATAGAGAACCCGCACGTTGACTGCATCGGTCATCCGTCGGGACGGCTGATAAACTCGCGTGCGGGCATGGAACTTGACATCGAAAGAATAGCCCGCGCCGCGGCCGAAAACGACACCGCCCTTGAGATAAATGCGCATTACCTCCGCCTGGACCTGCGCGACACGCACGTACGGGCGGCCATCGACGCCGGGGCCAAACTGGCCGTCAACACCGACGCACACAGCGCCGACGAGTTGAACCTGATGCGCTTCGGCGTGATAACCGCGCGTCGCGGATGGGCCTCGGCCGCCGATGTGATTAATACCTACACAACCAAGAAGTTGAAGAACTGGCTGATGGACAAAAGATGAAATCTTAAAACAGCAGGGTGTGCAACTTGCTTGCACATTGACTTCGATAAGCCGCGAATCCCGGCGCGCCGCAACGAAGGCGGATTGGAAATTATTTTCAGCGGGCGCCCATACCTGCGCAAGGTCAAAGGTCCGGGTCGGGACCGGCGGCCGGTCGGGCGGATGCATCCACATCGCACGCGTTCTGATATTTGGGGATTTGGGAATTTGGGGATTGGAATTTCACAGTCATTCGATATTCGTTATTGATTCGACATTCGAACTTCGCAATTCGTGAATTTTCGTAACTACGGGTCGGTCAATGCGGTCCGAAGCGCTGGAGGTCTTCGGCGGCCTGGAGAAGGCGGGGATTCTCCACGAACAGGCGCATCTGCATCAGGCGAAGAACACGCACGAAATCCTTCCATTCGGAGATGAACGATTCGTGCCCGGTGAATATCTCACCCGCCTCGCGGACGCTTTCCTTGACGTAGTCGGCGAAAGACTTTTCGGCCAGTTCGTCCTCAAGGGCGTTGACGATCTTTTTGAACTCGCCTTTTTCCAGCCAGGTGCCTCGGCACGAGGGGCAATAATCAACGTTCACTTTCGTGTGGCCGTATTGCAGCGTCACCATGGTCTTGTCGCACACCGGGCACGACAGGTCGGAGGTCGAATGCTCGTACTGGTCCTCGTGCTTCCATATTTCGAACTCCATCCAGTGCAGGTCGGCGTCAGTGGCGTCCTTTGCCCGGCGAAGTTCGTCCTTGTCGAACCACACGCCCTTGCACTCGGGGCACTGGTCGACCTCGACCGGCCCGATGTCTGCGGGCGAAAGTTCCTCTTTGCACCTGGGGCATTTTTTCATGTGTTCTCTCCCTGTCCGGTACGGCCGCGACACACCCGACATTATCAGCAAAATAGAAGTGCGTGCAAGCAAGTTACCTCCCACGCGGCGAAAAACACTTGCATAGCGCCGAGGAACTTACTAAAAGTCGCCAGTCGCCCGCGCGGGAGAAAAAAATGAAATTCCACCTTGTAGACAGAATAGAGTCCATCCGCCCCGGGGCGAGCATCGAGACGGTCAAGGCGCTGTCGCTGGCGGAAGAATATCTCGGCGACCACTTTCCGGCGTTTCCGGTGCTTCCCGGGGTGTTGATGCTCGAGGCGCTGGCGCAGTCGGCGGCGTGGCTGGTGCGCCTGGGGCAGAACTGGTCGCGCAGCATCGTGGTCCTGAAGACCGCGCGCAACGTCCGCTATTCGAGTTTCGTTCGCCCGGGCAAGATACTCCGCTGCCGCGTGGAGGCAAGGGAAATCGGCGAGGAGATATCGAAGTTCAAGGGCGAGGGCTTCGTGGGCGAGACACACGCCGTGGGAGCAAGGATCGAGATGTGGAGTTTCAACCTGGCCGACAGGTCCGCCGCGCCGTCCTCGGCGGACGCGGAGATAATCCGCCGGCTGAAGCAAAGGTTCGAACTTATCGGCGGACCGGCGGCGCTGCGGGACGCGGGGGCGACGACTTGACGGCGCCGGCGGGGCGCAAGGCGGACCGCCCGGCGGCAACGGCGCTTGACTTATTGAAATTTTATTCCTATAGATGTGTCGGACGCCTGATAGTTTGCACAGGAGCATAATTATTCCGCGCTTCGCCGGTTTCCCGCGCGCGGCATACGGCGGAGCAGCACGGCGACAGGAGAAACGAAACAATGGCAATGAGCAAAGAACAGGTCTTCCAGAAGGTGCAGGAGACGTTGGTGGACGCCCTGGGCGTTGACGAAGATGAGGTGACCCCCCAGGCGACACTCACGGGGGACCTCGGCGCCGAGAGCATCGATTTCCTCGACATAGTCTTCCGCCTGGAAAAAGCGTTCGGGATCAAGATCCCCCGAGGAGAACTTTTCCCCGACAACATCCTGAACAATCCGGAATTCGTCCGGGACGGCAAGTTGACCCCCTCCGGGCTGGAGCAACTCAAGCAGCGCATGCCGCACGCGGACCTCAGTGAATTCGAGAAAGACCCGGACGTCAACAAGTTGGCGGAGCTGTTCAAGGTTCAGACCATTGTCAACTACGTAATGGGCAAGGTCAACTGAGATCGGCACGATCGGCCCGTGACACCGGAACGCACTGCGATTTGCTGGTGAAGATTTTATGCGTTGGATATGGATTGACCGGTTCGTGGAGTTCGAACCGCGCAAGCGCGCCGCGGCGGTGAAGAACGTATCTCTGGCCGAGGAGCACCTCCACGACCACTGGGAGGCGTATCCCGTGATGCCGGCGACGCTCATGATAGAAGGCATGGCCCAAACGGCGGGAATTCTGGTGGGGCACGCAAAGAACTTCGAAGAGAAGGTGATACTGGCCAAGATAACAAAGGCGCAGTTCGACGACATTGTCACCCCCGGCGACACGCTTACCTACCGCGCGGAAATTCTAACCCTTGCCGACGAAGCCGCCGCCACCAGCGGCGTGGTCTTGAAAAACGGCGAGGAAATCGGACAGATAGACCTCATGTTCTCCCACCTGGACCGCAACATCGCAGGGGTCAAATTCCCCAAAGAAAACTTCGTATTCACAGGTCAGTTTATGCGCCTGATCGCACCGTTCATGGAGGGCGCCGATGAATGAACGGCGCGTGGCTATAACCGGACTGGGGGTGGTCTCGGCGGCGGGGACGGGCGCCGCGGCGCTGTGGGACGCCATGATGGAGGGCAAAAAATTCATCCGACCCATTACGCTGTTCGACGCCGGGGAGTTCCCATGCAGCATCGGCGGGCAGATGGAGGATTTTTCCGCACGCAAATTCGTTCCCAAAAACTACCGCAAGTCGGTAAAGGTAATGGCCCGGGACATCGAACTGGCGGTGGCGGCGTCGGACCTGGCCGTACGCGACGCGCAGATAACCTCCTGCGCGGTCGATCCGGAAAACGTCGACATAGACCCCTGGCGCCTGGGATGCAACATTGGGGCGGGCCTGATATGCACGGACCTCGACGAACTCGGCGCCGCGATCAATACGGCGGTGGTTGACGGAAAGTTCGACATGAAAACGTGGGGCGCACAGGGAATAAACAACCTCACGCCGCTGTGGTTGCTGAAATATCTGCCGAACATGCTTGCCTGCCACGTTACGATAATCCACTGCGCCAAGGGCCCGTCCAACACGATAACGTGCGGGGACGCCTCCGGGCACCTTGCGGTGGGCGAGGCGTCGCGGGTACTGTCGGCCGGAAGGGCCGAGTCGGTCATCTGCGGGGGCGCCGAAAGCAAGTTGAACCCCATGGGTCTGATGCGCCAGATTCTGCTGGGGCGATTGTGCACCTCGTCAAACGAAGACCCGTCCCGCTCGCCGCGCCCCTTCGACGCCGAACACGACGGCACGATCATCGGCGAGGGCGGGGGGCTGCTGATACTGGAAGACATGCAGCGCGCCCAAAAGCGCGGCGCGAAGATATACGCCGAGGTGGCGGGCTTCGGGGCCGCCTGCGACCCCAACGGAATCGACATCACCCGCCCCACCGTCGGCTCGCTTGACCTGGCGGTCGAAAGGGCCCTTGCCGACGCCGAAATCGCCCCCGACG
>CAYZPY010000098.1:0-9587 GCA_964480425.1 uncultured Planctomycetaceae bacterium
ACGCAGGGAGGGCCTTGTTATGAATGAACTTGTGAAAAAACCCCACAGTTTGAAGAGAACGGGCAAATTTTTAAAAATTTATTATTTATCACCGGGATTTCGGGATTATTCCGCAGAATGGTACAAATTGCGCCCTCTGATGTAATCACATACAACTTCTGGTGTAAGAAATCGTATTGACTTTCCATCTGCCACACGACGGCGAATTTGACTGGCGGAAATATCCACAATAGGGGTTGGTATGACCGTTTTTTGCAGTTCTTTTACGTGTTCCGGGCCGAGTTTCTCCGACAGCTCGGCGAATATGCTTTCCATCCTGTGTTCCTGCGGACTGCGGGCGGCGGTAATAACCTTCGCCAGACGGAGAATTTCGCCGGCGTCGCGCCAGTTGGGCAGGTCCGCCAACATGTCCGCGCCCACCAGCCAGTTTATTTGCGCCTCGTCGCCGAATCGCCCTTTGAAATGTGAAATGGTATCCACAGTGTATGACGGTTCGGCGCGGACAATTTCGAACTCGGAGATTTCGAATACGTCCTGACCGTCAACGGCCAGTCTCAGCATTTCCAGGCGGTGCTGGGGCGATGCCTCTGCGGGGGGCTTGTGGGGCCTGTTGCCGGCCGGCACGAAGATGACCCTCTTAAATCCGCAGTGCTCCGCAACCGCGCGCGCTACGATAAGGTGCCCGTGATGCACCGGGTCGAACGTTCCGCCGAACAACACCACCTGGTTGTGGGCATCTTGTTTCATCCGATTACGTCTCGATGTCGGTTTGTCTGCCTTGTGCTGTCATTATACGACAAGGAATTATCCGGGCGACATTACCGATTCGCACGCGGGAGTAACCGGCGCGAATGTCTTGAAGTCCCTGTTCGTGCAAAAAATTGGTTGCTTCTACGCGCCGCCTTTTATAGATTAATTCGCCGGAAATGCCAAGGAAGTGAATATCGGATTAGTTCTGAGGCGCGACTTGAGGCATTTCTGCCGTTTTGACTGCTTGTGATATGTTTACGAGGCGTAGGCGAGGGTTTATACAGGCCGCACGAAAGACGCGGCGATATGGTTCGACTGCTAATATTTACCCGGAAGGACAAAAACGTGAATATCAATAACGGTGATATATTGAAGGACAAACTTAGCCGGGAGGACCTCTCCAAGATAATCGAACTTGGCAATCCCCGCGTGGAGCAGTTCCTCGCCGACGGGATTGCCTTGAGCAGGCCGGATTCGGTAAAGGTCTGCTCGGACGATGAGGCCGACGTGGCTTACATCCGCCAAAAGGCCGTCGAAAACCGTGAGGAAATGCCGCTGTCCATCGATGGACACACTGTCCACTTCGACGGGTATAACGATCAGGCCCGCGACAAGAAGGCCACGAAGTACCTCCTGCCCGAGGGCATGGACCTGAGCGGGCTGAATTCCACGCCGCGCAAGGAAGGACTGGCCGAGGTCCGAGGTTTCCTCGACGGCGCGATGGCGGGCAAGGAGGCGTACGTGCGATTCTTCTGCCTGGGTCCGACCGACTCGCAGTTCAGCATACCGTGCGTTCAGATTACGGATTCGGCCTACGTGGCGCACAGCGAAGACCTTCTGTATCGCCCCGGCTACAACGAATTTCTCCGGCGTGGTCCGGACGTGGATTTTTTCCGTTTTCTGCACTCGGCGGGCGAGGTGGTCGAGACAGAGGCGGGCGCGCCCGTTTCCAAGAACGTGGACATGCGGCGCGTATACATAGACATTCAGGAGCAGACAGTCTACAGCTCCAACACACAGTACGGCGGCAACACCATCGGGCTCAAGAAGCTGGCGCTGCGACTGGCCATTCGCAAGGCCGACCGCGAGGGCTGGCTGGCAGAGCACATGTTCGTCATGGGCGCCCGCGGAAAGGGCGGACGGATTACCTATTTCACCGGCGCCTTCCCCAGCGCCTGTGGAAAAACCTCTACCGCAATGCTCTCCGGGCAGACCATCGTCGGCGACGACATCGCCTATTTCCGTAAAATCGACGGGCAGGTCCGGGCTGCAAACGTCGAAAGCGGAATATTCGGCATCATTCGCGACGTGAATTCCAACGACGACCCGGTCATTTACAAGATCCTCACCAATCCGCACGAGGTGATCTTCTCCAACGTGCTGGTCAAGGACGACAGGCCATACTGGATGGGCATGGGGTCGGAACTGCCCGAAGAGGGCCTGAACCACTCCGGGCGGTGGCACAAGGGCAAAACCGACGACGAGGGCAAAGAGATAACCCCCTCGCACCGCAACGCTCGTTATACGGTTGCGCTGAAGGAACTGGAGAACCTCGACGAAAAGGCCGACGACCCCGGCGGCGTGCCCGTGGGCGGCGTGATATACGGCGGGCGCGACAGCGATACGTCAGTGCCTGTCCAGCAGAGTTTCGACTGGACACACGGCATAATAACCATGGGCGCCTCGCTGGAAAGCGAGACCACCGCCGCAACGCTCGGCAAGGAGGGCGTCCGCACGTTCAACATCATGAGTAACCTGGATTTCCTGTCCATCCCGCTGGGCAAGTACATCCTGAACAACCTCAACTTCGTGGAGGGCGTGGAGAATCCGCCGCTGGTGTTCGCGGTGAATTACTTCCTCCGCGGCCAGGACGGCAAGTACCTCAACGGCATGAGGGACAAACTCGTGTGGCTCAAGTGGATGGAGCTCCGCGCCAATGGCGAGGCCGACGCCATCGAAACCCCCACCGGGCTTATCCCGAAGTACGAAGACCTTGCCGAACTCTTCCGCGAAGGGCTGGACAAGGACTACGCCCACGATGACTACATCAGGCAGTTCACTGTCCGCATACCGGAGAACCTTTCCAAGATCGAGCGCATCGAGCGCATCTATACCGAGGACGTTTCCGACACGCCGCAGGTGGTCCTCAATACGCTCGACGCACAGCGCAAACGCCTGGAGCAACTTCGCGGCCAAAAGGGCGATTACGTCTCGCCGGAAGAATTGTAGGCGAGGAAAAACCTATGAAACCGAAAATCGATCAACATACCGATGCCTTGTATCTGCGGATGGATGAATCCAAAATCGTCGAATCACAGGAGGCCGCGCCCGGCGTGGTGCTCGACCTGAACGAAAAAGGCGACGTCGTAGGCATTGAAATACTGCACCTTTTCAAACGCTTCCCTGCCGATAATCTTAAGGAACTTCTATTCCAGACGAGACGAGTTGATTCGCTAATAATCAACACTCCGGTTTCCTTTTTGCTTAGCTTAGCGCAACTTTAACCATCCGGCTGTTGAATAATCCATCGAATCTGGTATACTAACGGGTTCGCTAAAGGAGCAGAAAAGATGTATCGCCCCGAGATAAAAGTAGTGGACTGCACCATCCGCGACGGCGGACTGACGAACGATTCCAAATTCGACACGGACATGGTCCGCGCCGTGTACCAGGCGGTATGCGCATCGGGCGTTGACGTGGTCGAGCTGGGCTATCGCAATTCCAAGGAGATGTTCTCGCCCCAGCAGTACGGTCCGTGGCGGTTCTGCGACGAGGACATGCTCCGCAAGGTCACCGACGGGGTGGACAAGAACGAAACGGCGATCTCCGTCATGCAGGACGCCCACAAGGCCGTTGCCGAGGATATCCTCCCATCCGACGAGTCGGTGGTGGACATGATCCGCATAGCCACCTACGTCAAGGACGTCGACAAGGCGATACACCTGGCCAAAAATGCCGCCGACAAGGGATACCGCTGCACGGTGAACATCATGGCCATCTCGCACGAGGGCCCGCCCTTCCTCGACGAGGCGCTAAAGCAGATCGAGGCCGAAACAAACGCCGAGGCCGTCTACATCGTCGACAGTTTCGGCGCGCTTTACAGCGAGGAGGTACACTTCCTGGTCGAGAAGTACCAGATGTACCTCAAGACCAAGGAAGTCGGCGTGCACATGCACAACCAGCAGCAACTGGGCTTCGCCAACACCATCGAGGGCATCATCAAGGGCGCCAACTACGTTGACGGAACGCTGTACGGGCTGGGTCGAGCGGCCGGAAACTGCCCCCTGGAGTTGCTTATCGGTTTCCTCAAAAACCCGAAATTCAACATCGTGCCCCTGCTGGACGTGATTGGAAAGCACATACTGCCGCTGCAAAAAGACATCGACTGGGGATATCACATCCCGTACATGCTGGCCGGCATGCTCGACCAGCACCCCCGCGACGCAATGGCGTGGATGCAGAAATCACCGCCCCAGAAGCACGACTTCGCCGAGTTCTACAAGCAAATCACCGATGAGCTCGAGTGATTGTTGGATGCGCCACTGAGACGCAGAGAACACAGAGGGGTAATAAATACCACATTGTGGTTACGAATTCCTTTACTGAGACCGGCGAAAATAATGTCGCATTGACAACGTCTGCGCGTCCATGAGAACCGCACGTTTCGTGAGGATCGGCGGCCTTGCCGGGTTTATCCGCCGTAGGTGGGCCGCCGACTTCGCAACCGTTGCGTATTACGCGGCGGCGCAGGAGCGCCGCCGCGCCCGGCGACATTGGTTTTATCGGTCTCAGTAGCGGATCAACTTGTTGACCTGTTGACCGCGTTTATTTCCTCTTCGCCTCCGCACACAGCTGGGTTATGGCGTTCGAGACCGAGCTGGAGTCGTTCCGCGCATACGCCAGGGCAATGCCGAATAACTGCATATTCCTGGTCGACACCTACGACACGCTCCAGGGCGTGCGCAACGCCGCCACGGTCGCCAGGGAGCTCAAAAAGAGCGGGCACGACGTCATCGGCGTACGCCTGGACAGCGGCGACCTGGCGTACCTGTCCAAGGAGGCCAGGAAAATCCTGGACGACCAGGGCCTGGAGCAGGTCAGGATACTGGCCAGCAACGAACTGGACGAAAACATCATCCATTCGCTAAAGGACCAGGGCGCCGCGATATGCATCTGGGGCGTGGGCACCAAGCTGGTTACGGCGTACGACGAGCCGGCGATGACTGGCGTTTACAAGCTCACCGCAATCAGGGACGATTCCGGACAATGGCGGCGCTGCATCAAACTCTCCGAGCAAATGGCCAAGATTACAACGCCAGGAATTTTGCAGATTCGACGTTACCGCAAGGACAATCTCTTCGCCGGCGACATGATTTACGACACACTCACTGGCTCGGCGGGCGACGGGGGCGTGATAATCGACCCCATCGACCCCACGCGGCGAAAAAATATTCCGCCCGACGCCGAATCCGAAGATATCCTGGTACCCATTATGCGAGGCGGCGAAATCGTCCACCAGCCGCCACAACTTGGCCAAGTCCGCCGGTACGCCGCAGGGCAACTCGATGGGCTGTACGAAGGAGTGAAGAGGTTCGTCAATCCGCACATTTACCCTGCGGGACTTGAAAAGAGACTACACAATCTCAAAACCGAACTTGTCCTCAAGGCCAGAAATGCCCTGAATTCCAACAGCGGTGAATATACTGACAATGGTGAATAAGTCATGGAAGCGTTGATTGTTGTGGACATACAGATCGATTTTCTGCCCGGCGGGGCGCTTGCGGTGCCCCATGGCGACGAGGTCGTCCCTGTGGCCAACAGCATGATGGACGTCTTCGAGGTGGTCTGCGCCACGCAGGACTGGCACCCGCCGGGACACAAGTCGTTCGCCGTAAATAATCCCGGAAAGGAAGTCGGCGACACAATAGACCTCAACGGCACAGAGCAGATACTCTGGCCGGTTCACTGCGTGCAGAACACCGAGGGGGCGAAGTTCGCCCCCGCCCTGCGGACGGACAAATTCACGAAAATATTCCGCAAGGGCGTGGACGCCGAAATTGATTCGTACTCGACATTTTTCGACAACTGGCACAGGCGCTCCACTGGCCTGGAAGACTTCCTGGAGGACCGTGGCGTGGATAAGATTTACCTGCTGGGCCTTGCGACGGACTATTGCGTGAAATATTCGGCCCTCGACGCGGTCGAACTGGGATTCGATACCAGCGTAATCGAAGACGGTTGCCGGGGAGTGAATCTCAACGCCGGCGACGTGGACAAGTCCGTCGAAGAAATGAAACACGCCGGCGTGAAGTTCGTGCAAAGCCAAGATTGGAAATAAGTTACAGGCGCCGAAACTAAATTGCGGCGAATTAGTTGTATCCTCACCACAGGGGTTATATGATTAATTCGGGATAATTGTAAATCGACAGCGATTTTGTTCAGACAACCAACAGGAGAACAGAAATGGGAACCAAAGGCAGAGAAATCGTCGGTATGGATGTTGACGAACTTATCAAGCTGCTGAATAAAGCGTACGCCGACGAGTGGCTGGCGTATTACCAGTACTGGGTCGGCGCCAAGGTGATGGTCGGACCCATGCGCGGCGCCGCCGAAGCCGAACTCGTCGAGCACGCCAATGACGAACTAAAACACGCAAACATGCTCGCCGACAGGATAATTCAGTTGGGCGGCACGCCCATCCTCAAGCCCGAGGACTGGTATACCCACACCAACTGCGGATACGAGGCGCCCGAGGACACCTCCGTGGGCACAATACTCGATCAGAACATAAAGGGTGAGCAGTGCGCTATAGAGGTGTACCAGAAACTTGCCGACACCGTAAAGGACAAGGACTACATCACCTACAACATGGTTCTGGAGATACAGACCGACGAGATCGAACACGAAGACGACCTCCAGGCCCTTGTCGAGGACATGAAGCAGATAGGCAAATAACATCCCGAAGCGCGATTAAACAAACGGGCCCGCCCCTGCGCAGGGGCGGGCCCGTTTATTATTATTGAAACTTTCAGCCGACCGGGCGAGGGCTGCCTACAGCCCGTAGGGCAACTCGTCGTCGTTGGGTGGATTTTTCTCGTCCTCTTCGGCGATTTTCCACTTTTCTGACTCGTTCATGTCGTCGATTTCCCGCTCCATCACCTTGAACATCTTTTCCTGCATGGGTGCGAGTTTGTCGTAATATCGCAGTGTCGCCTGGTAAGCGCCGACCATCTGGTTTATCTTTATCAGTTGCCACTTGAACAGGCAGGTGGGCTCTTTTATGTTGCCGAACGGGTCGCAGGCGAACGATACTTCGCCGTTTTCGCCGCGCCGGAAATATTCGCAGTCTTTACATTGAATCATACCTATTACTCCGCAATTGCGTTATATTCGAGCGTTTCATTTATCATATACGACACGCCGCTCACAATCAAACTAATCGCCCGCGGGAGCGAATCCCCGCCTAATCGAGTTGTAATAATCACAGCGGGTTGTATAATCTTATATTCTCCGCTTATGGAGGTGGAAAGCGAAATAAACATGTCAATGATAAATGTTTTGTGCATAGGCGACGTTGTGGGCAAGCCCGGAAGGAACATACTCTCCCACAAGTTGCCGGATCTCATCAGACGCCACGATCTGAATCTCGTGGTGTGCAACGCCGAGAATGCCGCCGGTGGAAGCGGGCTTACCGGACAGATATTCTCCAAACTCCTGAACTACGGCGTCGACGTGGTGACCCTCGGCGATCACGCATATCGCAAGAAGGACGTATTCGAAATACTGGGCAGTTCTGAACGCATCGTCAGGCCCGCCAACCTCTCGACGGCGGCCGCCGGCGCCCGGTTTACCGTCGTGCCGACAAAGTCCGGCTCGCACCAGGCGGCGGTCGCCTGCCTGCTGGGACAGATGTACATAAATTCGTATTCCGATTCTCCCTGGGCCGTCGCCGATAAAATTCTCGAACAGATCCCCCGCGACGTGAACATCCGCATATTCGATTTTCACGCCGAGGCCTCCAGCGAAAAGATAGCCATGGGCTGGCATCTCAACGGCCGGGCCAGCATCGTCTTCGGCACGCATACGCACATACCCACCGCCGACGCGCGCGTCCTGGACAGCGGGACCGCCTTCATATCCGACGTGGGAATGACCGGACCCTACGACGGCGTGTTGGGAAGGCGCAAGGACCGCGTACTTAAATACCTGACCACCTCGATGCCCTCCCGGTTCGAAGTCGCTTCAGACGACGTGCGGATATGCGGACTGCTGGTCGCTCTGGACCCTCATACCGGAAAAGCCCAAAAGGCCGAAAGAATCGAAATTATCGAGGACCAGTGATGTTGCACGCCGTTTGAGCACGGAAAACGAGCGCAAAGCATGCCGGCGATTTTGATGCAAAATCTCAAAATAATCTCACGTTTCATTAACGAAACAGTAAATCTGAAATCCCCGACTAAAATTTGAAACGCCCTATTCGCAAGATGTAATCAATAAAATCGCGGTATAGTATGAATACAGGCACATGCGGACTCCTTTCAAGCCGTTTGCAGTGGCTGAATGGATTTATCACACGTGCTCGTTTTTATCTCCTGTTTGCCTTTCGCATCAATCCCCGTATGGTTCTTTTCAACCGCTTCCACGGCGCCGGGGCCGTGACGGAAATTGTTTTCGGGGGTTACGATGTCCAGGGCACTTCCCATAATTAATAAAATCGCAATTTGCAAATTTTGTTGCGGGAAGATATAATTTTGTAATCACCACGACAGAAATTCAAAATTTTACCATCAAAGGAGCACAGACATGTCCAGCGCAAAAATCAGTGAACTTACACGGCGTAGTTTTATGGCATCTGCCGCCGCCTCTGTGGTGGCGCCAGCGATTCTACAGGCCGACGAAGACAAAAAACCGGATTCATACAAAGGGCCGGATGTTCTTCACCCCCGGATCATGGGGCGTGTGAAATTCAAGGTCCCCGCCGGAGGATTCGGCACCCTGGCGACCTCATCGCCCCAGGTTATCGCCAAGGCGATTGACGACGGTTTCTACTTCGTACATTCGTCGCCCTCCTATAACGGCGGCAGGAGTTACAAGGCCCTGAAGGAAGTCCTAAAGGACAAAAAACGACGCGACAAAGTAGTCCTGGCGCTGAAAATTAATCCGGACCGGCTTGACGAGGACATCAAGTACTTCGGCGTGGACCACATTGATATAATCGTTCCGCCCAAACAGACGGAGAAACATCTGTCGAGCGAGAATTACATCAACGCCGCCGTCAAGGCACGCAAGGCGGGCAAAGTTCGAGGAATCGGGTGGGCATGCCACAGCAAAAAGACCGAGACTCTGAACTTCGCCGCCAAGTGCGGCGAGTTCGACGCCGCTCTCATCGGATACCAGAACCCCGATAAGGAATTCATGGACGCCATGAAAAAGGCCAAAAAAGCGTCTCTGGGCGTTTTCGCCATGAAGTTCGGCGCCAGGCCCAACGACACCAAAAAACTTCAGAAAAGAATGAAATGGCTTCTGGACAAGGGCATGGCCGACAGCGTGCTTCTTAGTTTCTCCTCCGGGGAGGAAATTGATAACGCGCTTAAGATGGAGATTGGCGACCTGACCATGGCGGAGAGGTTCTCAATCCGCGCCGAGCAGGTAGCCCGAGCCCAGACTACGTGCTCATGGTGCGGACAGTGTGTTGACAGCGACGGCAGATGCCCCAACGGCGTGGCCATACCGCAGATTATGCGATACGATTACTATCTCACCGAGCGGAACTGGCGCGACCGCGCCACAAGCAAGTACGCCACCCTTGGCGACGACGCGGTCGCCTCGGCGTGCGT
>CAYZPY010000099.1:0-9412 GCA_964480425.1 uncultured Planctomycetaceae bacterium
GAGCAATCCCGAAACGACGACGAACAGGACGCCTGCCTGCTTACCGCAGGCAGGTAAAATTGAGCCATGCTCAAAAAACTGCTTCCGCATCGAAGCCCACGAAGGCGCCGATTTAAAAAATTCTTCCTGGCGCGAAGAATACCGCGGCTGCTGGAGCGGAACTTCAGGCAGGCCGACCCTCCCGCCCTGGAGCGAATCGAGGACGCACTCAGGGAGCATTTCTTCTCGGGCGACGAAGAATACCTCGCCACCGACACCGGCAAGCTCGAACTGGCCGACCAACTGACCGAACGGCTCGACGAGGTGCGGCGTTACTACATCCCGTGGATGGACGACGCCTCGCCGATTTACGACACGGACGTTCTGGAAATCGGCTGCGGGACGGGCCTGGCCACCGTCGCGCTGGCCGAGCAGGAGGCGTCGGTTACCGCTATTGACACCAACCCCGGCGCCCTTGCCGCGGCGAAAGAACGCTTACGGGCTTACGACCTGAAAGTGGAATTTCTCCACGCAAGCGCCACGCAAATCGCCGATACGTTCGCCGGCAGAAATTTCGACACGATTCTGCTTTTCGCGTGCCTGGAGCACCTTCTGCCCGTCGAGCGCCTCGAGGTTCTGCGCCAGGCGTGGAAACTGCTGCGCGGCGGCGGGATGCTGTGCGTGGCCGACACCCCGAACCGCCTGTGGCATTTCGACAACCACAGTTCGATGCTGCCGTTCTTTCACTGGCTGCCGGATGAACTCGCCTGTCGATACTCGCGTTTCAGCCCGCGGGAGATTTACAACGAAGTGTTCGACGAAAACCGCCCCGAAACGAAAGACCAACTGCTGCGGATGGGACGGGGCGCCAGTTATCACGAATTCGAACTGGCAATCGCACCGTTAAGCGAACTGGATATCGTCGGATACAAGTCCGGTTTTCTGGCGCGGCGTTCGGTGCCGTTTCGCATCGCCCGGGCGATGTCGCGCGACGCGCGTTACCGCGCATTTCTGGCCCGCTCGGCCCCGAGCGTGCACCCGGCGTTTCTGGAGATGACACTCGACGTCATCATCCGCAAACCGGCTTAGATAATCGGACCTTTGGTGTTCAAGGTGATATTGCGGGATTACACAGATTACTGAGAGGGGCAATGAATATTTTCCATCCGACGCCGGTAATCGAAGTGCGGGTCGGTCACCGGCGTGTGGCAGGTGGCGCAGACGTCTTCGCTTATTTCCGGGATTTTATATCCCTGTTCCAGGTGTTCGTCGAGGTTGAACCGGTGGCATTCCTGGCACCCCACCCCTGCCAGCTCGGGCGTGGTCTCTATGGTGTAGAATCCCCCGGCCGTGTCGAATCCCGTAGTGTGGCACGTAATGCATTGGGGGTCCACGTGGCGGTCTTTCCGCAGAAGCGTATCATACACATGGGCATGGGGCGTTCGGCGCCACGCCTCGTATTGCGCCTCGTGGCATCGCCCGCACCGACTGGACGATACGTAATCCAGCCCCTCGGGCCGATCGGAGTCGAGCATGCGCCTCATGGCCGCGCGGGCGTACGCCTGGTACAGATCGATGAGTCTTTCATCGGGCCGCCAGCGGTGGTCCACCGGCTCGAGACGGAATTCCACGTCCTTTATCTCCCCACCGGACACCTTCATCGCCACTGCGCCGAGCGCCTCGTATCCGCCGACCCTGACCACCGGCACGCCGTTGACGCGATTGAGGCTCTTCATCGTGTGTCCCTGGATGATAAGGTCCGGGCGGCACTGTTTTGCGAGTTTGCCGGCATGTTCGGGCGGCATGTGCGAGACCACAACCACCACGTACCCCGCCTTTTGCAGCGATTCGACTTTCTTGGCAAGCAGCGACGGCGGGGCGAACGCAAGGTTCCTGCGGACATCCTGCGGCACGAACAGCATCGCCTCGCGCCTCAGGTCCGACAGCACCGCCACCCTGGCGTTGTCGAACTCCCGTTTTACCACGTCCCTGACGGGCAGCTCGATTCCGCACGGCACCTTAAGCGAAACCGTCGTGGACAGGTACGCCGGACGGACGGACTCATGCGGCCTGACCCCAGGGGTCGGGTTCAGCAGCCGCGACAGGCGCTTCGGCTCGACGGACCATTCCTGATCGCCAAGGACAACCGCGTCGTAGCCGGCCAGGGCGTACGCATCGAGTATGAAGTCGTTGCGGACGTTTTTCGGGTCCACCCAGAAAACGTCACCGGCGTCGAGCACCAGCGTATTGGGAAACGTGCGACGGTAGGCGTCGATAAGCCCTGCCCGCCGCGACATGCCGCCGGGCATCGGACCGGCGCAGTTGCATATCTCCAGCATGCCGTGAGTCCCCCCACTGATAAGCAGAACCACGTCGGGCGAATCAATCGTGAATTCCCCGGCCCGACGCACGCGCCTGTGTGTGCACGCCCCGGGCGTAATGGCTATAAGCACCCCCGCCGCCATAGGCAACAGAAAAACGCAAACTTTTGCGATATACGCACGCATACAGCGGCTTTATGCAGCTATTTTGTCCCGGACGAGCCATCGGCGGGATCCCCCGGCCTGGTGGTCCGACGAATCGTCCGTGGCGTTCTTGCTTGTCAACTCGGACTGAAGACGCATCAGCCGAAGCAGCAGCACTGCCGTGTTCAGTTGGATGTCGGCCTGGAACTGCCGCTTGAGCCGGCGGTCCAGATGCTGCTTTTCGACCTCTTTGAGCAGGTCCGTCTCGCGTCGGATTCTGAGCCATTGCATCAGCTGACCGGGCGTCATGTCGACGTTTATGTCCGGGTCAACGCCCCACTGCTCGGCGCCGTTGCGCCGGTGAATCAGGCGGCCGGAGGGCAGGTAATAATAGGCCGTCGTCAGTTTCAGGTACGCCTTCTTGGCGCGAACGGACAGTATGTTCTGCACGCTGCCCTTTCCGTAGGTCCTGGTCCCGATTATCAGCCCGCGGTGGTGGTCCTTGACCGCGCCTGAGACGATCTCCGAGGCGCTGGCGCTGTACTGGTCCACCAGGACCACAAGGTGCCCGTCCTGGAACTCGCCGGACGGTCCGGCGTTGTATTTCGCCGATTTAACCTGCCGCCCGCGGGTCGAGACCACCACGCCGTCGGCGATGAACTCGTCGGCCACGTCTATGGCAGCGCGAAGCATTCCGCCCGGATTGAACCGCAAATCGAGCACCGCCGATCGTACGCCGTCGAGGCGCAGATTCTTTAGCACGTCCCGGACGTTGTCGGGCGTCTGCTTGGTGAACTGCATCAGGCGGATGTAACCTATCTTCTCACTGACACCCGTGGGGGCGAACCGGACCGAATCGATGGTGTAGCTCCACGTGCCGTCGGTTTTGCGTCGCCAGCCGCGAACCGTCTGTATCTTTATCTCGTCGCGGACTATCGAGACCTCGAACGGCTCCAGCATGCCCGCGCGCTTGATCCTCAGCACCACCTTGGTGCCCTTGGGTCCGGTTATCATCCGAACCAGGCGGTCCAGCGACAGGTCCTCGGTTCTCCTGCCGTCCACCGCCACGATCATATCGCCGCTTTTTATCCCGACATCGTAGGCGGGCGTGTCCAAAAGGGGCGTCACCACGCGCAGCGGCTTGCCCGGCTCCTTGGTTATCTGGATGCCAACCCCGAAAAACTTGCCGGAAATCTGCTTCTCGAAGTCGGCTACGTCGTCGGGCCAGACCATCGAACTGAACTTGTCCAGCTCCTCCATCATGCCCTCGGCGAACTCCACCGCCAGCACCTCGGTGGGGATGTTCACCGTCTTTTCCGAGGCGCCAAGTATGATAATCAGCGCCAGTTGAAGGTCCATGTGATCCGGGCGGTCCTTTTTGTCGAAATGCCCCTCCATGTCTTCTATTTCTTTGAGGAATTTATCCCTGGCCTCGTCGTCGGCGAGCCCCTCGAACGTCTTGGCCGCCTGCGGCGTGGTGGCCAGAACCTTCACGCTCATCAGCGCGCTTTTTATCACGTCGCGGTAGTTCACGCTGGTAACGTAGTACGAATCTATCTTTGAGATGGCGTCCTTTACCATCTTTGCGTCAACTCCGTCCACCTGTGATCGCCAGTGCGGTTGGGACTCGCCGTTGTTGCCGCCCTCGTCCTCGTCCTCGTCGCCGTTTTGGCCGTACAGACTCAGCACGCGGACGTGCTGGCGAATCTGCTTGAGACGCTGCTGGTAATCCGTATCGTCCGGCTCCAGGTCGTTCAGGGCAGCGTAGGCGTCAAGGGCGTCGCGCCAGCGGGCGTCCTGGATCGCCTTCTCGCCGCGGGCGACGGCGCTCTCCACCAGCGTGCGGTACCATTGCTGCTGTCGCGGTTTGCGGGTTTTTTCGGCCACCTCCGTGGCCACACGCGCGTGAATCAGGGCCACCCGCCACGGCTCGGACGACAACATCGCCTCCACGTCGCCAAGCGCCTCCTGAAGGTCGTCGGCCGCCTTGGAAAGTTTGCCCTCGGCCAGAACATTCGGCGCCTCTATTGCGGACAGTCCTTCCCAAAGGTCCGCGAATGACTTAAGGCGGTCGCCGGCCGTGTCCATAGTCCGCCTCAATCGCCGGTGATATTCGCTGTCCTTGTCCTTGAATGACTTTTTAATCTCCTCGATGCTTTCGCAGGCCTCGCCCAGCGCCTCGAGCGCCTTTTTTTTCAGTTTGTCAACGCCCTGCTGGTCCGATTGCTCCAACAGGTCGCGATTGTCGGCCTTGTTGATCACCACTGCCAGTTTGGATAACTTTTCCCGCGCCTGCTCGATTTCTTTCAGGGCGGAGTCATCGGCCTTGTCCATGAAATCCTGGGCGAGCATGGCGCGGCGTACGCGCCGGACCGTCTGTTCGTATTCCTCATGGCGACAGGCCTCCCACTTCCTGCTGCGTTTGACGTATTCGTCAAGCAGTTCGGCGATGCGCTTTGGGGTGGAATGTTTGTCGGCCTCGGCGGCGGCAGTGGCCGCCTGCTCAACCGCCTCGTTGAAACGGCCGGCGAGCGCCATGTCTATAGCGCCGGCGCAGAGCGCAGTGTGATTATCAACTCCGCCGGATGTTCCGGCGTCCCCGGCGGGCGCGGCGGCGGCGGCAAACAGGCAGAGGGACATTAACCACGGCATGCAGACAACTTTCAAACGTCCGGACAAAATATTTTCTTTCACGCTGTACTCCCAATAACAGGCGCTTGGTGCAAATATACTTATTTCGGTCTAAAATCGCCGCGATTCGCACGCGGTGATTTTCATTATAACCTCCATCCGGCAAACTGCCAATTACCTCGAACGAACGATGAAGTTATAACTTGTGCGCAAAAACCTTATTGATTCCGAATGGTTAGTCCGCCCGCATTATATTACTGTTAATTTTCGGATGCGTAGATTATAATCCGCCGCGAATTTTCGCGGAAGATGAAGATAATATGGAAGAACCGACCTACGCAAGTTTGCTGAAAATCGTGCTCGCCGGCGAGTCTCTTGAACGTCGACATGCCCACTGGGCATTCGGGCAAATAATGGAAGGCGCGTGGTCCGAGGCGCAGATCGGCGGTCTGCTGACCGCACTGTCCGCTAAGGGCGAAACGCCTGAGGAAATTGCGGGCGCCGCCCAGGCCATGAGGGAGCACGTGGTGCCCATCGACGCCTCCGGCGCCGAGGTCATAGACACCTGCGGCACGGGCGGCACCGGACTGGCCACGTTCAACATATCCACCGCCGCGGCGCTGGTCGCCGCCGGCGCCGGCGTGAAGGTCGCCAAGCACGGCAACCGCACCTCCACCCGCCCCACCGGTTCGGCCGACGTGCTGACGGCGCTGGGTGTGAACATCGAGGCGGAGCCCAAAATAGTTGCACGCTGCCTGGCCGAGGCAAACGTGTGCTTCTGCTTCGCCGTGCTGTGCCACCCGGCCATGAGGTACGCCGCCCCGGTGCGCAAGCAACTGGCCGTGCGAACCATATTCAACCTGCTGGGCCCGCTGACCAATCCCGCCGGGGCAAAGCGCCAGTTGATGGGCGTATTCGACGAGTCGCTCACCGAGGTCATTGCCGAGGTGCTCGCCCTTCTGGGCTCTCAGAGGGCTATGGTAGTCCACGCGGACGACGGGCTGGACGAAATCTCCATCACCAGCGAGACGAAAATCTCGCACCTTAAAGACGGCACGGTGACCACTGAGACGGTCGGCCCGGAGAATTTCGACATGGACCGCGCCACGATGGACGACCTGGCCGTGACCACGGCCGAGGAATCCGCACAGATAATACGCGACGTGCTGGGCGGCAAACCCGGACCTGCCCGCGACATCGTGGTTCTCAACTCCGCCGCCGCACTGGCCGTGGCTGGTCACGCCGAAAACATCAATGAAGCCATTCCCCAGGCCACGGAGTCCATAGACACAGGACGCGCAAACGCCGCTCTGCAAAAACTCATCGAAATCAGCAATTCCTGATTGGGTATTTGTCGTTTGCTTACTCGCCCTTGGGGTTAGTCACCCGTCCGGCGAAAAGGATGCTCCCGGTGGCGTTGTGGCGGATGAGGAAGATAAACGGATGGTCGGCCTTGAAGATTTTCGGCTTTGGCGGCTTTACCGGCATGGCCGTGGCCGTCATGACCACGGCTGTGGCGGCGGCGGCCTCGGTGCCCTCCTCGTCAACCGCCACAAACGCCTTGTGTATCACCGCAGAGAGGAACAGTTGCTCCACCGTCGCCATGCCTGAAAAATCCGCCTTCTGGGCCGAAAATGCCTCGTTCATGCCCATCTCGGCCAGTTTTTCGGCCAGCGTGAACTTGCTGGTGAACTCGAACTTCGGGAAGGCGACTTTCACCTCTCTGGGCCTCATCTTGCCGAGCCACTTTTTGAGATTTTCGCC
Organism: uncultured Planctomycetaceae bacterium; assembly: GCA_964480425.1. Taxonomy (GTDB): domain Bacteria; phylum Planctomycetota; class Phycisphaerae; order SM23-33; family SM23-33; genus CAYYMD01. The sequence continues at coordinate 6,840 of CAYZPY010000099.1, forward strand.
CGAGAGTTTCTTCTCTAACTCGTCCAGGCCGTCCACTTTCCGCGGCAGCAGCACTATCATCGAAAGGTCGCGGGCCTTGTACGGCATTTCCAGGGCCTGGAAATCGTCGTTTTCCATATAGCCGAACCGCTCCTGCTGGTGCATCATCGCCGTTTCGACGCTCTTGTCGCCCGTAATGTGGAAGGTTCCGTCTTTTGTGGCTTCCTTTCCAAACTGATGCGCCCACTGGCTCTTGAAATACACCGCGTTGGTCAGCACCATGCGGGTTTCCTCGTTCAGCACGCCGGGGGCGATTAGTTTCTTTATCTTGTTGCGAGTCTGCTTTTCGACCCAGTCGTTTATGGTTTTCCGGGCCGCTTCGGTCTCCTTGATGAAATCCACATGCCGAAGACCCGCTCCGTAATTCTTGCGCGTGAGTGTCAAAAACGCATCCTTCCACGGATACCCCTTCTGTCCCCAAAGCGCGTTGACAACCAGCAATTTATAGGCCGGTACGCGTTTAATCCTCAACATTCTGCCGCTCCTGACGTGCACCGGAATCGTCCGCGGCGAGTTAAGCGATTTTATGATTTGCCCATATGCCGGGTGGATCTTCGCCTGCGGCAGTTTGAAGTGTAGCACCTCGGCCATCTGCTCGGCGGTGCGTCCGCGCGCGCCGCCGTAAGTCATCGCAAGGGCCGTGTGTATGTTCGCCGGCGAGAAGAACAGGTTGCCGTCGCCGTCGCCTGCCAGTTCCTGATACATCTCGAAGGCGAATTCATTGCCGCCCGCGACGACTTTTTCCACGTCGCCCGGCCTGGGTGATTCCGGCGATACAGCAGACTCCTCATCCCCGCACACGCACGGGCATATCAGCGCCAACACTGCCAACGCGGTCACGACGGTTGATTTGTTCACGGTATTTTTCCTTTCAAAAGAGACCTTTGACCTTCTTCTATTCAATTTAACGGGCCTCCGCCACCCCCGGTTCCCAAAAATAAAAACATGTCCCGCGCCGGCAAAAAGCATTCAGCCGCCGAAGCGCCCGCAAGGCCTTAACACAAACCAGGCGGCTATCCCCCCCACCGGCGATATTCGCGCGGGCGGGGAAATCTGCACCGCTTGACCCGAAACACTCGGCGGGCTAACATTTCGCCTGTGAGTTTTTATGAAGATCAGGCCGTACAAACTCTCGCAGATTGACATGGGCGATTTCACCCTGGCCGGATACAGCGTCGCCGGGGAGGAATCGGTCATCATCGCGCCGGAACTGGACTGCGCATTCGACATAGGCAAGTGCCCCCGCGAGGCACTGACGGTCAACAACGTCCTGCTGACCCACGGTCACATGGACCACGTTGCCGGCCTGCCGTATTACTTCGCCCAGCGCGATTTCCAGGGCATCGAAGGCGGAAAGGCCCTGGTGCCCGAGGCGCTGGTGGACCCGCTGGAGGAACTGATGTCTGCGTGGGGACGCGTCGAGGGGCACGTCCCGCCGCACAAATTCGTGGGCCTCAAGGCGGGCAACGATTACCGGATTCGCCGGGACCTCATTGCCCGCGCTTTTCCCACCAACCACGTCCGCGGCTCGCTGGGCTACGCACTGATTGACGTGCGGCGGAAATTGAAGAAGGAATACCACGGGCTGACCGGACCGCAGATCGTCGAACTAAAGAACAAGGGCGTGGAGATAACCAACCGCACGGAGTTTCCGCTGGTGGCGTACCTCGGCGACACTGCCGTCGCCGAATACTCCACCCTGCCGTACGTGGCAAACGCCCGCGCGCTGCTCATCGAGTGTACCTTCCTGGACAACGAGCACCGCAGCCGCGCCGCCGCCGGTAAGCATCTCCACGCCTCGGAACTGCCCGACGTGCTGGATGGCATGAACAATGAAAAAATCATCATCGTCCACATAACACGCCGCACCAACATGTTCGTGGCCAGAAAGATCCTCAAACAAACACTGCCAAAAGACATTCTCCACCGCCTGACCTTCCTGATGAGCAGAAAATACATCGAGGAAGATTAGCGTATGGTAGCCGTAGTGCGAGCGTCCGGCAGGATGCTCGCGAGATATCTGTTCACGGGATATCTACCGGATTGATGTGTTTTCATGCGTTCGTTTAGATTATTTGTGGTCCCTGCGTAATGACTTCCGTCGGAACATCGAAGTATATAAAAGACTCCCACATTGCACTTCCCGATGTTTTCCAACTCCCTTTGACTTGCTCAGGGCATCCGTCTCGCTTGCGCATTTCGCCATTTACATCCTTGTTAAAATAAGAATGGCCGTCCATGGGCGAGTGCTGTCGTACGCACACGCGAGTCGAATGGAGCCGCGGGGATTCGAACCCCGGACCTTCTGCATGCCATGCAGACGCGCTCCCAGCTGCGCCACGGCCCCGATATACCGGCCTCAATCGCCGGTATTGAGCATTAGAAGCGATTATCGCATCTTTGTCAAGCACAGGCCTGTTTCCCGGGCCGCCGGGGCGACGACGACGTCAGAGATGGCAAATATTTACACAATATTAATGATTTTATTTCAAACTGTGGGGTTTTTTCACAAGTTCATTCATAACAAGGCCCTC
>CAYZPY010000100.1:0-9337 GCA_964480425.1 uncultured Planctomycetaceae bacterium
ACGGCTCCTTATCCTGCGGACCGCCCTTTGGGGACTTGCCCTTCTTCGGTCCCCCGGCGGTGGGGACCTCCGTCTCGATGGAAGAAAGCGGGATCAGCGGTTTGCGCCTGGGGGCGTCGGGCTCGGGTTTTTCCACCCGCACAACGCGGGGACCCTTGAGCTTGGGGCGCTCGGGGACCACCTTGGGACCAGCGGGGGCAACCTTTTCGGAGGGTTCTTCTTTGGGAGGTTCTTCCTCTTTGGGCGTTTTTTTCTTCTTTTTGGGGCGCTTTTTCTCTTTGGAAGGTTTTTCTTCTTCTTTAGGTTCTTCTGGCGCTTTTTCGACCTGTGGGGGCTGGGCGGGCGGTTGCTTCCCGGCGACGGGGGCGGGAGGTTTTTCTTCCACGGCGACCCGGGGCGGTTGTGAAGGAATCTCGGCCGGCGCCTCGGCGGGCGGGGGGACGGGCGCCTCGGGCGGGACGGGAGGTTTTTCCTCCTCGGGCGGTTTTTCTCCCTTTTCAACCTCGGGTTCTTTGGCTTTTTCGGCCTTGGCCCGTCGCCTTGCTTTCCTGGCGGCGGCCCGCGCCTTTGTCACGTCTACGTGCTCGGCCTCCTCCACGGCAGTGCCGCTGCCCTCACCGAACCAGTCCCGGATAGAGGCCTCAAGACCCGCCGAGACGGTAGACATGTGGTTCTTCACGTCCACCCCCTCGGCGCGGCACTTGTCCAGAACCGCTTTGCTTTTTACGCCAATTTCTCTGGCTAACTCGAATATTCGCTTATGCTTTGCCAAGATAAACCTCAAAAATGCTCAAACGGCGTTAACAGATTCGCCTTTCCGGGGGGTAATTACTCCTGGCCGCCGGTCTCGGTCCGCCGGGCGTCCGCGGATTCGGACGTTTTGCTCGAACCTTCGTTCTCGATTGCCTGATCGGCGGGACGGCGAACATGCCCAGGGGACGCATCATCTTCCCCACCGGCGGGCGCCCGGGCCTCGGGGCGCTCCGTCGGCGCGGGTGATTCGATTTCAGGTTCCCGGGAAGGTTTTTCATCGTCCGGGGGCGCCGCTCGCTGGGCGGTTTTTTCCGTTTCCCCGGGCGGGGTGGCCTGTGGTTCCTGTTCCTGCTGCGGCTGGGGTTCGGGTTCCGGCGTTTGGGGCTGTTGCTCCGGGGCGTCGGCAGGCGCCTCGGACTCGGTTGGCGCTTCGGCTTCGGCGGGCGCCTGCGAAGCGTCGGAGGCGGTTTCCTGCCCCTGGTCGTCCTGTTTTGCGGTCCGTGCGGCGGCCTGTCCCTGCTTGGCGCGTTCGGCGGCCTGCCTGGCGGCCTGGGAGCAATGCGAGACTATCTGCTCGACAAGCTCACGCTGGAGGTTCAGTTCGTTAATCAGCGGTTCGGGTCCGACCTCCTCGACGTCCAGTACGTTGACCATACCCATGGCCACTACCTGGTCCACTATTGTGGAGTCCACGCCTTCGACTTTCCGCAGCGACTTTTCAAGTGCGTCCAGTCCGGCGTTGAACTCGTCGGGCGTTAGGATGTCTATATCCCACCCGGTCAGGCGCGCCGCCAGGCGGACGTTCTGCCCGCGCTTTCCGATGGCCAGCGACAGTTGGTCCTCGGTGACCACGACGGTGGCGCGTCCAAGCTCGAAACAAAGGGCGATTTCCGCCACCCGCGCGGGTTTCAGCGCGTTGGCGATAAGCACCTTGGAGGAATCGTTCCACCGGACGATGTCGATCTTCTCCCCGCCCAACTCCTCGACGATGTTCTTGATCCTGCTTCCGCGGATTCCAACACAGGCGCCCACGGCGTCGACCTTGGGGTCGGAGCTGTCCACGGCCACCTTGGTGCGGTATCCCGCCTCACGGGCAAGGGCCTTGATCTCGATTATTTCCTCAGCCACCTCGGGCACCTCCAGCTCGAACAGCGAGCGGATGAAGTCCGGGTGTGTGCGGGTGAGCACGATTTTCACCTGCCCGGGCTGCTCACGCACGTCGAGCACCATGGCGTGAATCCGCTCGTCGGGACGAAGCGACTCGCCGGGAATCTGCTCGCTGCGGGGCAGAATCGCCTCAGTTCTGGACAGGTCCACCACCAGCGACCCGGCCTCCCATCGCACGGTCCGACCGCTGACGATCTGCCCCCTCTGCCGGATGTATTCCTCGTAGATGCTTCCTCTCTCGGCCTCGCGGAGGCGCTGGATCATCACCTGCTTGGCGGTCTGGGCGGCGATCCTGCCAAGGTCCTGGATGCTCATTTCCTTGCCTTCCACCATCGCGATGATCTGCCCGCTTTGGCGGTCAATCTTCACCTGGATGTCCTCGGTGTGGATTTTGGTCTTGCGGATGGCCGACAGCATCGCCGCTTCGAGGTCCTCGAACACCGTCTCGCGATCGATGTTCTTGTCCCTGGCAAGGCCGTCCACTATGCGAAGCAATTCCTGGTTCATTGAATTCCTTTATTTTCCCTGCGTCCCATCCGTCCGGACGGAAATTCGGGCATCCACAAAAAAAGTGGGTCATTTCAGCCCACTTTCCAAGCCAGCCAGTGCGAGTCGCACCCGTCCGCTGCCGAATATCCCGTAATCCTACGGAGGCGGTCCGCGCCATCCGGGCCCGAACAGGGGACCATAAAACCACCACAGACCCATCAGGAACGCAATGGGTCGGGCACTACTCACCGGCTTGGCCCTTCATCAGGCGGCTCACATCAAACACTCCCGGCTTCGCCCCGGCCTCGTTCGGACCACCCGCGGCGAAGTTAGGACCGAAAAGTTTCCTTAAATAAAACTATCTCTGCTTCCGCCCGGCGATACCGCGTATATCGGCATACAAATCCCTCGCCGACTACGGCAATACTCAGCCGAGCCCTAAGGACTTAACAACAAACGTATTCTACACGCTTTGTCCTAACGGTGCAAATTATAAGAAATTGCCCACGCCGGTCAAACAAAATATCTTAGTTAGTCGATTCGTTAATTCGCGGCATTCGACGGGGACCGAATCCGAGCAGGAGCGTCTAATATACAAACACGCACGATTACGGCGCGACGACCACAGGCGGGTTGACTCGATAAGTCCGATACCATAACCTAACGGCCCGCATTTTTGAGACTACGTTACTATATCTGAACTGTTATTAAATGCCTGCGCCTGATAAAACGCGAGAAAGGGCCACTATGTCGGGTAATATTCATATATACGTTTTCGTTTTGATGCTGATTCCGCTGGCGGCTGCGATGGGCCAATGGCGGGCCTTGGGAGATAACCTGAAAACCCGCTGGGCGGATAAAATCAACCCCGAAAATCCTCTGCCCGAATACCCCCGTCCGCAGATGGTCCGCCAGGATTGGACGAACCTCAACGGTCTGTGGGATTACGCCATCGTAGCAAAGGACGCCGAGGAGCCCGAAAAATGGGACGGGAAGATCCTGGTTCCGTTCTGCGCCGAATCGTCGCTGTCGGGCGTGATGAAGACCGTCGGGGCGAACAAGGCCCTGTGGTATCACCGCACGTTCACCACGCACGAACTGGGTAACAATCGCCTGCTGCTGCACTTCGACGGGGTGGACTGGGACGCCACGGTGTGGGTCAACGGCCGGGAGGTCGGCAGCCATAGGGGCGGGTACGACCCGTTCACGTTCGACATCACCGGCTACCTGAAAAAGGACGCCAACGACATCGTCCTCCGCGTGTGGGACCCCACCGACGCCGGGAACCAGCCGCGGGGCAAACAGGTCCGCAAGCCACGCGGAATCTGGTACACGTCGGTGACCGGCATCTGGCGGACGGTCTGGATGGAACCGGTCCCGGCGGCGCACATCCGCTCGGTAAAAACCACACCCGACGTGGACAATAACGTGGTGCACGTCACTGTCGAAACAAACGAAACCGGCGCGGACGGAAAAGTCAACCTCGACGCATCCTACAGCAGGACCATCGTATCCGGCGCATCCGGTAAGGCGGACGAGCCCGTTGAACTAAAAATTCCCGCAGCGCAATTGTGGTCGCCCGATTCGCCTTTCCTGTACGACCTGGGCGTAACTCTAACCGATACGGATGGCCGGACGGTGGACCAGGTGGGATGCTACTTCGGCATGCGGAAGATAGAGGTGAAAAAGGATGAAAAGAGCGTCAACCGCCTGTTCCTCAACGGCGAGGCGCTGTTCCACCTGGGCCCGCTGGACCAGGGGTGGTGGCCCGACGGGCTGTACACCGCGCCGACGGATGAAGCGCTGCGATACGACATCGAGGTGACCAAGAAACTCGGCTACAACTGCGCCCGCAAGCACGTCAAGGTCGAGCCCGCACGCTGGTATTACTGGTGCGACAAACTGGGGCTGATGGTCTGGCAGGACATGCCCAACGGCGACAAGCACATCCGCCAAAATGAAGGCGACATCACCCGCTCGAAAGAATCGGCCGAGAACTTCCGGCGCGAACTGACCGCGATGATCGACTCGTACTACAACCACCCCTGCATCGTGATGTGGGTGCCCTACAACGAGGGCTGGGGGCAGTGGAACACCAGGCGGATATGCGAACTCATCGAGCGGCGCGACCCGACGCGCCTGGTCAACAACGCCAGCGGATGGGCAGACCGGGGCGTGGGCGACGTGCACGACATACATCTCTACCCCGGACCGGGAATGCCGGCCCTGGAAGACGGACGCGCCGCCGTCCTGGGCGAGTTCGGCGGGCTGGGGCTACCCGTAAAGGGACACCTGTGGGAAATTAAAAAGCACTGGGGATACCGCAGTTACGCGACTAAAAAGGAACTGGTCGAAAACTACCGCAAACTTATGGACAAACTCCGCCCGCTCCACGCCCGCGGACTGGCCGGGGTCATCTACACCCAGACCACCGACTGCGAGGGCGAGGTCAACGGGCTGATGACCTACAACCGCGCGGTCGTCAAACTGCCCCTCTCGATATCCGAATTGCACGAAAAATTCTACCGGACCGCGGCGGACAGTACATAGACGCCGGCCTGATCGCCCGCGTCGAACAGGATAAAGAAAATCAATAAGCCACCGGCGGACCGGACAATCCGAAGATCATTTACACGCCGCGGGAATCCCCCGTAAATTCTTGAGGCAATAAAACTCCCTGTGTTCCCGGTGAACTCTGTGGTTAAATAACAGGACCGACATGAAAGATTTTCGACGCTCATTGAGATACCTCTGGCCGTACCGCAGTCGCCTTGCGATTTCGGTGTTATGCGTGGTTTTCATAGCCGTGCTGTGGGGCGGCGGTCTGGGTATGATGCTGCCCGGGGCGAAGGTTCTGCTTTCCAGCGAAGGACTTCACGGCTGGGCTTGGAGCCGCCTGGCGGGCGACCGGATGGGCATTAAAGTCGTTCAGCGCCTCGTGCCGGCGAACACTACTGTCGAGGGGGCGAAGGTTACGCTGGTCGCCGACGTAATCGAAGTCGAAAAAAATTCACCCGCCGCCGAGGCGGGAATCAAAAACGGGCAGTGGATAATCGGCGCCGAAGAGACCCCCACTCGTCGACGAATTCCACTGACGCGCGGCGACCAGGTCATCCGCGACATAGCGCACAGCCCGTCGGGAAAGCGCCTGGCGCTGCGGGTGTACAATCCGTTCGACGATACCGCCCGGCGGGTAACCGTGGAACTCGCCCGGGCGGATTTCGCCTCCCGCATGCTGGGGATGGTGGCCGACCGTATCAGGGAGCCCGAAAACTACCCCGACAGGTTCGGCATGTTCGTTGGGCTGCTGGTGGTCGTGCTGGTGTTGACGTGCATGCGCGACATTTTACGCTTTGTTCAGGAATACCTGGTGGCCTCGGCGGTGTGTCGCGGGGTAACGGACCTCCGCTGCGAAAATTACGGCGTGGTGCTTCGCCTGCCGACCACGTTTTTCTCGTCAAAGGGCACCACGGACACCATGAGCCGTTTCGTGCAGGACACCAACCAACTCGCCCGCGGACAGGTGACGCTCTTCGGCAAGACTCTGGCCGAGCCAGGAAAGGCCATCGGCGCGCTGGTGGTGGCGTTTCTGCTGTCTTGGCGGCTGACACTTATCGCGCTGGTGGCCGGACCGCCCACGTTTCTGCTGATACAAAAATTCGGGCAGATGATGCGGCGGGCGTCGCGAAGGGCGCTGGAGAGTTGGTCGGCAATGCTGGGAATACTCGAAGAGACGCTCAACGGCATACGGGTCGTCAAGGCCTATACCATGGAGGGCGCCGAGCGGAGGCGCTTCAACAAGGAGAACCGCCGGCTCCTCAAGCAACAGAAGCGGATGGCCAAGATAAACGCCGCCACTTCGCCCACTGTCGAGGCGCTTGGCATAACGGCGGCCATGGGCGCCGCGGCCCTGGCAGGATACTGGGTGTTCAACCGACAGATGGACTCCGAAAAGTTCCTCACCCTCATGGCTCTTCTGGCGGCGCTGTTCGACCCGCTGCGGAAACTTTCCAAGGTCGCCACGCACTTCCAGCGAGCCGACGCCGCCGCCGCAAGGGTTTTCGAGTTGCACGACCAGGAGGTGGAAAAAACGCCCCCAAGCGCGCCGACGCTGGGTCCGCACAGCGAATCGATCGAGTTTCGCAGCGTTCGGTTTCGCTACCCCGGCGCCGCAGAGGACGCACTGAAGAACATCAACCTGAAAATCAATTACGGTAGCACGCTGGCCATTGTCGGACCTAACGGCTCGGGCAAGACCACGCTGGTATCGCTGGTGCCGCGCCTAATAGACCCCGATGAGGGAAATATCCTTATCGACTCAAAGGACGTACACGAATATTCGATCCGCTCGCTCCGGCGGCAGATCGGACTGGTCTGCCAGGAAACAATTATTTTCAACGCCACCGTAGCGGAGAATATTGCCTACGGCCTGAGCCGCCCCAGGCGCGAGGACGTCATCGCCGCGGCGCGCAAGGCGTACGTCGACGAGTTCGCCGAAAACCTGCCCGACGGATACGACACAATGGTCGGCGAGCACGGGGCTACCCTCTCGGGCGGGCAGCGGCAGAGAATCGCCATCGCAAGGGCCATCCTGCGCGACCCGCGGATACTCATCTTCGACGAGGCCATGAGCCAGATCGACGCCGACTCGGAGCGCCGCATACACCAGGCCATGGGTGAATTCATAAAAGACCGCACCACTCTGCTTATCGCGCACCGCTTCGCGACGGTTCTCTCTGCCGACGTCATCGCCGTCATGAGCGACGGGGAAATCATCGATACCGGCAGCCACGACGAACTGCTTGCCCGCTGCGACCTCTACCGACACCTCTACCAGACCCAGTTCATAGACACCGGCGGGTAATACCATCGATCTTGCCCGTTGCAGGCATAGTGGATTAGAATGCTGCGGTATGATGACGAGAATTTTATGCGCGATTTTCTGGGCGCCAGTGGCAATGGCGGTCGTGGTCCAGGGATGTCGGCATGACTTCGAAGTTTGGCCGGTGTCGGAGATGACGAACCTGACCGGCGCGGGCGAAAAGTTCGACGACGAGATCATCTACGACGCAGAGGCGAACCGCGTGGATCTTTTCGGCGCGGCCAATGAGACATTGGGCTTCCAGTTGGTTATAGACGCCGGCGACCGCGGCGCGGAAAACGTGAAAGTAAATTACGGCGCCCTGGCGGGGGCGGACGGGTCCGAAATCCCCCCCGCAAACATAGAAGCGTTCGAATGCAGACCGGTGCGAATCGAAGAATTTCCCCCCTGGTTCATTCGCCTGGCGGACGAGGCGCCCCGCCCGTCGGATTACTACGACGCCCTGGTCCCGCTAAAATCGGCGAATTCATCGCACCACTTCAACCTCGATCCCGGCGAGCGGGTCGTGCTGTGGTTCGACGTGAAAATTCCACCCGATGCCCGGGCGGGAGATTACCGCGGGGGCGTTAAAATCTCCTGCCGGCCGTGGGACAGCTTAAGACAAAGCAAAACAGTCAACCTGCAACTCAGGGTGTACGACTTCGTTCTTCCCGAGGCGCGTCCGGTGGCGGCGGTGGGCGGATTCGACCACGCCGACGTGTTCACCGCGTTCGTCACCCGGGACGGCCGGCCCTATACCCCGGCCAGAATCGACATAGAAAATCCGCTGGTCAAAGAGGGACTGGGCGTCATCAGGCAGATGATGCGCCTGGGTCGCGCGCACCGCCTGGACATGTTCGAAAAGAGCATCACCCCGCTGATAAAGAGAGACGCCTCCGGCCGGATCACGCTGGACTGGAAGGACTACGACGCGGTGGTAGGGCCGTACCTTTCGGGAAGCGCGTTCGACGACAATCTGGGCGTGGCGGCGTGGGCGGCGCCGTTCAGTGAACACTGGCCCCAACCACGACACTACGGCGGCGCCGGCAGCGAGCGATACGCCTCGGCCGCGGCGGAAATCCTCCGCCACTGCTCGCAGCATTTTTCACAGTTGCCCCATGCCCCTGGAAGGATGTTCATCTGGCCTTACCGCGGGAAGGTCCACGCCGGCGCGTACGGGCGGTTTGCGCACCTGGCCAAAACAGCAAAACGCGCCGACGCCGAGACGCCCGTTCTCTGCGGACTCCCGGTCGAACCGCCCGGGCAGACCGGATGGGAAGCGCCGAAAAGCATATCGGCCCTTGCGGACATGCGCGCCCCGCCGGGCCACTTCATGTCGCCCGGGGACGGCGAGGACAAAACCGGCGATTCAAACGCCCTGCCCGGCCTGTGGCTCAGACCCGGAGATCCGCCTTACGTGCCCTCGATGAGCGTTATCGCCCCGCCCGCCGACGTGCGATCAATGCCATGGTTCGCGATGAAATACGGCTGCAGGGGCATATTCATACCCAGCGTGATCCCCCGACACGGCGCCTGGGGCAGTGCCGACAACGCCGCAAACGACGACTGGCTTTTTTACCCGGGAAGCCGAATCGGCACGGATACGGTCCTTGCGACGTTGCGTCTGAAGCGTCTTCGCCGCGGACTTCAGGACGCGGCGTACCTTAGTCTGTTGCGGCAGCAAGGGCGTGCGGGCATCGCCGATGCGATAATGAACACCATGGTCAGGTATGCCGGTCTCGACGCCACGGGCGACCATTATCTCGACGTGCGCCTGAACGGGTGGGTGACCGACCCGCGCGCGTGGCAATTGGCGCGCCGGCTGATGGGCGAAGAAATCCAGGCCGCAATCCATCCCAAAAATGTCTCGCAGCGGCAACTGTTGGCCACCAGAATCGCATGGCGCCGGTTCGACCGACGAGCGCACCAACTCCGCGTGGAGCGCATACGCACCCGGCTCGCGCCCGCCGGCGACGACGGGTCGAAATTCCGCGCAAAAATTACCATCGAACTTTATAACGAACACACCCGCCCGGTGGGGGGCACGATTAAGATCGAAGACCTCCC
>CAYZPY010000101.1:0-9252 GCA_964480425.1 uncultured Planctomycetaceae bacterium
GGGCGAAATTCATTCGCCGCCGTAGGTAGAGCGGTTTTTTGCCCACCAGTCCTTCCACGCCTTTATAGCGCGGTTCCTGGCGGATGCGTCGTCGCGCGGGTCGTACGCGACGTTATGCCCGCTCAACTCGCGCAGCGCCATGACCACGGCGCTGCGCGTCTCGTCGTCGGTGCGGTCCAGCGCGCCTATCAGGGCGTCGATCATTTCCGTGCTGTTAAATTTTCCGGTTGCGGCGGCGTTTGCGGCGGCCGCGCGGACGTTCCGGTTATCGTCGTTCAGCAGGGATATCAGCCGCTTTCGGGCGGCGGCGGTTCTTGTATGCCCCAGCACCTTTGCGGCGATGGAACGGGCGCGGGGGTCTTTACCGGCGGCGGCAATGTCCAGCAGCTTCTGGGGCATGCGGTTGTGGAACTCGGCGAATCCTCGCGCCGCCCAGGCGCTCAGCATGGGGTCATCGCCGCCGGAGGCGATCTTCGTCAGGGCGGCGTCGAACTTGTTGGACTTGAGTTTCACGCCGTGATAGGCCGCCACGTAGCGAACCGTCTGACGCGGGTCCTCCAGAAGCTCCACAAGCGCATCTGCCGCGCGCGCGTCGCCGATGTCCGTCAGCGACGTGGCGATCCACATCACCGAGAACGCCTTCTGGTCGTCACGCCCCAGCGCGCCGATCAGGTCCGGCACGATCCCCCCGCCAAGCTGCACCGCCACCGCGTGCGCCTCCTGACCTTCCCACGGGCCCGAATTGAACTGCTTTAGAAGGTCGCCAACCAGTTTCTTTCGCTCTTTTGGCGAGAGCGATTCCAGCGCTGGCGGCGCGATCCTGAATTTCAGCGTGTTTGAGACCAGCAGCATTTCCCCGCCGCCTCGCGGCACGTAAAGGTACATTCTCGCTGCGGCAGTGTGGGGATTGAGGACCTCGTTCAGCGCCCCGACCTGTTTGAGTTTCCGGGTTTTCTGCCCGGCGGGATAGCCGTCTTCCAGTTCTAGGTCCGTGCCGTAAACGTACGCCTGCCTGCCCGACACGTCGATTCCGTCCATGCGGACCACCCCCTGGCCGAGTTTCGCAGGCCAGTTCGACGCGACGGTCTTTACGGGGACCTTCTGTGTGAAGTACGCCGCCTGGGCGCCGCTTGTCCTTTGCACGACGAACAGCCACATAAAGGCGTCCTGCGCCCTGCCCAGCGCAACGGGTGTTCGGCCTGTGTTTCGCAACGCCACGTCGAACGCCATCCGCCCGCCGTATCGGGCCTGACCGGAGAGGGAAAGAGATATCTGCAAACCCGCCCTGGGCCTGCCCCACTGCCGCTGCGGACGGGTCGCCGCCGTTTCGCCGGCTTTGTCGTCCCCGACGCACGGGCTAACCGGCGCAAACGACAGCAGAACCGCGCCACATGTAAGAAGGTATCGCTTCACGATCGGAATAATAATCCCAGCGGCGCTGGAAGGCAAGAAAAGTCGCATATTCCCACCCGCCCATCAGGTCTTCCATATCGCCTTTACCCCGGTGATTACCATTTCCGTGGATATCGCGCCTATCAGCAGGCCGTTCAGACGCGAAAGTACGTTGACGTATTTGTAGAAGACCGCCTCGTTGCGCTTGCGGATGTGGTGGCGCACCATCCTGAAGACAATCACCACAACGATGCTGGCCGCCACGCCGGCAAGGAGTATCCAAAACGCCGTCATGTGCGTGTGATGTTTTCCGATGAGTATCGACTGGGTGATGGTGCCTGCCCCTATCATCAGCGGAAGCGCGATGACGGAAGACAACTCGTCGAGCGAGCCGCGCAGCGTCTCGGTGGCGCGGTAGCCCCTGGTGACGTAGTTGTATCCGATGCCGAAAAATATCACCCCGCCGAATATCCGCAGCGCCTCGGGCCTGACGTTGAGTATCTGCGTGAGGAACGCCTCGCCCGCCACTGCGAACACGGTGAACGTCGCCAGCGAAACCAAAGCCGCCGAACCCATGGTCCGAAGGAAATCGCCCCACGTCATGTCCTCCATCAGACCCTCCAGGTAAAGGCACAGGGCGAAGGGATTCAAAATGGCCAGAAACGCTATGAGAGAATTCGTGAACTCTTCCATGGCTATCTCACCCGTAGATATTCCACATACCGGCGTCAGTAAATACGCGTGATCACAAAATCATTCTTCGCTGCGCACATATTGGGCGAGATCGGAAATGGTGTCAATACCAAGTTCGTCCGCCTGTTTTCGCCGCATCGTCAGGGTGTAAGTGTTGTTGAAACCGAAGGGCCTCAGCCAGATGAGATTCCATTTATTTTCGAATTCGTCGGCGACCGTATCCCACACTTTTCGGGAATCCGACATTGCGGGTCGGTTCAGTATGCTGACCAGTCCGGTTCCGGTATATTCGGCGTATAAGTCCAGGTCGCCGCTGCGCAGTGCGTTGAAACATATCATCGTCCCGCCAAGGTTGAGTTTGCGCTTCACGGATATGTCGCTGTGATGTTCGATGAGGATGGCCATCATCTGCCCGATTATGTCCTGCTCGGTGAAATTCTTGCCCCCTACGGTAATTGTTCCGGCGGATCCGTCGCCTTTTTTGCGGGGGTTTATCAGTCCCCTGTCAACGAGGAAATCGTAGGCGATTTTGCGCGGCTTCAAATCGCCCTTGTGACGGTCGTGTTTGTAATTCAGTTCACGCATGATTGGAGTAGATATCTTGCCCTCGAGTTTCCCGAGGATATCACGCAGCCGCGGGTGCTCCTTGAGGGTCTTTCCGTTCAGCAGCGGGCAGGCGTCGTAAGGCGGAAAGAAGTTCCTGTCGTCCCTGAGAACCTTCAGATCGTAGGCCTCGATCCGCCCGTCGGTCAGGAAGCCGCATATGACGTCCACCTGCCCGGTGCGTACGGCGTAGTACATCATGCCGGGCGCCAGGTGCATCGGGCGCGAGCGGAACTCAAAATCATACGCCTTTTTCAGACCTTTGTACCCGTCCGGACGGATGAGAAATTCCGAGTCGAATCCCGCCTTGAAGCCCGTATTCACGCGCGCCACGATACCCGCCACGCTGCCGGCAAGCAGCAAAGCGAATATCACCATCAGTATCACGCCCTTGCCCTTAAGTGTCATCGCGAAAGCCACTTTTCCATGAGCGTCAAAAGTCTGTCGGCGATCAGCGCCAGGCAGGCGGCGGGCACCGTTCCGGCAACGACGTAATCCATCTTAAAGCCGCGCAAACCCATGAATATAAGCACGCCGGTCCCACCCGCCCCGATGAGACCCACCAGCGTCGCAATGCCTATCGTCCATACCGTGGAGATTCGTATGCCCGCCATGATAACCGGAAGCGCAAGGGGAAGTTCTATCTCGTAGAGTATCTGCATGGGCGTCATGCCCATGCCCCTTGCGACCTCGTCCACGGCGGGGTCCACCTGGCGAATGCCCGTGTAGGTGTTGCGCAAAATGGGAAGCAATGCATATAAAACCAGCGCCACCAGACCCGGAACGATTCCCATTGTCGGTAGAAAGTCCGCGGCGCCCAGGGCCTTGTTTATGCCGTAAAACAGCAACACTGCAAACGCCACCAGCGCCAGAGAAGGAATAGTCTGAATAACGCCCACCACGTTCAGAACGAAGCCCGCAAGGCGCGTACGGGAGGTTTCGGCAAGTACTATGCCGAGCGGCACCGATATCGCCACGGCGATCACCACGGCGATAACTGTCAGGTAGGTATGCTCCCAGGTATGGAGGAGCATGTCCCGACCGATGTAATCCCAGAAACTGTAAAGCCAGTCCATCACTCTTCTCCCGTTTGTCCCAGCACTTCTGATATGCCGTCAAGGAGCGTCTTTTTGGACAACCATCCGCGATATTTCCTGCCCCGGTATACGGGAAGATCCGTGGCGCCGGTCTTCTTGAAAAGATCCAGCGCCTCAATCAGCGAAGCACGGGCGGGCAGGTAATCGCCGCTTCGCCCTGATTCCGGTCCGCCGCCCTGCGGTTCGTCCGGAAGCATACCTTCCACACGCTTGGTCAGCAGCGACAACTGGAAGCGGTGGCGCCCGAGGAAATTTTCCACGAATTCGTTTGTGGGCTTTTCGACCAGTTCGGCGGGTGTGGACAGTTGCTGCAGTCGCCCGGCGTCGAGCAGCGCGATGCGGTCGCCCATTTTGACGGCCTCGAAAACGTCGTGGGTCACGAAGATGATCGTCTTTTCGATTTCCGACTCCAGTTCGAGGAATTCGTTCTGTAACTGCTCGCGCGTAATCGGGTCAAGCGCGCCGAACGGCTCGTCCATCAGCACGATGGGCGGGTCGGCCGCAAGAGCCCGCGCCACGCCCACCCGCTGTTTCTGACCGCCGCTGAGCTGCGAGGGGTATCTGTCGCGAAAGTCATCCGGCGCCAGTCCCGCCATGGAGAGCATGTCGTCAATCCGCCGGCTGATTTTCTCCCGCGACCACTTCAGCAGTCCGGGGACCACGGCGATGTTCTCGCCGACCGTCATGTGCGGAAACAGACCGATGTGCTGAATCGCGTACCCGATGCCGCGGCGCAGCGTGATGGGGTCCTGTTCGGTGATGTCCCGGTCCCTGATGAATATCCGTCCGTCGGTGATGGGTATGAGCCGGTTGACCATTTTCATGGTCGTGGTCTTTCCGCTTCCGCTGGTGCCCAGCAGCACGAGCGTTTCGCCCTCTTGCACTTCCATGCAGAGGTTTCGAACGGCCTCGGCGCCGCCGGGGTACACCTTCGTGACGTTTTGGAAGCGAATCATCGCGGACATGTTACTTGCTGCGTTTGTCGATCTCCAGTATGCAGACCAGCCCGTGGGCGCATCCCATGCCCTGCTGGAGATTGTTCACCAGGTATCGAAGGGCGTAGCCAAGTTGCGGCTCGATAATGTTTTCTCTCGAAAGACCCATTCCAAGCCAACCGACGCCCTCGACCACGCGGCGCATCCGGTTCATCATTTCCACCAGCACCGGCGGATACGAAGCCGGCACGTCCGGCGGACGCACCGAGAAGCCCTGAGCGGACCCGTCGTAGTGGTCCAGCAGGCATTCTGTGTATTCCACAAGCGTGTTCCAGCACATCTGGAGATTCTCGAAGTAGTCGTTGAGGAAATCAAAGCCCTTTTTCGGCACGTAGTTGAACATTACGGTGTCCAGGTTGGTGCGCAGGTTCGCCTCGTGCAGCGAGTTGACCGCCTCCCGCAGGGGGCGTGCGTGGCGATTGTAATCGCCGGTGTCCATGTGCCGCCCGGTGAGACCCGACCTGTCGAAGTATTTCAGGGGGGTTATTTCGACGCCGGAGCGTTTCATCGCCTCGGCGATCATGCCCTCGGCCTCTCTGCGTGACACCAGGCGAAGGTACAGGTGCTGCAATTCGTCGCGGCGCGCCTCGCGCTCGTCCCTGTCGTAAATGTAGGAAACCACGTAGTCCATGTTGCGGTTCTGCGAAAGGTCGTTGGTCCACAGACTCTGCCACTCGTAGGAATACCGCCCCAGCCAGTCGCACACCACCACGCAGTATTCCTCCACTCGCCGGGCGATTTGCGCCAGCATGTTGATGAAGGTCTCGTCGTCGTTGTGGTGCGAACACGTGCCGTAAGAGGTGAAGTAAAGGTCGTAGGGCCTCTCGTCGTCGCCGACGGGCAGCCCCTGCGCGAAATCCGCCTGCTCGAAAGCCATCTTGGGGTTGCCCCCATAGATATTCATTGCCTGACCGAGCAGTTCCTCGCTGAGGTCCACGCCCTTGTACAGGCCCAGGACATTGTCGTTCAGCAGCCCGATGTCCACCGTTCTCAGGTCCGGGTCGCGCCTGCGGATGCCGGTCAGAAGTTCGTACCCGTCGGCGCTTCCGCATCCCAGGTCCATTATCCGCACCCGGCGCATCAGCGACTTGCTGCGCTCGATGAGTTTGCGCAGGTGGGGGTGGATGTAGTTCCGCGTCAGCTCGTCTTCCCAGTAGAGGCGAACGTTGTCGTACTTGCCGACCAGGCCCGATTTCTTGGCGTACAGGCCGCTCTTTACCGCCTGTCCGTACGCTTCCATCTGCTCATCGTGGGTGACGGTCATTTCTTTTCTCCTTGAGTTTCCAGCGTATCGGTCAGAACGCCCGGGATGTTCTTGAGTATGTCGCGGCGCAGGTCGTCCCCCAGCGTTTTTGGGGGCACGGCGAGTATTTCGTCGTAACGGCGTTTTGCGGCAGCCAGCGCGCCGCCCGCTTCGCACTCCAGGGGATATTTGACGTAAACCCTCTGACGGGTGGGAAGCGGCAGGTGATACACGTAGGTCTTGTGCGAAGTTCCCATCACTTCGCGAATAAGGGAGATTATTTCGCTGCGCCTCTCGGGGCTGACAGCGCCGCTGTCGCGCAGCATGTGCTTTGAAATTCCTATGTGCGCGTCGTCCAGGACCGCCTGGACGGGGCAGAAAACGTTTGTCCGCTCCAGCAGCCCGAATGCGTAGTGGACGTACTGCGCGCCGCTTTTGGGGACCTCGATGTGCGAGATGAGTTTTTCGACGGTGGCCTGGATGCCGGGAGTCTCGGCGTCGCCCACGCCGGCGGTGGAATAGCACGGAAGCCCGTAAAAACAGGCCATCTGGGCGCAATCGGCGTTGTAGTGGTTGAACTCCGGGGCGCCGTACATGTCGTTGAGATTGTCCAGGCGGGTGCGAACCGGCACCGCCCCGTAAAGCACCGGCGCGCCCGGGGCGGCAAGTTGGTTGAGCGTGACCCCGGCCAGGAGTTCGGCGTTTATCTGCGCCACCATGCCGAACTCGTCGAACGGCGCTGTCGCACCGCCCATGGGCGAGGACGATATCACCACGGGTATGCGCCGACGGGATATCTCGATGAGCTTCCCGGCGGTGTCGTCCACTATCTGGAAAGGGCTCTTGACCACGCAGGTGATGAACGACAGCACCGGATTTTTTGCGAAGGCGTCCGCCCCGCCGGCGATCATGTGTCCGAGTTTCTCCACGTCCCCCAGCGCATCAAGCGTCGTCAGGCCCGCCTGGACGTGCTTGGTGATGTTGCCCAGCGAGGCGAGGAACTTGTTGACGTCCTTGTTTTCGGCGGAGACCTGCTCGTCGCGGATGTTCACACAGCGAATGAAGAAATCCAGGTTCTCGATATTCTCGCAGAGGTGTGCGGCCTTTTTGAGGCGCCCGATGCTGCCCTTGCGGCGGATGAACTTAGGCGTCTGGCCCTCGAACTCCACGTCCAGCCAGACGTTAGTTTCCGAGCCGCTTCCGAACCGCACCCGCGGCTCGTGCGCGTCGAGCACCAGGCGGTTGGACTCCTCGCGGGCGCCGAGCACTATCTTCGAGGGGGCGCTGTCAAGGGCCTTGTCAACCAGCGAAGGCGGCACGCGCAGGCGACTGCACCCGTCGGCGTCTTCGACCTTCGCCCCGGCAGCGGCGAACAGACGGGACGCACGCGCGTTGTAACAAAGCAGCCCGGGGTCCTCAAGCAGGTCGCGCGACACGCCGTCAATCAGGCGGACCTGGTCCTGGTTGAGTCTTGGCTGGGGCCTGACCAGCACGCCCATGCGCTGCTCCTGCCGGGCGGCGGTTTGGTCGGTGACGGTATCGGGTTGGGGATTCATATTTATCTCCGCTCTGTCGGTTCTCATGCCTCGGCGCCGGCGCGCGACGCGGACAGGGTTTTGATTTCGGGGAATTCGACCCTGATTTCGTCTTCCATTTCGCCCAGGAGACCCGCCGGGACCTGGGCACGGACCCTGGACACCTGCTCCTTCGCCCGCGCCAGGGCGCTGTTGTCCGGCGAGTATTCCTCGTACTTCTGGCGGTTGGCCAGTTTCGGCATGAAGAATTCGTCGCGCATGTACTTTATGGTGTGCTCCTCGGAAACGTAAGGTCGGCCTGGACCCTTTTCGATTATCAACTCGGTCGCCAGCGTGTCGTCGTTGATCTCTATGCCGCGAAGAATCCGCTGGCACATGCCCAGTATCTCGTTGTCCACGGCGAGCTTCTCGTAAGAGACGGTCAGGTCGGCGTCCATCAGTCCGGCGATGTCGTGAATGTAGTTCGCCCCGGACATCGCCACCAGCAGCGACGACATCCCGCTCTCGTATGCCGCCTGGACGTCCACTTCCTTGGCGTCGCTCGTGCCGCCGGTGGAATACAGCGGTATCTCGAAGTGCTGCGCCATCTGCGAGACCGCCGCGTTTATCATGCCGCGCTCTATCGGACCGCCCAGGTGGTCCATGGTCCGCAGGTTGGTTATCGAACCCACGCTCCCGCATATTCCCGGCGCGCCCTTTTTGACCGATTGCACCAGCACGATTCCCGCCAGGGTTTCGGCCACGTGAACCAGGACGTTTCCCGCCAGCGTTATCGGCGAAGTCGTTCCGCAGATTGGCTCGGTGGGCACCACCACGGGCAGGCCTTCTTTGGCAAGATAGCACGTCATCTCGCCATACACACCGTCCACCTTCAGGGGGCTTATCATCAGGGTGATAAACGAGACGAAAGGACGCTTGCGAAGCGCCTCGGCGCCGCCGGCGATCATTTCGGCCATGCGCACCACCTTCATGCACCCTTCCATGGAATATATCCCGCCCATGACGTGTTTGGTGGTGTTGTTCAGCGAGTGGAAAAAGCGGTTTACGTCTATCTCGTCCTTGGCCCTGATCTCGTTTGGAAAAACGTTGATGGTGAACAGGTGGATATTCTCCAGCGCCTCGACCATGCGTGCGTTGAGCGCCACGTCCGCGGTGGTGGACGGTCGGCGCTTGCCCGTGTCGGGGTCGAGCACGTATATCGCCGTGCCGCCGGTGCCGTAGTGGACGCGGTTCTTTTCCAGCACGGCGTCGTACTCCTCGTTGCCGCGCGCGTACAGCGTCACGCTGGAGGGATTGGACGCCACGGCGTCTTCCACCATGGCGCGCGGAAGGCGCGCGATGCGATTATCGCCGTCAACCTCGGCGCCCGCCCGCTCGTACGCCTCAAGGGCGGTGTCGGAATATACTGCCATGCCCGCCTTTTGCAAAACGTCCATGGCGGCGTCGGATACCTTCTTTACGTCCGCCTCGCTCAAAGGTCTGTAGGGCGAAGCGGCAATGCCCGCACGACAATGACCGGGTTTTTCCATCAAGATTCTCCTTTTGCGCTGAGTTCTTACAACGCCCTGTTATCCACCAGTCCCCGGGCGCCGTGTCGGTCGAATACTTCCGCCGCCTCCTCGGCAGGACACTGGCGGTCCTTCAATCTTTGGCGAAGCGGCTCGAGAAATTCCTCCTCGCCGAGCCCCCTGCCG
>CAYZPY010000102.1:0-9220 GCA_964480425.1 uncultured Planctomycetaceae bacterium
GCCAGACAGCGAGCCGGTCGCCAAGCGAAGGCCGTTGTGGGCGCTTCCGCAAGGAGCCCGCAATGACCGACATGCTGGACGACCCGGCCGCAATGACCCCACCCCAGCGCCGCCGCGAGATCGCGACCATCCTCGCCCGAGGCGTGCTATGCCTTCGCCAATGCCGCGAAAACACGCATGATTCGCGGCCATCTCGCACCGCCAGAAAAGCTTCGGAATCCGGCCAGGATTGCCTTGATGAGGGGGCGAAAACGAGCCCTCATGTGCCCGCTGGTTAACGACCGCGAGAACGTGAAGGAGCTCGAATCATGACGATGAACGTAGGCAGACAGATCGCCGAACTGCGGCGGATGACGGTGACGCAGCTTCGCCAAACTGCAGCGTCGGTTGGGACTGGACGTTTACTTTGCACGCCCGTATCATTCGTGGGAGCGTGGATTGAATGAGAACACCAACGGATTGCTGCGTCAATTTTTCCCGAAGGGCTTCGATATTCGCGGCGCCACGCATCCGTATGTTCGTTACGTTGAGCACTTGCTCAATACGCGGCCGCGACGATGTCTTGGCTATCAAACGCCGGCTGAAGTGATGCGGGAATGATTCCGTTCGTGTTGCGTCTCAGAGTTGAAACTGCGGGAAAAGTTAAAGGAAAGGGTTTGTTTGGTGAAGTTAAGCAGTTTTGCGGTGTTGTTAATCGGAAGCGCAGCATTGATGATAGTCGCGTCGGTCGAAGCGGCCGAGGATGATTCCGAGGCCCCGGTGACGCAGCCGGCCACACAACCGGCAGTGGAGCAAGGCGAACAGGAGGTTCAGACTATCACCATAACCGGCAGGAAGTCGCCCGTGGAACAGGGTGAAAAGTCCAATTTCACCGCCCTTCCGCCTCGCGACCTGATTAAGCGCCCCCTGAGCGAGTCGCCGGGGCTGGACACTGCCACCAGCGTGGTTGGCAAGGAGGAGATGAAATGGCTGGATGCGTATTCGGTGGTCGACGCGCTGAAGTACGTTCCGGGCGCGTGGACGGAGGCCCGCGGAAGGAAGGTCAAAAAGTTCTTCTCGGTCCGCGGACAGCGATATCCGTATCCCGGGTATCTCATCGACGGTGCGTGGTTCAGGGAATTCCACGAGACCGGGTATTTCATCAGCACCGCCAACCTCGAACGGCTGGAGGTTCTCCGCTCCAGCGCCGCGATGATGCTAAGCCCCGGGGGGATGTCCGGCATGATAAACATCATTCCCCGGACCTACAGCAATCGCCAAACCAGTATCAAGACCCTTTACGGAAGTCACGACACCACCCGCACGGACTTCAGCCACGGTGGCGTATTTGGCGAACTGTCCTACGCCATCGGGGCCGGCTACCGCCACACGGATGGTCCGGACGGCGAAAACGCCGAGGAGAACATAACCAACCTCTACAGCCGCGTCGTCGCCAGGGCGACCCCCGAATGGACATTTACTGTTATGGGCATGAGTTTCTTCGGCGACCGCTCGCTGCAACTGGCGGAGGCGCCCGCGCGAATGAGGTTCCGGACCGAAAGCACGAATTTCGACCCGATGAAAAGTTACCTGTTCGTGGGCAAGGCGCGATACGAGCCGAGCGAAAACGCCGCCACCGAGATAATCGCCAACTACGCCCAGAGGCGCTTCCACGGGCGCACCTCAGGAAGCGACGACTGGCTGGAGGACGATTTTGAATACGGCGCGCGGATCACGCAGACGCTGAAAATCTGCGATAAAAACACTTTGCGATTCGGCGGGTTATTCAACAACTGGATATCGCCGACCGGAAAGCGATTTTACGTGGGCAATCCCGCCGACCTGTGGACGTATTCGGGCGTCATCATCGACGAGCACGATTTCGGCCCGTTCGTTTTGAACGCGGGTTATCGTTTCAGCCGCACTTACTATAACGAGTTCGGCGGCTTCAACGTCGAGGGAAGCCCCAAGGGCCTCAGGAGCGTAAAAGTCCAGGACGAGTGGGAGGACCCGTTGCACACGTTCACACTCGGCGGCGTCTATAAACTCCCCAGGGGCTGCTCTATTCACGCCAACGTGACGCGAGGGCAGTTGGAGGCCAACCCCGGCATGCTCGACACCGACCTCCAGCAGCCCGGCATAGAGACCAGGACAAAGTTCGACCTGGGCGTCAAACGCCAATGGGACGATTTCGGCGAGGCGTCGCTGACGACGTTTTACGTCCACCAGCAGGATGCCGCGGTCCTGACCAGTCAGAAGGTCACCGTCAACGGCGTGGATTTCGGCCTGTACGAAAACGCCGACAGACACAACTACGGCCTGGAACTGGACGTGCGGTCAAAAAGGTTCGACAACGGCTTGCAGTTCTTCTTTAACGCCGTCGGGATGCAGACCGGAAACAAGGACGACGGCGAATGGGTCGAGGATGAGGAGATTCCCAATATCATCTTCGGCGGCGGCGTGTCTTACCTGATAAAGAACGTCGAATTTTCGGTGCTGGCCAAGTGCATCTCAAAGTACGAAAATCAGCGGTTCCTGCCGTCGGGCAGTTCGCCGGTGGACCTGGGCGATTTCACCGAGGTCAACACGAAGGTTACCTACTACTTCGGCCAGGATAAGCAGCACTATCTATTCTTCGGTGTCGACAATATATTCGACGAGCATTATTCCACGGTCGTCGGTTGGCCCAACGAGGGAGCGACCTTCAAGAGCGGCCTGGGCCTGGAGTTTTAACCTTTCCCACCGGAAATAATAGCAGGCAGACGAATTGAGACTGCAGATATGGTTATGAAAATTATGGCCGGATTTATCGCGGTTGTCCGCCGCATGTGCATGCTTACCTGCGGTTGCGGTAAGCAGGCAGGCAAAAAGACACACGTGCAAGCGGCAGTGGTTTTGACGGCGCTGCTGTCTCTGGCGGCGGGCGATTCGCAGGAAGCGCCCTCCACTCGCCCGGCGGCTTCCATCGCCGAAAACGTTATAGCCGAACTAAGGGCCGCCGACGCCGCCCGAGCGGAACTGCAGCATGCCCAGCAGCAATGGGCCATGGAAGAGAAAAAACTCGACATGCTCATCGATTCGGTCAACCGTCGCGCCGAGCAACTCGCTGGCGAGGCCGCCGACGCCGAACGAAAACAGACGGAGTTGAAAAAGCGTGTGGCCGTCGAGCAGGCCGCACAACAGCGCCTGGTGAAGGTCGAGGCGATGGCGGACGCCCTGTCCGAGCGACTCGAGCAGTCCCTGGAGGCGATGAAGACCCGTTCGCTGCCGGGGCTGGTCCCTCCGGACACCGCCGCGGGAATAACCGACCCCGCCCGGCGGTTCGCCACCGACGTGGATCGCCTGGCCAAAACCGAGCAGAACGCTCGCACCTCGTCGGTCGAACTGGTCAACGCGGAACTGGGCGGCGATACGGTTACGGTCAAACTGCTTCGCGCGGGCGCGGCGGGCGCGTGGTGGATGTCGCTGGACGGCGACCGGGCCGGACAGGCCATCATGAATAATAAAAAACTGACGCTCGAACCCGCCCGAACCGAGCAGGACGCACAGGCCATTATAAAGGCCTTCGCCGTCGCCGAGGGACAGACCGCACCGCACTGGACTCTCCTGCCGGCGCACCACCTGCGGATTCAACAGAACCCGGAGCAGGAACAATGAAGCGCCGCCTGTGCATTATCGTGCTGATGCTGCCTGCATCCCTCTTTGCCGCACAGGAGAACCCCTCGCCGGGTGAACTCCTCGCCCGCGCCCGGGCAAAACGACGGCAGGCGCAGAAGCGCCTCGTCGAGACCAAAACACGGCTTCTGGAAAACCGCAAGGCACAGGCCGAAAAACTCAATAAGGCCTACGACAATCTCGATGCCGCACGCGCCGAGGCCGCCCGGGCCAAACGCTCGCTGGAGAGCATGCAACGCCGGGCGGACGCTCTGAGGCGCAGCGCCGCACTGGACGAGCGGAGAACCGGAAACATTATCGCGCAACTGGCCGAACTCACCGGCGCCTCGCTCGAAGCGGACGATTCCATCGCGTACATGGAGCAGGCGGCCTGGGGGGCGCTCCAGCGACGAATCCGTAAAATCCGCAACGGCGCAGCAGTTACTCTCGGTCCGGAAAAAATCGTCGGGCGCGACGGAAACGAGCATCGCGTCACGGTGCTGCGCCTGGGCGACTTTGCCGCCTACGCCTGCGGGGACAAAGAGGCGACCCTGGGTCTGCTGAGCGAGTTGCCCGGCGGCGGGCAGTGCGTGGCGGGCCAATACGTGCCCCACGAAGGCGCCGAGGCGCTGCGCGCCGCCGCCGAAGGCGAACTCGCCTATCTGCCCGTGGACGTTGACGGGTCCCAGGCCGCCAGGAGCCCCGCTCGACCTTGGACAATCACGAGTTGGATTGGCGCCGGCGGACTGTTTATCTACCCGATAATCCTCGTCGGCGCGGTGGGGATAATCCTGATTATTGAGCGGGTTGCGTACCTGGCGGCCACCAAGACGCCTCCTTCGCTGGTAAATGACGTACTGGTCAAGGTCGGCCAAGGCCGGACCACCGAGGCGCGCAGCGCCCTTGAAAAATCCCGCACACCCGTCGCGCGCGTGCTGCGTGCGGGCATAGACGCCGGGGGCGCCGACGAGCAGCAGCGCGACGCGGCCATGGAGACGGCATTGCTGGCAGAGGCCCCCAAACTGGAGCGGTCGCTTTCGGTGCTGGCGGCGCTGGCGGGCGTGGCGCCGCTGCTGGGGCTGCTGGGAACCGTCTCGGGAATGATCGCCACATTCGATACGATTTCGACTGCGGGAACGGGCAACCCCCGCCTGCTGTCCGGCGGAATATCCGAGGCGCTTATCACCACGCAGTTCGGGCTGATGGTGGCCATCCCGCTGCTGCTTGCCCACGCGGGACTGAGCCGCTGGGTCGAGCGGCGAGAGGTGCTGCTGGAGAGAGACGCAATACGGATATTCGGCCTGGATCACGAAAATTCCCCCAGCGAGGACAAATGAACGAATTGTTGACATGGTTCAGCGACGGCGGGACGGTGATGTATGCCTTGAGCGCGCTGGCGCTGGCGATGAGTTTCCTGATATTCGAGCGGTTCTGGGACCTGGGAGCGAGGACGAAGATGCTGCAAGGCGCCGGCGACGCCGGGCGTTTGCAGTCACCGGAAACCGGCGAACTGACGGGCCTGCGACGCATGGGGCTCATCCGCGCGTGTATAGTGATAGCCCCGTTGCTGGGACTGCTGGGAACCGTCACAGGGATGATAGAGACCTTCCGGAGCATACTGCACGGCGGATACATTACCGAGATGAGCATGGGCATCCGCAAGGCGCTGCTGACCACGCAGTACGGGCTGGCGATAGCGGCCCCGGGTCTGCTGGCAGAACGTATTCTGCTTCGCCGACATCGTCGTCTCGGACAACTCGCCCGCAACGCTCGCGCTAACGAGGAGGCCCACTGATGCGTCACGGCGTGCTGACCCGAAGGCGGTACCGCAGCAGGGGTGCGACCATCGAGATGGCCCCGCTCATCGACATGGTCTTTATCCTGCTGATTTTCTACATCGTCTCGACGAGTTTCGTCCAGGACGCCGGCGTGGTGGTGAACCGCCCGCAGAGCGCTTCTGCCAAGCAGATCACTGCCCGCTACCTGCCTGTGGCCATCACCAAGACGGGCACAGTCCACGTGGCGGGGCGAACGATAAATCCCGACGACGACGCGCCGATCGAGGCCGCCATGAAGGACCTCGACGCCCGACGCGTGGTTATCCAGGCCGACAGGGACGTTCCCACGCACCTGCTGCTGCGGGTGCTGGACACGTGCAAGGCCGCCGGCGCTGATGAGGTCAACGTCGCCGCAATCGCCGAGTGACGGATTTGAGTAATGAAAACAAACGCGCGAAAATTGACCGCTGACCGAAGCGCCTCACGTCGCCTACGACACGCCTGGGCGATGGCGGGCGCCGTTGTCCTCAACGCCGCGCTTGTCATACTGCTGTCGGCATGGAATCTGACCGGCGGGCAGGCCTTCGACCCCCCGCACCGAGCCGTGCCGCTGGAGGTGGTCGATTTACCCGACGAGGAAATGGAAATCGTCACCGACGAGGTCCTCGCCGCCCCCGCCGCGGCAGAGGCGCCCGCGCCGCCCGAACTGCCCGCGCCGCCGATGCCGCAGGCAGGCGCCATCATCGTTCCGGAATATTCCGACGATCTGCCGGACTTCGCACCCGAGAGGATTGAAACATCCCTGGCGTCCCGTTTACCCGGTGCCACAAAAGCGACCGGACCGGCTTCGCTCGGCGACCCCAGCCGAACGCGCGGACCGGTGCTCATCCAGCCGCCGGACCTGGCCGGGTATTATCCCCGACGGGCAAAAATCGACGGCGTCACAGGAAAGACCACGCTGCGACTGGACCTCAGCGCCCGGGGAAGCGTCATGAACGTCACGGTCATCAGCAGCACGCCCGAGGGCGTCTTCGAGACCGCCGCAAAACGGGCCGCAAAGACGCTTACGTTCCGACCCGCGCTGCGAAACGGGCAAGCCATCGCGGTAACCACGCGGCTGGTCATGAAATGGAAACTGGAGGACTGACCGATGAGGCGTCTGACAACTGCGTTGATAATCCTGTCGGCTATGCCGGCGCTCGGCGCAGATGCGCCGGTCCAACTCCCTGCCGAACTGGCCAAGATCATCGAGGCGGCTCAGGACGACCTGCAAAACGACAAGCCGGAAAAGGCGCTCGTGCGCCTCGAGAATTATTCCGGAAAGGACCACGCGCTGCGGCATCTTCTGCTGGGACACGTGCACGCCATGCGTTCGGACCTGCCCGCCGCAGCCGCCGCCTATCGCCGGGCGCTGGAGATGGACGCCGGGCTTGCGCGGGCGGGCGTGGCGCTGGGGCAGGTCTACGCCCGGCAGGAGAAGTGGACTGAATCCGCCGGCATACTCGGTAAATACCTGACCACGGATGAATGCGGCGCCGATATGCTGTTCATGTACGCACAGGTTGCCAGGCAACTTGGCGACAACCGCCTCTGCCGCGTTCTGATCGACAAGGGAATAGTCCGCTTCCCGCGCGACGGGCGGTTCAGGCGGATGGACGTGAACCTGCTCGTCGAGGAGGGCAGGTACGAACAGGCCTGCGGCGGCGCGCGGAAACTGCTGGACTCCTCACCGACCGACGCCGACCTCTGGAGGCAACTGTCCTACACCCAAAGCCAATCGGGACGGGATGAGGAAGGGCTGCTCGCGCTGGAGGCGTCCACGTTGTGCCGCCCGAATGATATCGACCTGCACCGCCGTTTCCTGGCGGCACAATTGGGCCAGGGAAACTGGCTGGCAGTGGTGAATCACGGAAAGCAACTGCTGTCCGGCCCGCTGTCCGAAAAGGCCCGCGCCGATACGCAAATCATGGAACTGCTCATCCGCGCCGCCGACATGGGCGAAAAGGACGATATCCTGGGCGACTGGCTGAAACTCGTCGGCGCCAGGGACCGCTCACGCGCCGTTCGTATTATTCAGGTCCGACTGGCCCTGCGACAGGGAAAAACAAAAGACGCCCGCAAGGTGCTCGGCGAACTTATCGCCCAGGGACAGGCCGACGCCGATATCTTCCTGTGGGCGGGACACCTGGCCGAGAGAAACCAGGACTGGGCCCGCGCGGAGACGCTCTACGACCAGGCCTGCCGGTCGGAAGGTTCGGCTGCGCAACTTGCCACACTGTACCTGGCCCGGATGCGATACAATCGCGGCATGTACGAACAGGCGGCGGAACTGCTCAAGACCCACCTGAACGAACACCCCCGGGATGCAACGGCAAGGTCGCTTTTGGCGCTTGCCGAGCAGGCCATGACCGACGAGTAGTCACTTCCACACACTGGCGGAGGCGGACGCCATTCTCGCCGAAGCCGGAATCCGAGGCCTACGAGGACAACTATCCATTCAGGGGAAACGACATGAACACAGCAACAGCACCACCGATAAAAACGCTGCCCGCGTCCATACGGACGCCCGTAGGGGCGAACTCTCGGACTCCCTGCCCGCCGAGGTCTCGGCGAAGGCGGGTCTCGTGAACAGGTTGAGACGGGTTAACAGCCGGGTTGCTTTCGGGACCAGCAGCGTTTTCGAACTCGTCGCCGCTTGACAAAATACGGAATTCGCATATATTCCGATGCGATCCTGGGTCATCTGCAATGTGAGTTCGGCTGGCGACAGATTGCCTTAAAGGAGTTGGTCATGGCGCGGAATACAAACTCGGCGTCACCTGCCGTTCAATATGCCGGCTATTACGCCTTGTTACTGTCGGGGGCAACGCTCTGCGGTCTTCTTGTATCATCATCCGACCAGAACGATCACACTGTACGAATGCCCGTACGCGTGGCAGGCATCGTGGTAGTTCTCGTGCTTAATATCATCGTAGGGGCAGGATTAATCCGGCGAAAGAACTATGCCCGGTTACTATTCTTCGCAATTATCCCTTGGAGCAGTATTGCGCTGGGTAGTGCACTTGCTCCAACTCTGTGGCCCCACGACGTGCCCTACACCGCAGCCCTGGTGATTGTCTATGTGCCGCTGGTCTTCCTGTTGACCCGCGTCAATGCGCTCAGAGCTGCACATATCGAGCGCTATACTTGGATTAGCCGTGGGGGGCTTATTCTTGGTATCCTTTGCGCTGTCACGCTATTGCTTTACGTATCTGTATCGATGGCAAGCATGAACCACCCCAATACCAAAGTGGTATTGGAGGTACTGTTCCTCGTCCCGCTAATCCATTTTGTACCCGCCATTATCGCGGCATCCATACCAACTCGTGAGGGCACTGCGCAATTGGGCTCATCCTCAATTGAATCAGGCGAAGAAGCTGAGTAACTTCTGAGGATCACGATTGATGGAAACCCCCGGTGGCTTGACCATGCCCGCGTCCATACGGACGCCCGTAAGGGTGAACCCTGCCTGCCGGCAGGCAGGTCTCGGACTCCCTGCCCGCCGAGGCCTCGGCGAAGGCGGGTCTCGTGAACAGACCGAGCCGGGTTAACAGCCGGGTTGCTCTCGGGACCAGCAGCGTTTTCGAACTCGCGGGCCGAACCAGGCATCTGGCGGTGTTGATCCAGCGGTCGCGGGAGAATTTCTTACCCGTTCGGGGCGGTAACCTGCTGGAGAACCCGGTCGTGGAGATCGCGGTCGGCTTCGCCGAACAGCACGAAGCGGATGTGCTTGACCGACGAGAGGCCGTCCAGTTGTTCCAGGATCGTCA
>CAYZPY010000103.1:0-9219 GCA_964480425.1 uncultured Planctomycetaceae bacterium
TAATGCCAAGGGCCCCCTGGATTATGCCCAACACGCACACACCCGTTACGGCGCCCAGCGCCTGGGCGCGTCCCGGCGGGTGAGACTTGACGTCGAAACGCCGAAGAAACCCCGCCAGCAGACCAAGCGAGACGCCCAACCATAACGCCTTGCCTGCGGGTCCGGCGCCCGCCGCGTCGCCCAACAGGCGCAACTGAAACATGATCATAACCGTTAGAACCACGTACCCGGCGACTATCACCCATCCCGGGCGCGACTCGGGAACGCCCGGCGGACGAAACCCGCGTCGGGGCCTGGCGCGCACGCGCCGGCGAAGAAACATGCCCACCCCCATCCCGATTATCACAATCAGCGGCGCCGCCGCCAGACCGTAAAGGTTCGCCCCGATCCGCCAGCACAGCGCAAACGCCCCCGCTCCCAGCGCCACTCCCCACATCAGCTCGCGCCACAGGTCACTGTAGGCGTCAACGGCGGTCCGACCACGCTCCAACGCCGACAACAGGAACATCACCGAGATGCCCACACCGAAAGGGAGCATCATCACCAGGACAACCACGTACTTGACAATCGTCCAGGCGAGCGGCGCCCAGACGAACCGACGGGCGAGATACTCCACCAGAAACCTTGCCCCAAGCGGCACAAAGGCGCCCCCGAACGCGCAGACGGCGGCGAATATGCCCGCAGCGCCCAGCACGTGAGCGGCGGCGACGGCGCGGGTCTTGCCGGGGGGCAAATCCCTTCCGGGCAAAACCACGCGCTGCACGGACACCATCGCCGAGACCGCCGGATTCCACAAACCCAGGCGCTCCAGCACGCTCCGCATCGCCCTTGCCGACGACCTCACCAGCACGGTCCCGGCGGCGACCGAAAGCATCACCGACGACAGCGTTACCAGCCACGACGTGCCCGATGAGTCGAAAACGTCGCCCCAGATCATCGATACGCATATCGCCCACAGCACCATGCCGGTAACCGTGAACACCATGAACAACCTGTCCAGCAGTGAGGGCGCCATTGTTATCCGGAAATCAGAAACTCGAACCCGCCCACGGGGCAGGTGGGTTTAAAATGTCGAATCCGAAAGTCATTCGTTCGTACTCAGCACGGTGGTGCTCCGGGCGGGCAGGTGAAGGTGCCTTCCGTCGTCGCAGACCAACACCAGACCTTCCAGCGGGCTGACGTCAAGCACCCTTCCGACGTATTCGCCATCTGCGCTGCGCACCCGCAGGCGGCGATTTATCATGCGGCAGCGCGATTTCCACGGTTCGTGAAGCACCTCGGCGCCCCCGGCGGCGATCCTTTTGCACCACGCGTCCATCCGCCTTATGAGGGCGCGGATGAGTTCTATTCGCTCGACGGGCCGGGCGAAATAGTCCGCCAGGCATCCCGCCCCCACGCCCCGGGGAGCGGCGTTGGCGTTTATGCCTATGCCCGCCACCATTGCGCGACCCTCGCCGGCGCCGCGCACCTCCACCAGGACGCCCGCCACCTTGGCGTCGTCCATCAGTATGTCGTTAGGCCATTTCACGCACGCCTGCCGGGACGCCCGGGGCGATATCTCCTCGATCGCCTCGGCCACTGCCAGCCCGACCATTATCGTGAGTGTCTCGTGCGACCGGTCGTCCGCCCGGGCAGGGCGACCCTCGCACAGCAGCACGCTCATCAGGACATTCGCGCCGGGCGGACTGGTCCACTGCCTTCCGAGACGACCCCTGCCGCGACGCTGGAAATCGGCCACTACCACCAGCCCATCGCCGCCCGGGCATGACGCCCCGAAGGCCACGTCGTTGGTCGAATCGACCGCGTCGAAGCAGATAACGTCCCTGCCAACCCGCTCGGTGTCCAGGTTGCGCATTATCAGATGCGAATCAGGCCTCACTGGGCGAAGGAGGCGAACGCCCTGTGCCGGCGATCGCTCCAGGGCGAATCCTTCGCCTTCCAGACGCTCCAGCGCCTCGCGAAGCGCAGGGGCGTCCAGGCCGCAATACTCAGAAAGATCCTTGGGGCGCCAGTAGCCCTCGGACCTGTCGTAAAGAAGCTCCACCAGGCGATCCCGACTCATGATCGCCTGTCCTGATCAACCTCGATATCCAGCGATATATCCACCGCGCCGGCAGAGTGCGTCAGCGCTCCGACGGAGATGCGCTCCACGCCGGTCCGGGCCACCTGTCGGACGTTCTGGAGCGTAATACCGCCCGAGGCCTCAAGATCCACTCGTCCCTTGAGGCCCGCCTCGTCGCGCATCTTCACCGCGCGACGAAGGTCGTCCAGCGACATGTTGTCCAGCAGGACAATGTCCACCGCGAGCGTCAGCGCCAGCTCGACCTCGTGAATCCCTTCCACCTCCAGCTCGATAAACGCCCGCTCGCCAAGATAAGGGCGGACTCGCTGCAGCTCCCTGGCGGCGGCGGTAATCGGGTCCTGACCCTCGGCGCGGGCCAGAACCGCAAGGTGGTTGTCCTTGATAAGCACGGCGTCGTACAGGCCCTTGCGGTGATTCCTCCCGCCCCCCGCGCGGACGGCGTATTTCTCCAGTTCGCGCCAGGCGGGCGTGGTCTTGCGGGTGTCGAATATCTCCGCGCCGGTCCCTTCGACCGCGCGGACGAACCTGTGGGTCATGGTGGCGATACCCGAGAGGCGCTGGACGAAATTCAGCGCGACGCGCTCCGCCGCCATCATGCTCCTGGCAGGTCCGTCCCACTGCGCCAGCGTGTCGTTCGCGGCGGCGGGCTCGCCGTCGGGTATCTTCGTAAATGTGCGCAGATTACCGTCGTAGGAAACGGCAATCGCCTCCAGAAGTTCGCCGCCGCAGAATATCATTTCCTGTCGTGCGCGGAAACCGCCCACGGCGTGGACTTCGGGCGGAAGTATCGCGCCGGTTACGTCGCCGGCGCCGAGGTCCTCGTCGCGGGCCAGAACCAGCAACCGGCGAAGATTCTCGCGCTCTCGCTTTCCGGGTTTAACGGCCATGTCCCAACCTCGATGCGGTAAATAATAACCGACTTCGGCGACGGAAAAAAGACCTCCATCCGCAACCGGAACGTCAAATACAATGCTCGACTTGCCCGCTTGCTCGCAGCTCGTTAGCGACTCTGAAAAACAGGGACTGTCCCGCGAGTGTCCCTGTTTTTCACGCCCCGAATTTTTCCAGCTTGCCCCCGTGCGCCATTGCAAGGGGTATGAGTTCCTTGGCGGTGATCGTCCCTATCTGCCCGCCGCGGCAGGTTATCTCGTCGAATTTGTCCCCGTCGCCCCCGCGCAGGTACGGTGCCTTCATCAGAACCGGCACCGGGTGCCAGGAATGCGCCTTTATCGAAGGCGGCGTGGAGTGGTCGCCGGTGATTATCAGAACGTCCGGGCTCGCTTCCAGCAGTCCCGGCAGCGCGGCGTCCATCTCCTCGATGCGCTTTATCTTGGCCTCCAGGTCGCCGTCCTCGCCCGTCTTGTCGGTGTACTTGAAGTGCGCGAACACGAAGGTGTAATCCTTCATAACCTCGGCGGTCTTTGTGCAGATGTCCTCGGCGGTGGTCGGCTGGGCCACCACCTCCATGCCCACCAGGCGCGCCACGCCCCGATACATGGGGTAGCCCGCCACAGCGGCGGGCCTGAGTTTGAATCGCTCGGCGAAAGTGGGCCAGTCGGGGAACTTGGCGAATCCCCGCGCCAGGATCATATTGGCCTGCGGCTCGTCGGACAGAATGTCGCGCACCTGCGAGATGATTTCACCGGTCAGCTTGGCGGTCTTTGATTTCTCGTGCGGCTTGCGGTCGGGCGCCAGCGGTTCGGCGCCGACGCGCTGGGGGTCGGTATCGCCGATGTCGTCGTCCAGCCCGTCGCCGCGCAGCACCAAAAGGGCCCTGTGCTCGGCCACGGTCTCCAGCAGCACCTCCACGCCCCGGGGGGGCGTGAGTTTCTCGCGGAGTTTGGCAACGATGCGATTGTTCTCCTCGTCGCCGATTCGCCCGGCGCGCCGGTCGGCGACCTTGCCCTCGGCGTCCAGCGTGCAAAAATTCAACCGGGCGGCCACGTCACGCTTTGTCAGCGGAAACTCGATGCCAAGGGCGCTGAGCACACCCCTTCCGACCTGGTAAATCAGCGGGTCGTAACCGAAAAGCCCCAGGTGCCCCGGTCCCGAGCCGGGCGTTACGCCCGTGGCCACCGGAAGTGACAGACCAAGCGCGCTTGTTTTGGCCAGTTCGTCCATGTTGGGCGTGCGGGCCTGCTGAAGCGCCGTTCCGTCGCCCCGCTCGGGATTTCCACAGTCGCCTAGACCGTCCATAACCAACAGGACGATGCGTTTGTCGTTTTCGGTCGCCAGCGAACTTATCAGGTTTCCGTAGGTATCTTCCATGGCGTGTTCCTTCTGCTGTGGTGGCAAGACCCGACCCGACGGACGGGCGAAAATGACCCCAAGGGGATTCGAACCCCTGTTGCCGGGATGAAAACCCGGTGTCCTGGACCTGGCTAGACGATGGGGCCTTGGCGCGCCAAAAGGCGAGGCGAAATCTTAGCAAATTCTATCCGTCAATCAATAGTCTTTCAACTGCGTATGGATTCAGATAGTGTCAGGAAATATGTGTAGGTTTTGTGTGTTATGAACCATTACTGAGACCGCTAAAACCAATGTCGCCGGGCGCGGCGGCGTTCCTACGCCGCCGCGTAATACGCAACGGTTGCGAAGTCGGCGGACCACCTACGGCGGATAAACCCGGCAAGGACGCCGACCCTCACGAAACGTGCGGTTCTCACGGACGCGCAGACGTTGTCAATGCGACATTATTTACGCCGGTCTCAGTAGCCCGCTCGCTTGCGCTTGCTGCTCGTATGTGGCACACGTCGTGATTTTCAAGTTCGATACCTCGGGACGAGCGCCAGCGAGCATGCTACATCGTTGAATTATGTCCTCGGAACTCATACCTTCTTAAGAACATACTCCACCACTTCGCCGCACTTGATGCGTATCTGCTCCAGCGAGTCGCGGTCGCGTATGGTGACGGTGTCGTCTTCGAGCGTCCGGCCGTCCACCGTAACGCAGAACGGCGTGCCGGCCTCGTCCTGGCGACGGTAGCGCCTGCCCACGGCGCCCTTCTCGTCGTAGAAAACGGACAGCCCGGCGTCACGGAGCTGCTCGTAAATCTCCCGGGCGACCTCGGGCATGCCTTCGCGCTTGACCAGCGGAAACACCGCCGCCTTTATGGGCGCCACGCGCGGGTGGAGTTTCATCACCGTGCGCTGCTGCATCTTGCCCTTCTCGTCGGGCGCTTCGTCCAGGCAGTACGCCTCGCACAGTATCGCAAGCGCCGTGCGGTCCACCCCGCCGGACGGCTCGATGACGTACGGGATGAAACGCTCGCGCGACTCGTCGTCGAAATAGGTCATGTCGCGCCCGGAATACTCCTGGTGCTTCTTGAGGTCATAGTCCGTGCGGTTGGCCACGCCCTCCAGTTCGCTGACGCCGAATGGAAACTCGTACTCGATGTCGGCGCAGGCGGCCGCGTAGTGCGCAAGTTCGTCGGACTCGTGCTCGCGCAGGCGGAGTTTGCTGCTGGTCAGGCCCATCTGCTCGTACCATTTGAACCGCGCGTCGCGCCAGTATCGGTACCACTTGTCGGCCTCGGCGGGCGGGCAGAAAAATTCCACCTCCATCTGCTCGAACTCGCGCGAGCGGAAGGTGTAGTTTCGCGGATTGATCTCGTTGCGGCACGCCTTGCCGATCTGTGCGATGCCGAACGGCAACTTCATCCGCGAGGTGTCCAGCACGTTTTTGAAATTGGCGAAGATACCCTGTGCGGTCTCGGGGCGAAGGTACGCCTTTGCGTCTTCGTTGAACACCGCGCCCACGTAGGTCTGGAACATCAGGTTGAACTGGCGCGGGGCGGTCAGTTCGCCCCCGCAGTTGGGGCAGAAGACCTCTCCATCGTCGCCGGCGCCGCTGGCGAACGTGACCGATACTTCCAGCGCGTCGCCGGTCTGCTTTATCCGCCGGCGGGTCTTGCTGTTTGCCTTGGCGCGGGCGAGTTCGACGGCCTCGTCGGCGTGCTCGGCCTGTACGACGGCGGCGTGAAGTTCATCGGCGCCCTTGCGGAACCTGACCGCCACCAAGCGATCGGCGCGGAAGCGCGCCTTGCATTTCCTGCAGTCCACCATCGGGTCGGAGAAGCCGCCCACGTGCCCGGACGCCTCCCAGACCTTCGGGTTCATTATAATCGCCGCGTCCAGACCGAGGATGTCGTCGCGCCGGCGGACCACGTCTTCCCACCAGGCGTTTTTTATGTTCCGCTTGAGCTCCACGCCCAGCGGACCGTAATCCCAGAACCCGTTAATCCCGCCGTATATCTCCGATGACGAGAATATAAAACCCCGTCGCTTGCACAGCGCCACGAGTTCTTCCATAAGATTCTGGTCCTGTTGTGTCATAACCTGCCTCGTCTGCGAAGGGTAGATAGTATTGCCCGCGCGGCGTTATTACAAGGGCGCGTTTGCGCCGCCGGTTGCGAATCGCCCGATGCACGGCGTGGCGCGTCACGGTGCGTTATCGTCCAGGGGCAGCGGCGAGGCCGAGGTAACGTCGGTTACTTCCAGTATTTTCCAGCCGGAATCCGTGCGGATCCAGTTTATGCGCCAGTCGAGTGCGGACTTGCCCGCCCCAAAACGCGTGTCGTATTCGATGACGGTTCCGGCGGCGGACTTAGCCCGTCCGTCGGACACTTCCACCTTTATGCGGAACACCTTCACCCTGCTGACGCCGTAATCTTCAATCGCCCGCCGCGCCGCCGAAAGCGCCCTTGCGCGGTCCGGCCAGCGGCGGGAGGTAAAATTTTCGTGGAGGTATTTCTCCACCGCCTCGGTCCGTCCGGTTGTGAGGTCGTCGGCGATTTCCTCAGCCGCGATTATTATCCGCTCCCGCTCGGTGACCACCATCCGCGAGACGGCAAAGGTCGCCCCGGCCAGTAATATCGGAATCACCGCCAACCTGCCCCAGGTCCCGCTGCGGGTGTAGTGCCACCCGGAAAGAAACACCAACTCCAACAAACCAAGGGCGATGTAAACGTACAGCGGATCTTCGAAAAAGGTTTCTTCAATAGTCGACATTTTCCCGGTTACATTCGTATAAAGTATATGAAAGTTAAAGTTTTGCGCCGCGCCGGTGCGATAATTCCTCAAGGTATAATGTCAAAAACACAAAGCAAGGCAAAGGATCGAAAACTGATGCGAATTTCATCGGCCGCAAGGGCGGCGAACGTCTCAAAGCAAACCATCGAATACTATATCATGCTGGGACTGATTAATCCCATACGCCCGGCGGACCGTCCGGGAAGATTCTTCGACGACGCCCTGGTCAGGCGAATCCGCCTGATACGCCGCCTGAACGAATCCGGATACACCCTCCGCGCCATAAGGGAAACATACCTTGACCGCAGGTAATCCGTCGGCGCGACGGATGCTTTCCACTTCGACGCCGGGGGCGTAAAATGGCGATATCGTGGCAAAGACCTTCGTGAAGATATCCCTGGCGACCAAGATTCGCCTTCTGCTGGGTTCGGCGGTGGTCGGCATAATCGCGGCGGCGCTGCTGGTGCCGTGGTATTTCATGGAGTTGCTCTCACAGCGCGGAGCGGAGAAGCCCGCGCGCGTGCTTACCGAACTGCGCCTCTCGGAATGGCGCTCCGAGCACATGACCAATCCCGACGCGCCCAGTGAGATAGCGGAACTGTATTCCGGCGCGCCCGACGCCGAAGCGCGAAAAGGTCCGCTGTTCATACCCCAAGCCGGTAAAAACAAGCACACCAACCTGGATTCCGAGACCAGCGAGGCCAAGAAGGCCTTCGAGCGAAACGAGAACCTCAAACTGGCGGTCATCCGCACCGAGGACCAGCGCCAGAGGGAGGTTTACCGCTGCTTCCGGGCGGTGCGGAACCAAGGGGTGTGCATCGAGTGCCACAAACCCTCCGCCGACAAACTGCACATGAGATTCCAGCCGGGACAACTGGTCGGCATGATCGAGGTTGTGATGCCCGCCGAGGCGGTTTCGGGAACGCTGATATGGTGGACGCGCGGGGCGTTCGTGGTGGGAGGCGCCATGGCGGGACTGCTGGCGGTGATATCGCTGGCCGCCATCTCCCAGCGGATAATAATCCGCCCCGTGCGGAAACTGCGCACCCTGGCCGACAGGGTCGCAGAAGGCGACCTGACGGTCAGGTCCGACCTGAACACGGGCGACGAGTTCCAGCGGCTCGGCGACAGCTTCAACGACATGCTCACCGCCATCAATCAGCAGCACGATCGGCTTCGATCGGCCAACAGGGCGCTGGACCTGCGCCTAAACAAACTGGCCGAGGCGAACGTCGCACTGTTCCAGGCGAACAAGATAAAGAGCGAGTTTCTGGCCAATGTCTCGCACGAACTCCGCACCCCGCTCAACAGCATTATCGGCTTCGCCGACCTGCTCAAGGACAGTCCCGACCAGCGGACCGGAAGATACGCCGAAAACATATCCACAGCGGCAGACAATCTCCTGAAAATGATTAACGACATACTCGACCTGGCGCGGATCGAGGCCGGAAAGGCCGAAATCAACCTCGAAAAGGTCTCAGTCTCCGACGCCTGCCAGACCATCGCGGCACTAATGAAACCGCAGGCGGATAAAAAACACCTCGAACTTTCCTCCCAAATCGACGACGACTTGCCCATAATCACCTCCGACGCGGGAAAGATTCAGCAGATACTCTATAACCTCACCTCCAACGCCATAAAATTCACACCCTCGGGCGGAAAGGTAATGCTTTCGGCCTGGGCGGTCCCCCCCAAGCAGCGCGGGCAACGACCCAGCGAAGTATCCATCTCCGTGAGCGACACCGGACCGGGCATACCCGAGTCCGACCGACAGCACATCTTCGAGAAGTTCTACCAGGCGGACAAGACCCTGACAAAGGAGGCGCCGGGAACCGGGCTGGGACTGGCGATATCCAAGGAGCTTACGAACTTCCTCCATGGGCGTCTGGTGCTGGACAGCTCCCCGGGGCACGGAACGACGTTCACACTGACGCTTCCGGTCGAATTCCCCGCCCAACCCCGTGGGGACGACAAAAAAAATAACGACCAAAAGTGAACCCCAGCCCCTCCAGGGCGACAAATATTCAAAGACAAATTTCCGCCCCGTCGGGAGAGCCAATTGCTTTGTCTGTAAATGATTGTCGTAAGTAGACGTGAAAAAACTTA
>CAYZPY010000104.1:0-9154 GCA_964480425.1 uncultured Planctomycetaceae bacterium
GCGGAAAGCGGCGATGGTGCTGTTCGCCGTGCAACTGGCGCTGAACGCGGCGTGGAGCGGATTGTTTTTCGGCCTGCATAGCCCCGCGGCGGCGATGGCGGACATCGTCGCCCTGTGGACGGCGATCATGGCGACGGTCGCAGCGTTTTTCCGCATCAGCACCACGGCGGGGATTATCATGCTGCCCTACCTCGGGTGGGTGAGTTTCGCCGTGTATCTGAACGCCGCGGTGGTGGCGATGAACTGATATCTGTTAATCCGTGCAATTCCGCATTAAGATATTTGCCCGCGACATCCGGCGAACTTTACTGTTAAAAAATCCAACAGTAAAAAAGGAGCAAGCCATGAAACGAATCATATTCAGCATGCTGATCGCTTTATGTCATTGCGCAGCGGCGAATGCGGAGCAAGCGGTAAAACTCTCGATAGATCCGGCGAAGGTTCTCAACCGCGTGGACGAGAGAATCTACGGGCACTTTCTGGAGCACATCTTCCACTCGGTCAACGGCGGGCTGTGGGGCGAGTTGATATGGAACCGCTCGTTCGAACACAACAGCGCCGGCAAGTGGACCTTCGACGACGGGCAGATTATCCAGCACAGTCTGGCGACCAACCAGCGGCTGACCTTCGGCGACGAGGACTGGCGCGATTACGAACTGACATTGGAGGCGAAGAAAACCGGCGGCGAGGAGGGCTTCCTGATTTTGTTCCGGGTCAAGAACGGCGAGGAGTTCTACTGGGCCAACATCGCCGGATGGGGCAACAGTCGCAGTCAGATCCAGCGCGGACAGAAATCCCGCGGCTGGGATCCCGTCGGTCCAAGCGTCGCCGGCGGCGTCGAAAAGGACAAGTGGTACAAAATCCGCATCCGTTGCGAAGGACGGCATTTCCAGGTGTTCATGGACGGGAAGAAACTCATCGACTTCACCGACGGAAAAAACGCGCACCTGCGGGGAAAGGTCGGCGTGGGAACCTGGAAGACAAAGGCCCGCTTCCGCAACGTCAAGGTAGTCTCGCCGGACGGAAAGACCCTGCTGGACGGCGCGCCCGCCTCGGCGGTCAGGTCCGGCGTCGGAAGGCACTGGGAGGCCTTCGGGTACGGCGAAGTATTCCTCGAAAAGGGCGAGGCGGCAAACTGCGATTATTACCTGAGAATCAAAAGCGACGGCGACCGGACGGGACTGGTCCAGGGACCCATGGACATCCACAAGGGTGAAACCTATGTCGGCTCGCTGTGGGTCAGGGGCGAAGCCCCGGACGGACTGGCGGTCCGCCTGCTGGGCGGAGACGAGGGCGACGAGATCATCGCCCGCGCCGAACTCGAGGCGCCCACCGACAAGTGGGCCCGGCGGAAATTCACGCTGAAGCCCGACGCCGACGCGCCGAACGCAAAAATTCAAATTGCTCCGGCCGGAAAAGCCGACGTGAGGATAGACCAGGTCTCCATGATGCCGAAGTCCTGGAAGGAAAACGGCGGCTTCCGGCCCGATTTACTCAACGCGATTAAGGACCTCTCCCCCCCGGTCATCCGCTGGCCGGGCGGGTGCTTCGCCTCCGCCTACCGCTGGAAACGCGGCATAGGACCGCAGCACCAGCGCAGGCATCACCCGCACGTCATCTGGGACGATCTGGACGTCTATTCCTTCGGCACCGACGAGTTCGTCGAGATGTGCCGACGCGTCGGCGCCGAGCCGATTATCGTGGTCAACGTCGGCTCCAGAAAGTGGAACCCGCGGGCACGCGACAATGACTTCCTCGCCGAAGCCCTCGACTGGCTGCAGTACTGCAACGGTCCGGCGGACTCCAAATGGGGCAGGGTCCGCGCCGCAAACGGGCATCCCGAACCATACAACGTCAAGTACTGGGAGATAGACAACGAGACCTGGCACATGGGCGCAAAGGACTACGCCGAGGCGGTCAACCGTTTCGCCCCGGCGCTGCGAAAGATGGACGGCGACATCGAGATTATCGCCTGCGGAAGCGGGGGATATAACAACAAGTGGAACCGCGAGGTCATCCGCATCGCGGGCGAAAACTTCGATTACATCTCCACCCACCACTACGAGAAGCCGGACAATTTCGCCACCGGTCCGCCCCGCGACCAGAAATATTACCACGAACTTCAAAAGATCATCGCCGCCGGACCAAACCCCGACATTAAGGTCTACTGCTCGGAATGGAACGCACAGAGCACCGACTGGCGCACCGGGCTCTATTGCGGGGGGATACTCAACGTCTTCGAGCGGTGCGGGGAATTTTTCGAAATCGGCGGACCGGCGCTGTTCCTGCGCCACGTATCGGCGGCCAGGTGGGACAACGCCTTTATAAACTTCGATCATCGCACGTGGTTCCCGGCTCCCAACTACGTGGTGATGAAACTGTGGCGCGAACACTATGCGCCTCACCGCATCGCCCTAGCAGGCGACGACGGGCCGCTCAACGTGGTGGCCTCCAAATCCGCCGACGGGCGAACACTCTACTGCAAACTCGTCAATCCCTCCAAGGAAGACGTGACTGTCCAAATCACGCCGGCGGAAGGATTTAACGTCAGCGAGGCCTCGA
Organism: uncultured Planctomycetaceae bacterium; assembly: GCA_964480425.1. Taxonomy (GTDB): domain Bacteria; phylum Planctomycetota; class Phycisphaerae; order SM23-33; family SM23-33; genus CAYYMD01. Next base: position 2,563 of record CAYZPY010000104.1, read on the forward strand.
TGAAACTCATCGCCCCCGCAGACCTTTCTGCCAGGAACTCGCTGGAAAAGCCCCACGCCATAAAGCCCGTCGACGCAAAGGTTGCCCGCGACGGCAGGACGCTGAGCGTAGAAATGCCCGCGATATCCTGCGGCGTGGTCACCATCCAGGCAACCAAAGGCGGCGACTAAATGGCGAACAGGCGACCGAACATACTGCTGACAATCTCCGACGACGTTACGTATTCGACTCTCGGCTGCTACGGCGGGCCCAACGTCCCAACGCCAAACATTGATTCCCTCGCCGCCGACGGGGTGAAGTTCAATAAGGCGTACCTCGCCATGGCCATGTGCTCGCCCTGCCGGCAGGAACTCTACAGCGGACTGTACCCCCCCGGCAGCGGGGGCATGTGGAACCACTCCAGGTCGCTCGAAGGCACGCAGAGCATCTGCCAACACCTCCGCGGTCTGGGCTACCGCGTAGGGCTGACCGGTAAGCACCACGCCGAGCCCACCGCCATCTACGACTTCGACGAGGTGGAGGGATTCGAGCGCAACTGCTGCAAGCGCGGACCCCGCATGCGGGCCGACCACACCGAAATCCGCCAGTACATGACGTACAGGCCCGAGGAGCCCTTTTTCCTGGTCATCGGGCTCGTGGACGCGCACGGTCCCTGGACCACCGGAGACCCCGGAAGGTTCGACCCTGCCGGTATCCAACTTCCGCCATACCTCGCCGACCTGCCCGAGGTCCGCGGCGAGTACGTAAAGTACCTCGCCGAGGTGGGCGAACTCGACCGGCACGTGGGCAACATACTGCGGACGCTGGAGGAAATCCAAAAGGCGGACGACACACTGGTGATATTCACCTCCGAGCAGGGGGCCTCCTGGCCGGGTTGCAAGTGGACCAACTGGGAAGACGGGCTGCACACCGCATTCATAGCCCGCTGGCCGGGCGTAATCCAGCCGGGGCAGCAAACAAACGCGCTGGTCCAGTACGCCGACGTTGTCCCCACGCTCATAGCCGCCGGCGGCGGCGAGCCGGACCGATATCAACTGGACGGGACCAGCTTCCTGGACGTGCTGACCGGCGATAAGGATACCCATCGAAAGTACGCATACGGCATGCACAACAACATTCCCGAAGGCACGCCCTACCCCATCCGCACCGTCTGCACGGACCGCTTCAGATACATCCGAAACCTCACGCCCCAGGCCGCCTACTACGAAAAACACCTCATGCAGGAGGACTACTGGCTGGCATGGGTCGAGGCCGCAAAGAAGGGCAACCCGTCCGCACAGGATACTTACCGGCGCTACGTCCATCGCCCGCACGAGCAGTTGTACGACAACGACGCCGACCCGCACGAAATGAACGACCTGGCGCAGGACAGTGGTTTCGCCGAGGTCAAGGCGGAACTGTCCGGCGAACTCGACCGCTGGATGCAAGCACAGCAGGACCCCGGCGCCGCACTCGACTGCGAACAAGAATATCTGAAACGCCGCAGCCCGGACACCATGGCCAGAAAACAAAGAAGCCCCGACACACCCGCGTCGTGGACCCGCCACCGGGTCGAATAACGATACAATGCACGCAACTGGGCAAATTAAAAAAACAGGAGAGAACAATGAACCGCAGACAATTCTCCAGGCGCCTGGCCGCTATAGGGGCGGGGGCGATGATGTTTGATTCGACCCGGCGCGTCGGCGGGCGAAGCGACGCCGAGCAATCGGCAAAGTTCTGCACCGAGCCCGCAAGGAAACTGCCCGCCAGACGGTTCGACGTGGTGGTGGCCGGGGCGGGAACCGCGGGCGTGGTGGCCGCCGTCGCCGCCGCTCGAAACGGCGCCGACACCGCCCTGATCGAACGCAAGGGCTACCCCGGTGGGACCGTCACCGAGGGCGGAACGGCGCTGCACAGTTTCTACAATCTCTTCAAGGCGTTCGACAATGTCCAAAAGCGACAGGTCGTCCGCGGCATCGCACAGGAGATAATAGACGACCTGACCGAGGTCGGCGGCACAACCGGGCACGCCGAGATGACTGAGGGCTACGATTACGATTCGATCTGCACCGCGATTGACACCGAACTCTACAAGCTCGTTACTTTCCGCATGCTCGCCGAGGCGGGCGTGCATGTCCTGGTCAACACGCTGCTGGTCGGCGCGATAACCCGGGGCGACGGCATCCGCGCCGCGGTGACCGAGAGCCGAAACGGACGAGAGGCGCTGCTGGGGCGAACCTTCGTGGACTGCACCGCCTTCGGCGACCTGTCGGCGCAGGCGGGGGCAAAGTACGACGAGCCGAACGACTACCCCGTGGCCAACAGCATCGCTCTGGCAAACGTCAGCGTCGAGAAGTACAACCAGTTCATCGCCTCGCGCGGCGCAGTCAGAGAGTTCGCCCGGGGCCGGCGAAGCGGCGAGGACGGAAAGATCGTCCGCCTCAACGCCAACATGGGCAAGATGCCGAAATCCTTCAGGGACGGTGCCCGCAGGATCGGAATGTCCCCGGTGACCACCACCTGCCACGACGATTATTTCATGTTCATCAAGCTCAATTTCAAGATGCGCCTCAGCCCCACCGACCGCGACGCCGTCGCCGACGCCGAACTGGAGTTGCGCAATCGCCAGGCGGCGGCGGTCGAACTCTTCCGCAAACACGTGCCCGGATGCGAAAAGGCCTTCATGGCCCGCACCAGCCCCACGCTGTGCATCCGACGCGCCAGGCAGATCGTCTGCGACTACGACATCACCCACCGCGACGTCATCGAGGCGCGCCACTTCGACGACGAGGTCATGGTTTACGGCTTCCACGACTCGGCCCCGCGTTTGCAGATCGCCGGCGGCGGCACCTACGGCGTGCCCTACCGAGCGCTTCGCGTGGCGGGCATAGACAATCTTCTGGCCGCCGGCATGCTCATCACCTCCGACCGTCGAGCCCACATGCCCACGCGGAACACCGTCTGCTGCATGGGGCAGGGTCAGGCCGCCGGTACCGCCGCCGCGCTGTGCGCGAAGCGGAAATGCTCCACGCGCGACCTGCCATACGACCAACTGCGGGACGCACTCCAGAGCGGCGGCGTGTACTTCGAAAAGTAGGCGCAGGGCGAGCGGCCATGGAATGGCGCGGCGGCGTTCCCACGCCGCCGCGTATAACCCGCCATCGAGAATGTCGGTGGCGTAGGAACGCCACCGACCCAGGTTTGGTGTGGCCGACGGCGTGCCAAACAGGTTTAAGTTTTAAATCTCCTCCACCATTCGCTTTGCGCAGCGGCGGATGTTTTTGTAATGGTCCTTTAGGCCTCGACGGACGACGTCGGCGACCTGTTTGTATTTATCCGGCCCGAGTTTCTCCAGTGCGTCGATGGCGTAGTTTCGCGTGGCGTGGTTGGTGCTGTTTTTGAGGATATCTGCCAGTACGTGCACTGCCCTGTCGCCTTCTCCGAGCCGCCCGAGCGAATATCCGTCCGCGGCGCGGACGGCGTGGCATTGGTCCTTGAGACAATGGCGGAGTTTTTCGACGACGTCGCTATGCTTTTTGCCGACGTTTCCTAGCCAGATGGCCGCCCACCAGCGTACCGAATCGTGCTTTGATTTAAGCGACTCGAAGAGTTTGTCCGTGCGCCCGTTCTCTCCGTGGTTTATGGTGCGAAGAATCTCGTCCAGCAGGTTTCGGTTTTCCCGCTGCTTCAGGACGGCGGCCTTGTTTCCGTACTTTAGCCCGAGGTCTTCGAGAATCGGCTCGGGCACCAGTCCCAGGTCGCCGGTGCGGTGGACCCATTCCAGATGCTCCTTTCGCATGCGTTTGAGCACATCGGCGTGTTCGGGCGAACCGGCCAAATTGTTAACCTCGTGCGGGTCGGTCTCGAGGTCGTACAGTTCCTCCAGGGGCTTGGAATCGCTCATGAATGGCTTCTGTGCGTCGGTGAGTTTGCCCTCGGCCTTGAGTTTGCGAAGCATGTGCCACATGGGGTAGTGGTTCTGCTTGTACTCGTTGGGCTGCATGTACGGGCGGTGCGGCATGTAGTTCCGCAGGTACTTGTATCGCCCGTCGCTCACGGCGCGGATGCATTCGATGGTCTCGTCGCATCGGTCGCGCGCCGAAAATACGTACCTTGGCGCCTTTGCCTCGTCGGACAGAACGTCCCTTCCGTGCATGTGCTTCGGTATCGGCGCGCCTGCGATGCCCAGCCAGGTCGCCCCAAGGTCGATCAGGTTCACCAGGTCGTTGCGTACGGTTCCGGGCTTTATTCGACCCGGCCAGCGGACGACAAACGGCACTCGGATTCCGCTGTCGTAAGGCCATTGCTTTGCGCGGATCATCGCCCTTCCGTGGTCGCCGGTGAAGAACACGACGGTGTTCTTCGCCAGTCCGTCGTCCTCGAGGCGCTTCAGGATGTCGCCGACCTTTCGGTCGAGTATCTGGACGGTTTCGAGGTACTTGGCCCATATCGCGCGGGATTTTTCGTTATCGGGCAGGTACGGTGGTATTTCGACTTTCTTTGGGTCGATGGGGTGTTCGGGGTCGTTCTCGAAGCCGCGGTGGGTCTCGCGGAAGTGCACGTGCGCGAAAAACGGGCGGTCGCCCTTGCATTGCCGCCAGTCGTTGCCCTCGAAGCGCGTGTTTATGGTGTAATTGTAGTCCCTCTTGCCGTGCCTTCTTTTGGAATCGTACTCCCTCGAGCAGCAGAAGTATCCCCCCCGCCGCAGGTATTCGGTCATGTGTTTGACGTGCTCCGGCAGGCGGTAACTGGAATGATATTTTTTTTCGCCGGCCATGCCGCCCCCGGTGCGCTGGCTGCGGTGATTGTGCGCGCCGATGGCGGTCTGGTACATTCCGACCCATATGGCCGAACGCGACGGCGAGCAGACCGGGCAGGAGACCACGGCGTTTGTGAAACGGGCACCCTGTTCGGCCAGACTGTCGATGTTGGGCGTGTGGACCAGGTCGCACCCGTAGCATCCGATCTCCCACGAGAGGTCTTCGGCGTCGAGCCAGAGTATGTTCGGGCGATTTTTCGGATCGCCTCCGGCCGTGGCGATCTGTTGCGTCATTCCCGCCACGGCAGCCGAGGCGGCGAGCGACTTCATGAATTTTCGACGGTTCATGCACGATTCCTGTGTCATCGGGCGATCCTTTCTATCACAAGTTACAAGCAACCATAATGAAACGTCCCCCCTGCGACTCCGTGTCGGACAATTTGCGTGTTTTTCTGCAAAAGCACGGCCGGCGCCGCCTGCGGCGTCAGGACTGTGCCGACTTTTTCAGCAGGCGCGTGACGGTCTGCTTGAGAATGACCGGCTCGATGGGTTTGTCGATATACGCTTCGGGCTCGTGTCCGGTGTACTGGTCCATGTCGCGCGAGTCGAATTTCATCCCGGTCCGCTGGGTCACGGCGGTGAGCATTATCACCGGCACCGAGGCGAGTTTATCGTCGTCCTTGAGTTTGCCGAAAACCTCGAACCCGCCGAGTTTGGGCATCTGCACGTCAAGAATGATGACCTGCGGTCGTTCTTTCTGCGCCAGTTCCAGCCCGGCCTGACCGTCCATCGCCGAGATTACCTCGCAGTCCAAGTCAGCCAGCGCCTCGTGGACGAAGTCTATGCTGTCCTGCTCGTCGTCCACTATGAGAACCTTCGGTGTATCGCTCATGTTGTTTGCTCCTTGGCGGCATTTTGTGGCGGATTAACCGGTAATGCAATCACAAAACGCGTCCCCGCCTCGGGAACGCTGTGGAAGGCGATTTTGCCGCCCATTTCTTCGACGAGTTTTTTGGTGACCGGCAGTCCCAGACCGGTGCCGCGCCCGCCCTTGGTCGAGAAGAACTCGGTGAACAGTTTCCTGCGAATCTCCGGCGGCATTCCGCAGCCGGTGTCGGTCACGCTTATGGTGAAGCGGTCGCGGTCCGGATTGCGGCCGACCCGCAACGTCACGGACCGGCCCCGCCCGCAGGCGTCCACGGCGTTGGTCGCCAGGTTCAGCATGCAGCGGTACAGCGTCGTCGGGTCCACGACGGCCTCGCTGAGGTTCTCGGCCGGGACGTGCGAAATCCTCACGCCGCGCCCATCGGCTCGCTCGGCCAGTAGTTTGCAAATCTGCTCGACCAGGTCGTTGACGTCGGTGGGGAACGGTTTGGGCCTGCTCTTGCGAACCAGCGACAGCATGTCCAGCACCAGCGCCTCGAGCATGCCGTTGTTGGTGCTGACGGTCTTCCAGCCGTCGCACACACGCCGAAAATCACCCTGCCGCATCGACCTCTCGATGACGGCAGAGCCCGAGCGGATGCCGTTGAGGATGTTTTTGATGCAGTGCGCCAGCCCGCTGACGGTCTGCCCGACGGCAGCAAGGCGCTCCTTGTGCACGATTTCCTCGTGCAGGTTGGCGTTCTCCAGCGCAAGGGCGATCTGCCCTGCGGCAACCTGCGCCAGCGAAAGGTCGCCCCTGTCGAACTCGGCGCCGTTGCGCTTGTTGATGAGTTCCAGCACGCCCCACAGGCGCCGCCTGCTGTGGACGGGCACCGCCAGCAGGTTCCGCGTGACCACGCCGGCGGCGCTGTCGACCCGGTCGAAGTGGCGGGGGTCTCTCTGCGCGTCGTTGACAATGACCGCCTG
>CAYZPY010000105.1:0-9005 GCA_964480425.1 uncultured Planctomycetaceae bacterium
CGGGGATCGACGCCGTCGTCGGCGTCAACGACCGCGGTGGGATACTCCAGGCCGTCACCGCCGTGGGCAGGTACACGAGAATATCGCCGTGTGCGCCCGGTGGGGCGGAAGTTTGCCACGACCGGGGGCGGTTCCGGCTCACGCCACGGCACACGGCTTATCTGCGCATAGCCGAGGGATGCGGGCGGAGGTGCACGTTCTGCACCATACCCGCCATACGGGGCCCGTTCCGCTCGAAGCGACCGGGGGATGTATTATCCGAGGCGCGCGAACTGATTTCCGACGGCGCCGCGGAACTGAACGTAATCGCGCAGGATACGACCAGTTACGGTCGCGACCTGAGCGGGAGGATGACCACGGCCCGTCTGCTGAAGATGCTCGACGAACTGGAGGGCGTGCGGTGGATTCGCCTGATGTATGCCTACCCCAACAGGTTCACCGATTCGCTGATAGACGCTATCGCCGGCTGCCGGTGCGTGGTCCCATACGTTGACCTGCCTCTTCAGCACATATCTACCGGCGTCCTGCGCCGGATGGGCAGGGGCATCACCCGCACGACCATCGAAAATCTGCTGGATAAACTCCGCAGGCGCATCGAAGGCGTGGTGATTCGCACGACGTTCATCGTGGGCTTTCCCGGCGAGACGGACAGGCATTTCGCCGAACTGCTGGATTTCGTGAGGGATTTTGGTTTCGACGCGCTTGGCGTGTTCGAGTTCTCGCCCGAGGAGGGCACCGCCGCGGCCGATATGCCGCGCCAGGTCCCGCAGGAACTAAAGACCGAGCGGGCGGATGAACTCATGCTCGCCCAGCAGAAGATAGCATTCGACAAAAATGCCGATATGATAGGGCGAAAAGTAAACGTCCTGGTGGACGGTGCGGACCCGAACGGATATTGCGTGGGACGCTACTAAGGGCAGGCGCCCGACGTGGACAGCGTGTGCTACATTGCCGAGTCCGACCCGTCCGCCGAGCCGCCACAACCGGGTGGCTTTGTCGAAGGCGAAGTGATAGATTACGACGGGTACGACCTTATAGTTAATCGGTTGGTCGGCAAATCAATGGATGAGCACTGATTAACCGATTAACTGATTAACCGATTAAACGGAAAATGAACTGGAAACTTCCTAATCAGCTGACGGTGGGGCGGATAGTCCTTGCGGCGGCGTTTTTCGTGCTGACGGGGCTTTATGAGCACGACATGCCGTCGGGACCCTGGCTGCTGAACGCGGCGTTCGTGCTTTACATTGTGGCCGGCATCACGGACATACTGGACGGGTACCTGGCAAGAAAAATGAACGTCTCCACGGCATTCGGGCGCATCGTTGACCCGTTCGTCGACAAGATACTGGTAATCGGCGCGTTCGCCATGCTTGCGGGTGCGAATTACAGCATGCCGTCCGACGTTAGCCGGTTCGAGAGCGAAGTGATTCCCGGCTGGCTTACAGGGGGGATGTCTTCGGCCATGCAGGCGTGGATGGTGGTTGCGATAATGGGTCGTGAATTCGTGGTCTCGGCGGTGCGAGGTTACAGCGAGTCGCGCGGGGTGAAGTTTCCAGCCACGCCGGCGGGCAAAATAAAAATGTTCGTCCAGTCGGTTGCTATATGCTCGGTGCTGTATCAGTTGGCGAATCTCCGGGGGGTACCCTGGGCGGTGGTGGTTAAGGTGATAATGGTCTGGCTGGCGGTGGCGGTTACCGTTTTCAGCGGGCTGGCGTACGTGGGAAAGACCCGCGACCTGCTTCGCAGCGATGATAAGGTCCGCGGATCACACTGATTTCACTAATATGGAAAGAAGTTACGCCGATTGTGTAAGTTCTCAACGCCGGGCCGCTCATGAATGGGATTTGTGCATGGCGTTCGATAATATCAACTCAATTTGTGAAATTAGTGTAATTCGTGGATTGTATTTCTTCGCGCAGGAGGCCGTGCGGTGAAATTTTTTCACAAGGCGGTGATAACCGGCCTGGGTACTGGCTACCTTCCGGCGGCGCCCGGCACGTGGGGCTCTGCGGCGGTGTGTGGAATCTACCTGCTCGCGGCGTGGCTTTCCGGCGGTGACGCCGCCTGGATGTCGGCAGTAGTTGTGATTGTGGCGCTGGTCGCATCGGTCGGGTGCGTCGTGTGGGGACGCCGGGGCGAGAGTTACTTCGGCAAAAAGGACCCCCGCAAATGCACAGTAGACGAATGGGCCGGGCAGGCCCTGGCGCTGCTGGCGCTGCCTGCGGGGGGCGACTTTACCGACCGGCTGGTGTGCGCGTCTGTGGCGTTTGGCGCTTTTCGTTTGTTCGACATAGTCAAACCGCCTCCCGTGCGGCAGATGGAAAGACTCAAAGGCGGGTGGGGCATTCTGGCCGATGATATTATCGCGGGCTTGTACGCCAACGTCGCGGCCCAGTTAATCCTCCGGGCGGCGCTGAAAATGCAATGAAGCGAAAAATCCTTAAAATTACATTGTGCGGCTCAATGCTGACCTTGATCGCCGCAAGTTTGGTAAACGTCCCGGCCGCACGTGCGCAGGAAGACTCCCCGGAACAGCAGGACGCCGGCGGCCGGAGAATTTCACTGCTGCATTCTGCAATTCTCGGCGTGGTCGAGGGGCTTACCGAGTATCTTCCGGTCTCCTCGACCGGGCATCTTATAATAACCACCCACACCATGGGCCTGAGCAGTTTCACCGACGAGCCCGGACCGCTGGGCCCGAAGATATCCAAGGACCCCGCCCTGAGTTCGTTCGAGATAGTCATCCAGTTGGGCGCCATCCTGGCGGTGGTGGGTCTTTATCGCAGGCGCGTGTGGCAGATGTTCCGCGGACTGGCGGGCAGGGATCCCGCCGGTCTGCGCCTTGCGGGTGTGCTGGGAGTGGCGTTTATGCCGGCTGCGATTATAGGCCTGCTGTTTCACAGTCACATAAAGGAATACCTTTTCGGACCGTTGACGGTCACCTGGGCGCTGGCGGCGGGTGGGGTGTTTATGATAGCGGCCCAATACCTCGCCATGCGACGCAAGAAACAAAAACGCGTCGGCGAAGTGACCGACGTGCTTTTCGCCCAGGCGTTTGTGATAGGTCTGGCCCAGTGCCTGGCGATGTGGCCGGGCACTTCCCGCAGCATGATTACGATAGTGGCCGGTCTGCTGGTGGGCCTGGACATGGTGACCGCGGCGGAGTTCAGCTTCCTGCTGGCGCTGCCGACGCTGGGGGCCGCTACCGTCTACCAGGGCGTTAAGGATTACGCCGGACTGGTACAGTGCGCCGGGGTGGACGGCATTGTAGTGGGTCTGGTTGTCAGCTGCGTCGTGGCGGCAGTAGCGGTGGCGGGGTTCGTCCGCTGGCTCACCAGCCACGGCATGACGCCGTTCGGCGTGTACCGCATAATCCTGGCAGGAGTGGTGTACTGGTACTTTTTTAGTTAATCGGTTAATCAGTATATCTCTGCCCGTGGCAGGCGTTCAGGCATTAATTCGCCCCTCTCAGGAGGACCGTGCCTGTAGCCGATCAACTGATTTACTGATTAACAGATTTACTTGCCTCTGCGTGGTATTCCTGAAGCGGCTTGACCCCGGCCTGGCGGGACTCGCCTTTCTTGAATGCGGCGATGCCCTTTGCGGCGGCGTCGGCGGCGCTTATCGTGGTTATGTAGGGGATGCCGTATTTTATGGCGGCCTTGCGGATATAGGAGTCGTCGTAAACGCTCAGTTTGCCGACGGGGGTGTTGATGACCAGGTCAATCTCGTTGTTCTTGATGGCGTCGACGATGTTGGGTCTGCCTTCGTAGATCTTGTTTATCACTTCGGATTCGATGCCGTTTTCCGCCAGGAAGGCGTGCGTGCCCCGTGTGGCCTTGATTTTGAACCCGATCGTGGCGAAGTCCCTTGCCACGCCGGCCAGTTCGTCCCTGTCGGTCTTTGCGATGGTTATCAGGACCGTTCCTGAAGTCGGCAGGTATTGCCCTGCGCCTTGCTGGGCTTTGAAAAACGCCATTCCGAACGAGTCGGCCATACCGAGCACCTCGCCGGTGGACCTCATCTCCGGACCAAGAAGCGGGTCGACCTCCGGTAGCATCTTGAAGGGGAAGACCGCCTCCTTGACGCCGTAGTGGGGGACCTTCCGTTCGCTGAGGTTCAACTGTGAGAGTTTCTTTCCGAGCATCACCTGCGTGGCCAGCCGGGCCATTGATATGTTGCACACCTTGGAAACCAGCGGGACGGTGCGCGAGGCGCGCGGGTTGGCCTCCAGGACGTAGACCTTGTCTTCGGCGATGGCGTACTGCATGTTCATCAGGCCCACGACATTCAGTTCGTTTGCGATTTTACGGGTGTACTGACCGATGGTCTCGATGTGTTCGGGGGGGATGCTAACCGGCGGGATGACACAGGCCGAGTCGCCCGAATGCACTCCTGCCAGTTCGATGTGTTGCATAACCGCCGGCACGAAGGCGTCTGTCCCGTCGGCGATTGCGTCTGCCTCGGCCTCGATTGCGTTTTCCAGGAACTTGTCGATTAGTATGGGTCGCTGGGGCGTTACCTCCACCGCCGCCGCCACGTACTGGCGGAGCATGTCCTCGTCGTAGACAACTTCCATGCCGCGCCCGCCCAGCACGTACGACGGGCGGACCATCAGCGGGTACCCGATGCGTTCGGCTATTTCCATCGCCTCCCGGAGCGAAGAGGCCATGCCGGACGGGGCCATGGGTATGCCCAGCTTGTCCATCACTTTGCGGAAGCGGTCTCGGTCTTCGGCGAGGTCTATCGTCTCGGGGCTGGTGCCCAGTATCTCCACGCCGGCCTGTTCGAGCTCGCGTGCGATGTTCAGCGGTGTCTGCCCGCCGAACTGAACTATGGCGCCCTGCGGTTTTTCCTTTTCGTAGATGCTCAGCACGTCCTCGACGGTGAGCGGCTCGAAATAGAGTTTGTCGGACGTGTCGTAGTCGGTCGAGACGGTCTCGGGATTGCAGTTGACCATAATGGTCTCCAGGCCCTCATCGCGCAGGGCAAAGGCGGCGTGCACGCAACAGTAATCGAACTCGATGCCCTGCCCGATTCGGTTGGGTCCGCCGCCCAGGATCATCACCTTTGGATTTTTGCTCACGGTGACCTTGTCTTCGGCGTTGTAGGTGGAGTAGTAATAGGCCGCGTCCCGGACGCCGCTGACGGGAACAGAATGCCACGCCTCCACCACGCCCAGCGACTTGCGACGGGTGCGGATTTGCTCCTCCGGGATGTCCAGCAGTTGCGATAGGTACCTGTCGGCGAAGCCGTCCTTCTTGGCCCGCACCAGGAGATCGTCGGGCAGCCGGCCTCCTTTGTGCTTGAGGATTTCCTCCTCCAGTTCGACCAGTTCCTTCATCTGCTCGATGAACCACGGCTTAATGTGTGTGATTTTGTAGAGTTCTTCCACGGCAGCGCCCTTGCGCAGCGCCTCGTACATGATGAACTGCCGCTTGCTGGATGGCTCCTTGAGCATGTTCATCAGTTCGTCCAGCGGCTTTTCATCCAGGCGCTTGTGAAAGCCCAGCCCGTACTGACCCTGCTCCAGGGACCGGATGGATTTCTGGAACGCCTCCTTGTAGTTCTTTCCGATGCTCATGACCTCTCCGACGGCCCGCATCTGCGTGCCGAGTTTGTCCTCGGCGCCCCGGAACTTCTCGAACGCCCAACGCGCGAACTTTATCACCACGTAGTCGCCCCAGGGGGTGTATTTTTCCAGTGTGCCCTGTCGCCAGTATGGTATCTCGTCGAGCGTCAGGCCGGCGGCGAGCTTGGTGGAGATCCGGGCGATGGGGAATCCGGTGGCCTTGGACGCCAGGGCGGAGGACCGCGACGTGCGGGGATTGATCTCTATGACCACCACGCGCCCGGTTTGGGGATCGTGTGCGAACTGGATGTTCGTGCCGCCGATGACCTCGATGGCCTCGACGATGCGGTAGGAGTATTCCTGCAGTTTCTTCTGGAGTTCCTCGTCTATGGTGAGCATCGGCGCCGAGCAGAACGAGTCGCCGGTGTGGATGCCCATGGCGTCTATGTTTTCGATGAAGCAGACGGTGATGAGCTGGTTTTTTGCGTCGCGCACGACCTCCAGTTCCAGTTCCTCCCAGCCGAGCACCGATTCTTCCACCAGCACCTGGTTGATTAGACTGGCGGCCAGTCCCCGGCTGGCGACGGTCTGGAGTTCCTCGACGTTATACACCAGTCCGCCCCCGGTGCCGCCCAGCGTATAGGCCGGGCGGATCACCACGGGGTATCCCAGTTCAGCGGCGACCTTCTGGGCGTCTTCGACGGAGTAGACGGCTTGGCTGTGCGGCATTTCGATGCCGAGTTTTTCCATGGTGGTCTTGAAGGCGGTGCGGTCCTCCCCGCGCTCGATGGCATTGACCTGCACGCCGATAACCTTCACCCCGTAGCGGGCCAGTACGCCGGACTTGTTCAACTCGGCGGCAAGGTTCAGTCCCGACTGCCCGCCCAGGTTCGGCAAAAGGGCGTCGGGACGCTCCTTTTCGATAATCCTTGCCGCGGCGTCGTGAGTCAGCGGCTCGATGTAGGTGAAGTCGGCCATCTCAGGGTCCGTCATGATAGTGGCCGGATTGGAGTTCATCAGGACGATTTCGTATCCCTCCTCCCGCAGTGCCTTGCACGCCTGTGTGCCGGAGTAGTCGAACTCGCACGCCTGCCCGATGACTATCGGACCCGAACCTATAATCATCACCTTGTGAATGTCGTCGCGTCTGGGCATATCGATTGTTTCTCCTTTGCTGTTGACCGGCCGGAGATTCTACACGCTATCGGTCCGTCGTTTAAGTGCCAATTTCCGCCCGCCCTGCGGCGCCGGAGAGTTTCGGCGTAGTGGCGTACGCAACGGGCTTAGGTGGCGTGTGTTTGTAAGTGCCGGGTATAAGCCCGGGGCGGCTCGGCCTTGGCGACCACGCCCAGGTGAACGCTCGATGCCCCGGCGGACAGCAGCGTCCGGGCGGCTTCGTTTGCCGTGGCGCCGGTTGTGGTCACGTCGTCGATGAGCAGAACCCTGGCGCCCCGGACCGCACGTGCGGAGCTGACCTCAAATGCGCCCTTGACGTTTTCGATGCGCCGCGTGCGGGGCAGGTTCACCTGCGGGGGCGTATTGCGCACCCGCCGAAGTTCGTTGTGGACCGGCAGACCCAGGCGGTGCCCCGCGAAGCGCGCCAGCACGGCGGCGTGGTTGTACCCCCGCGCCACTCGCCGCCGCCAGTACATTGGCACCGGAACGGCCACGTCAAAATCGACATCTGCACACCGCATCATCACGGCGTCCGCGAGCATGTCGCCCAATCGCCGCGCCATGGCGTCGCGGTTGTGGTATTTCAACCTCTGGACAAGCCGGCGCAGCGGCGGCGCGTAAGGGCCCAGGCGAACCGCCTGCGCGAAACGGGGTAACAGATGCCCGCACGCCCGGCAGCCGTCTTCCCTGGGGGGGATGTTAGGCCCCAGCGTCGTTCCGCATCGCGGGCAATAGGCAAGCCCCACGAGGTTCAACAGGCGCAAGTTGCACTGGTCGCACAGTCCCGCCGCCGCCGGCGCGTGGCGCCCGCAAGCCATACAGATTCCCGGAAGCACAAGGTCCCACACGCCCGAAAAAACCATCCGCAGGGCGCCGATTGTCCTGCCCGCCACGCTCATTGCCGCCCCCCTGGCGCGGCGTCGGCTGCTTGGGGGACGAGTGGCTCGTAGATCCGGTCGTAGTGGATGGCGAAATAGTTCCGCATGATGATAATCTGCCTGCGCCGCAGGCCGCGACCGCCAGTGACGTCAAGGCGATACAGACGCGGCGCTGTGGCGGACAGAACTTCGCCCAGTTGCCTGGAGACGATAAGTTCCGCCGCCCAAAGTGGCGGGATGTTGTTGTTCCACAGCATCCATTTGAACACGTCTTTGTCGCCGGCGATGCAAAGGGCCGTAATGGCGGTCCGCTCGGGAAAGCCGCCTTCGTAAAGTAGTTTGCGAACCTCCGGTAGATACTCTCGCCGCCCCAGTATCAGCAGCGCCGCCTTGTACGTTCCTGCCACGATGGGGTTGTCTTCGCCGCCGAAGTATCTTCCCCCCACCAGGCGTGAGGTGATTCTTTCGACGGCCTGTCGGCGTTTTTGGGGGGTTTTTGCCGCGTGGGCCAGCAGCAATGCCCCGGCTGCGCGCGCGTAATCGTTCCAGACGCGTTGTTCGGGCGGGGCGTCGGAAGGCGGAAGCATCTTGAGACCCAGTTCGAATGCACCCTCGGCAGCATGCCCGATGTGCCAGGCGATGTACGTGCCCGGGAGGGTTACGTCCCTGCTTGCGGTCGCCTTAACGAGTTCGTCGCGGTCGTCCGCGCCCAGCCGCCAGGCAGCAACCGCCGCCGCCGCCGAGCCCAGGGGGGTGGTCAATACTTCACGGCGGTTGCCTTGGGACGGCGAGGTTGCCCGTCGGGTTTGCGACCAAACTGCATAGTGCACGGCCCGGCGGAGCGCCTCGATGCACTTGTCCACCGAAGGCGCGCCGCTGCCGGGCGGCTGGGGTATTCGACACTGCCTGCCCAGCGCCGGCGCGGCGTGCGTCATCGTCCATTCCGTGTGGGGATGCCACAGTTGCGTGCAGATGTCGTAGAGTTCCCTGCGGACGGGAAGGTTGAGCTGCTCGGCGGCGCCGATGGCGGAGACTATCTGCGCCTGGGTCAGGCCGGACTCCTCGCCGACGGCGTCGCGCAGGACCCTGCGGACGTGAGGCGCCGCGTCGTGGATTTTCAATCGCCCGGCCGCCGTCAGCGCCATCGCAGAGGCCCGCCCTTTGCCGGCGGTTTGTCGGCGGATGAAATCCATTACGCCCCGGCGGGCGCGCCGGCGCGCCTCCCCGTTGTCCATTTCCCCAAGCACCGCAAGAAGATGCTGTCGGGAGTCGAGGTTCCGGGCCTCTGCAAGAAGGGGGGGTATGACGTCGGCGGCCTTGGTGCGATCCAACCGGCTGAGCGCATAGCAGCAGGAGGTTTTCACTTCCATTGACTC
>CAYZPY010000106.1:0-8985 GCA_964480425.1 uncultured Planctomycetaceae bacterium
GTTGACTGGACGGCGCTGGCGGGCGTCGATACGCTGGTGGTGTACATGGGCGTTGGCAACATGGACGGGATTGCCTCGCGACTCATCGAGGCCGGCAAACCGGCACAAACCCCGACCGCGGTCGTCGCAAACGCATCGCTGCCCACCCAACGGACCGTCTCGTCCTCGCTGGATAAAATCGCCTCCGCCGCCGACAAGGCCGACATCAAACCACCGGCGGTGCTCATCGTCGGGCAGGTCGTCAGGATGCGAGAAAAAATTGCCTGGTTCGAGAAACTCCCGCTTTTCGGAAAAACTATCATCGTTACCCGCCCCAAACACTCCGCCGGCGAACTGGCCGAACTGCTGGGCGAATTCGGCGCCGAGGTCATCCCGGCGCCCGCCATTGAGATCGCCCCGCCGCAGGACACCGCCGAGGCGGACCGCCTGCTGGCGCGCCTCGGCGATTTCGACTGCGTGGCGTTCACCTCGGCCAACGGCGTCGAGGCGGTGTTCCGGCGGCTTGCGGCGCTGCGGAAGGACGCCCGCGCGTTCGGGTCGGTCAAGATTGCCACAGTAGGTCCCGCCACGGCAGAGGCACTGGAAAAACACGGCCTGCGGGCGGATCTAATCCCGAAGCAATACACCACCGCCGCCCTGGGACGGGCGATGAAGCGGGAGTCGTCGGCTGGCGGAAGCGTCCTGCTGGCGCGGTCGACCGACGCCTCGGCGGACCTGCCCGACATCCTCCGCGACGCCGGTGCAAATGTTACCGAATTGTCCGTCTATCGCGCCGTTTGCCCGGATGAATTGCCCAAAGAAGCTGCCGAAGCCCTGCGAAGCGGCTCGGCCGACTGGATTACTTTCACCTCCCCTTCCACCGTGGAAAATTTCCTTGCACTGGCGACTGGAGGGAATATCGACATTTCCGGCGTCAAACTCGCCGCCATTGGGCCCGTCACCGCCGACGCCCTCGGCCGCAATATGCTCACACCCGCCGTGGTCGCCCCTGTACACACCATGCAGGGACTGGTCAATGCGATAGTCCGGCATCATATTTAGCGATTTAGAGCGGCTTGGTAGTTTCCGCGAGCAACACCGCTCCGCCATAATAAAGGCGGGCCGTTGCTGCTCGCCCTACGATTATGCCTGAGGCCCGGAGACAGAGGCCCGTTTACTAATTACCTGCAAACGTTTATTCGCATCGGCGGTGAGTTATTTATATACTTGCGGCCTCGATTAACGCGAATCACGGAGCATCGCGCGATGGCAATGACGATAACCGAAAAGATACTCGCCGCCCACGCCGGGTCCGACGAAGTCCGCGGGGGACAGACAATCTGGTGCGACATTGACGTTCTGATGACCAACGACGTCATCGCGCCTCAGATGATTGGCGTGTTCGAGCAGCAGGCCGGGCGCGACGCGAGGGTCTGGTCCCGCGACAAGCTGGTGTTCATTCCGGACCATTATATTTTTACTGCCGACCCCAAGGCGCACCGCAACATAGAGATCATGCGCGATTTCGTCCGCCGGCACGATCTGCCGCATTACTACGATACGGATTTTCTCCCCCCGGGCTTCGAGGGCTGTCCACCCCCGTACGACGAGCCCGAGTCGACCAGTTACATGGGCGTGTGCCACATGACGCTGCCCCAGAAGGGACACACCCGACCCGGCGAATTGCTGCTCGGCACCGACAGCCACACCTGCACGCACGGCGCGTTCGGCATGTTCGCCACGGGCGTAGGCAGCACCGACGGAGCGTTTGCAATGGCCACGGGAAAACTCTGGCTGCGCGTGCCGCGATCGATGAAGTTCGTATTCGACGGCCTGTTGCCGCCCTTCGTGATGGCCAAAGATGTGATACTTCACGTCATCGGCGAAATCGGCACTGACGGCGCTACGTATTGCGCGATGGAGTTCGCCGGCGAGGCGATCAATGCGATGAACGTCGACGAGCGGATGACGGTGTGCAACATGGCCATCGAGGCCGGCGCCAAGAACGGAATAATCGCCGCCGACGAAGTCACATGCCGATACGTCCGCGGACGGACCGACAAGCCCTTCGAGCCGGTCGCCTCCGACGATGACGCCGAATACGCCGCCGAGTTCCGCTACGACGCCTCGAAGTTCGTGCCCACAGTGGCGTGCCCCCATTCACCGGGCAATCGAGCCGCGGCGAGCGAACTTGACCGGGTGAAGATAGACCGCAGTTACATCGGCTCGTGCACGGGCGGCAAGACCACCGATTTCATCGCGGCCGCGAAGATACTTTCAGGTCGGAAGGTCAGTGCCGAGACGTTCATCGTCCCGGCCACTACCGAGGTCGACGCCGACCTGGACCGTAACGAAGTTGACGGCAAGACGCTGCGTGAGATTTTCATTCAGGCCGGATGCCGCGTCGGCCCGGCCAGCTGCGCCGCATGCCTGGGCGGACCGGTGGACACGTTCGGCCGCGCGAATGAGCCGCTTACGGTGGTGTCAACAACGAACCGCAACTTTCCCGGCAGGATGGGCCACAAGGACGCCCGGATATATCTGGCCAGTCCGCTTACCGCCGCCTCAAGCGCGGTCAACGGCCATATAACCGACCCGCGCGAGTTCATGTAGTTCGACACCCGTCGCCGCGGCGTCGGCGACGACTTACTTCCCGCCGTAACGATTGTAATGGATGACCTCGTCGGGGACGGATTTATCCGGGCGCTTCGGCCGGTCGGCCGGTTTGCCCACCGGCAGAATGCTCCACAGCCGAAGGTCGGGCGGGACGTCGAGTATGTTTTTGAGTTCCTTTTCGCTGCGTCGAATCGCGCCCTCGACCCAGCACGCGGCGTATCCCAGAGCGACGGTCGCCAGCAGCATGTTCTCCATCGCCGCCGAGGCGTCCTGGACCCAGAACTCGCCGTACGGCGTGGGTCGGGGGTCGATGAGTATGACGATCGCCGCCGGTGCGTCGAACACCGCGCCGCCGACCGAGCGAATCTAGTCCATGGTCTGCTGGTTGTCGATGATAATATACCGACGGAGTTGCTCGTTGCACCCCGACGGCGCCTCGATGCCGGCAGAGACTATCTTTTCAAGTGTCTCGCGCGGGACCGGCTGGGGGAGATATTTTCTGACGCTTCGCCTGCTGTTTACCACCTAAAAAAAATCCATCGATTGTCCTTTCGCCGATGCGCCGAGGGACGTTATGTATTAATAATTCCTCATTGTCGCCGGAGTTACATCCCGAAGAAACCCGGTGGGCGTGCTCGTCCTGATGAAGAATCCGGCGCGGATTCGCTTCGCTGCGATTTCGTATGCGAACGGCGCGGAGACGTCGCCGGGGCGGTCTTCTCGTGGCGGACCTCGGGCGGCGCGGCGCCCGTCTTCTGGTAAGTCAACTGGTGAAACGGGCGTGTGGAGAGATACAGCACCATCTCGTGCGGACCCACCATTCGCAGCAAACATTCGAGACGATCGCGCCCGTATGTCAACACCGCCTTGTAGAGATGCCGGTCGACGGCGACTATGCGCCCGCCGACCTGCGCTTCGGGTATCGAAATATCCATTCCCCCGCCGGATGCCCGCGGCGTGATGATGAGCCGGTGCCTGCCGGTGTTCTGAATTGCCGACATCACCGACCCGCTCAGGAGCGGCCTGAGCGACCTTGGCGGCGACTCCGCATATACGCCGACGACCTCGCCGGACGCCGGCGCCACGGGCGCGCCGGACAGTTCTATTTTTACGTCGTCCAGGCCCTTGATTTTCAATCTTCCGGTTCGCATTATCTGCGGCGTCTCGAAGACGAAAGTCAGCCGTCTCGATTCCGCCGTCTCGATTTTGATTGTCGTCTTTTGGCCCTTGGAGGGCAGTTTCAGATCCTCCCCTTCCAGGCCCAGCGAGGCAAATTTATCATTCCCGGCAAGCAGCACCACGTCGTCGCCCCAGGAGTCGAACTCCAGCGGTTCGCTTCCGGCGCGCAGGCGGACCGTTGTTTTCCAATAGACGTGCCGCGGCGGCGCCGGCAGGTACCCCCCTGCCGCGAAGACAGACGTCTGCACGTCCACCAGTCCGCATACCGGGTTTTCGGGAACCGTAGCAGGCCCGGTGTCCGCAACATTGTTGTCATGAGTGGGGGTGCTGATCGGCGGCGTGTGCGAACCGCCGTTTGCCGCCGCCGAGCCGCCGTTTTGTGTTCCTTGGATTTTACCGTCCGGCCCTTCACCGTTTTCCGGCAAGAGCAACACGCTCAGCATCAGGTCCAATACCACTGCCGCCGCGCCGGCGCCGACCCACAAATAGATGGTTCTGTGCCCGCGTTCGGCGACGGCGACCGGCGCCGCCTGTGGCGCCGCAGGCGCCGCGCCGGTCGAAGCGGCGGCCGACTGAAGCGCCGATACCAGGTCGAGCCGTTGCAACTCGCTCTCGTCTCGGAGCATGGAGGCCAAGGCGATGTCCTCGTGCTCCTGGTGCAGATACGGGATCGGCACGCCCTTCGAGCACGAGGGGCAAATCGCCGTCTTACCCGAATACCGCGCTCCGGCGGCGAACTCCCTGCCGCAGTGCTCGCACTTGACTTCGATCTTCTTTCCCAGCGACTGCCTTGCGCTTACGGCGAATCCGTCTTCCTGTTCCGGCCAGATGTCGTCCCGCACCTGAAGCATCAGGCGGTCATGTTCGCCGTGCGGTTCGGGCTCGAGCGCCTCGAACGTGTGCCCGCAGTGTGGACATACGCGCCGGGCGTGGGGCGCCTGTTTGGGGACGCTGAACCATCGGCGGCATTGTCCGCATATCAACTGCATCTGCATTTAACCTTTATCGGACTGGTACCTCTGGGCTATGGGCATCCTTCTTCCGGTCCCGAATGCCCTCGGCGAGACCTTCAGCACCAGCGGCGCCTGTCGGCGCTTGAACTCCGCGGCGTCCACCATTTGCGTGACCCTTGTAACCTGTCGGTCGCTGAATCCTTCGGCAATAATGTCCGCGGCGGTTTGGTCTTTTTCGACGTACCGACGGAGGATTTCGTCCAGTTGCTCATAAGGACCTAGCTCGTCCTCATCCTTCTGGTCGGGCTTAAGTTCGGCGGTCGGCGGGCGGGATAAAATTTCATCCGGAATGCGCCCGGGGGGCGAGCAGCGATTGAGCATCCCGGCCAGTTCGTAAACCGTGGTCTTGAGCACGTCTCCGATCGGGGCCATGGCACCTGCCATGTCGCCGTACAGCGTGCAGTATCCGGTCGACAACTCAGATTTATTTCCGGTCGCCAGCGCCAAGGCGCCGAAGGAGTTCGCCGCCGCCATCACGAGGTTCCCGCGAATCCGGGCCTGAATATTTTCCTCTGCGGTCTGTCCGCCTTCGGCGGCGAAGATCCATTCGGTGGACCGGTCGTACGCCTCGTGAACCTCGTTTATGGGGATGACGGAAAATTTCACGCCGAGATTTTCCGCCAGCTTCCGGGCGTCCCTCAGACTCTGCGACGAACTGTATCGCCCCGGCATCGCCAGCGCGCGGACGTTGTGCGTACCAAGCGCATCGGCCGCAAGAACCGCAACCACCGACGAATCTATCCCGCCGGACAGCCCGAGCACCACCGACTCGAATCCGCACTTGTGAACGTAATCCCTCAGCCCCAGTTTCAGCGCCTCGTACAGTCCGCACAGTTCATCGCCAAGCGGCTGGCAGCGCCCTTCGCCCGCATCGGTGTCGACTATCAGCAGGTCCTGCTCGAACGACTTTGCCCTTGCAGTTACGCCCCTCCCCGGTACGGTCAGGCAACTGGCGCCGTCGAAGATGAGTTCGTCGTTTCCTCCCACCTGGTTCACGAACACTATCGGCGCCTTTGCGGCGTCGGCCCGTCGGGCGAACAGTTCCTGGCGCCTGCGGGCCTTGTGCTGTTCGTAGGGGCTGGCGGACATGTTCACGATTATCTCCGCGCCGTTCTCGACCAGGCGACTGATCGGGTCGTACCCGTATAGCCGCCGGCCAAGCGACTCGGCGTCCCACAGGTCTTCGCAGATGCTGATTCCGATTTTCCGTCCGGCGATATCTACCGGGCGGGCCTGCGGACCCGGCTGAAAGTATCTCGTCTCGTCGAACACGTCGTAAGTCGGAAGGAGGGTCTTTGCGTGGACGCAACGAATTTCCCCCTCCGCCAGCAGCGCCGCGGCGTTGTTCAGCTCCCTGCCCTCCTGTTGCGGCGAGGGGCACACGAAGCCCACCAGCGCTGCGACACCGGAGCACCGCCTCGCAAGCGACTCGACCGCCGCCGTGCTGTCGGCCACGAACCTCTCCTTGCGAAGCAGGTCCTTGGGCGGGTACCCGGTCACCGACAACTCACTGAGTACCACCAGCTCCGCTCCGCTGTTCCCGGCGCGGCCGATGAACTCCTCGATTTGCCGGGTGTTGCCTGCGATGTCGCCCACGACCGGATTAAATTGTGCAAGGGCTATCTTCACCTGAATTTCCTTAGCGCCGCCTGGACCGTCCCACGCACGCCGGACGGTTCATGAACGAGTTTACTTCTTTTGGGTATTGTATCAACAGGCATCCGCGCATTAATATTTTATCGCGCCTCCGCGACGGCGGCGAATTCAGCGAGGTTACCAATGGACACCATCAACGTCGTATCGAAGGCAAAGTTCGCCTCTGCCAGGGCCCAGCGGATAATGCTGCAGGAATCCGACGAACTGACGGCCGAACTGATGTGCCTGGAGTCGGGCCAGTCGCTCCGCCTCCACGGCGGGCGATGGGTTTACTATGTCATTGCCGGGGAGGCGACTCTTAGGCCGCGCAATGACGAAGACCAAAGCCCCACCGCCCCGGCCGGTCGACTCGTCGCGCCTCAGCCGGGTGAGTTGCACTCCGTGGTCAACCAAGCGCCGCAGCGGTTGCTTTGCCTGGCGGTGGGACATCGTTAATAGCGCTGCAGGACGTATACGCGAAAGGATTTAAATGTCAGGAAAGATCAAGATCGTCACGGAGCAGTTTACGGCCGAGGTCGAGTTGAACGACACGCCGACGGCCTCGAAAATTCTCCAGGCCGCGCCCGTCAAATCAACAGCCAACACGTGGGGGCAGGAGGTTTACTTCGACATTGGCGTGGAATGCCCGCTTGAGCCCGACGCCCGGGCGGAAGTGGAAATCGTCGAGGTCGCCTACTGGACCAGCGGAAAGGCGCTTTGCGTTTTCTTCGGCGCCACCCCGGCGTCGGGTCCCAACGGCAAGCCCGAGGCCGCCGGACCGGTAAACGTCGTGGGCAAAGTTATCGGCGACGCCGGTCAATTCGCATCCGTAAAACCTGGCGAGAAAATCGGCATCGAGAAAGCGTAGATGCGCGTGACCTATCGTCCGGGATTCTGCTCCGGTTCGATGAGGTCGTGGTAGGTTTCGCGGCGGCGTATGATTCGCGGCGCCTGCCCCTCCACCAGCACCTCCGCCGCCCGCGGGCGCGAGTTATACTGGCTGGACATCACAAATCCGTAAGCACCCGCCGAGAATATCGCCAGCACGTCGCCGGGCCCCACTGGCGGAAGCATGTGGTCCTTTGCCAGAAAGTCGGCCGTCTCGCACACGCCGCCGACTATGTCGACTTTTACGGCGTCGGGGGGAACGAAATCCACGCGCCGCCGGGGCGCAGGTGCGCCTTTTGACAACCGGACCGGATATGCGAAATGCTCCGCGTCGTACAGCGCCGGGCGCAGCAGGTCGGTCATCGCCGCGTCGACCACGACGAAGTTGCGCTCGCCGCCCTGCTTGACGTACAGCACCTTTGTCAGCAGGACGCCGGCGTTGCAGGCGATATGCCTGCCCGGCTCGATGATGATGTCCAGGTCATTGCCTTTGAGCAGGGGCACGATTTGGGCGGCGTAGTCGGCCGCCAGGGGCGACTGTCCCTCGATGTAGTCCGCGCCGAATCCGCCGCCGATGTCCAGCGCCGTAATCTCGAAGCCCCGTTGGCGAAGCCGTTTTATCAGCCGGAGCGTCCTTTTGATTGCGTCCACGTAGGGGCGGGTCGAGTACACCGGCGAGCCGATGTGCATGTGCAGCGCGTCGAGGCGGACGTTTTCGTCCCGCCCGTAGGAGGCAAAGAACTTCTCGGCGCGGTCGAGGTCCACGCCGAATTTCGTTTCCTTTTTACCGGTGGTGGTGTGGCGGTGGGTTTTGGGGTCAACGTCCGGATTGACCCGCAGCGCAGCGCGGACCTTTCTGCCGGCCGACGCCGCCAGGGTCGAGAGGTTCTCGAACTCCGCCTCCGACTCGACGTTGAACAGGGCGATGCCGGCCTCGATTGCCTGGGCGATTTCCACGTCCGTCTTGCCCACGCCGGCGAAGACGATTTTATCCATGTCCGCCCCTGCCGCCCGCGCCCGCGCCAACTCGCCCCCCGAGACCACGTCGAATCCGCTGCCCTCGGCGGCGAGCATACGCAGTATGTGGATGTTGGACAGCGACTTTATCGAGAAGCATATCATCGGCGCCACCGTCGCGAACGCCTCCCGCAGCGCCCGGTAATGATGCAGCAGCGTGGCAGCAGAGTACACGTAAACCGGCGTGCCGAACTTATCGGCCAACTCGGCGGTCCGCACGCCTTCGCAGAACAGTTCGCCGTTTTTGTATTCGAAGAAATCCATTATTGCTTTCGCTCGATATCGACGGATTCTAAGGCAATAGAATCCGTCCTGCAACGCCCCCTTTCGGCGGCGTGCTTCTGCAGGCAGAAGCACGGCGCCCGAACTACCGGCGGGCATACTCGAAGACTGTTTCCGGCGTCAACGAGATGACTGACGGCAGGCGTTTATCGAGCGTAAGGGAACAATCCTCAAGCGAGCCGGTGTCGGCTCTGGTTAACGATAGCGACCACGTCGCCCCGTCGTGCCGGCCTGAATTAACCGAAACCCGCGCCGTTTCCCGCCTGGGCGTGGTCTGTGCCGTGGCGATGAGGTTTCCGGTCGGATCGTAAACGTTCAGGCGCGCGGTTTCCCGGCGCTGGCCCACGGCGGCGAGCGTGAAGTGCTTCATCCCGTC
>CAYZPY010000107.1:0-8971 GCA_964480425.1 uncultured Planctomycetaceae bacterium
CAGCAGCCCGCCGGCGCCCGCCGAGGGACCCGGAAGGGAAAATACGTGCGCCTGCGGGGCGAATTTCTCCGGCGCGGGCTTGAATCGCTCGATAATTTCCAGCTCGCTGCGGACCTGCCCGGATTTTTCCTCATCGAGTCGACCCGGACCGGCGGACATTTCCTCCAGGCGCCGACGGTAACTGTCCAGCTCGTCCCGCCCGGTCCACCACCGCGCATGCGCGAACGACTCGATGCTCCTGCGGTGAACCGGGCGAAGAGTCGTGCAGAACACGTCGGTCACGTCACGGATGGTCTTTCCGGTCCGCTCGTTGAACCTCGCCGACAGCGCAGGCGCCGGAAGGGATGGGTCCACAAGGATTCGCCTCTTTCCGGCCTCGACGTACGTAGTGGTCGCGTGCGACGTGCGCAGCGGTTGTTTTTCGCCCCACAGGGGATTCATCGAAAGCGTGCCAATGCTTACTACACAATATTCCACACTCATTTCGTCGTCGCCTCCTGGAACGGTATTTCGGCGATTATTCTGCGGACGGTCTTATCGGGCGGCTCGTCGGGCGACAGGTCGAACCACCTGACGGATTCGAACCGCCGCTGCCAGGAGAGTTGCTTCCTGGCCAGTCTTCGCGTGTTAATCTTTATCTTCTCCAGCGCCTCGGTCAGCGTAATCTCTCTGCGCAGGTGCCGAATCATTTCGCTGTAGCCCACCGCCTTCCGGGCCGTGGGCGACAGACCCCGGGGGTGCTCCAGCAGCGAGGCGACCTCCTCGACCAGTCCCGAACGGACCATCCGCTTGGCGCGGGCGTTTATCCTGTGGTTCAAATCGGTCTTGTCGCGGCGCAGGGCGATAAACGTGCATTGGTAGCGCCGCCGGCCCGCCTCCCACTGCTGCTGGAGGCGGCTTATCGGCTTGCCCGAAGCGTAGTACACCTCCAGGGCCCGGATAACGCGCTTGCGGTCGTTTGGATGAATTCGCCCGGCCGCTTCCGGGTCAACCCCGGACAGTTCCTCGTGAAGGGCGTCGAGCCCCTCTTCGTCGGCGCGACGGTTAAGGTCTCTGCGCGTTTCGCTGTCGCTCGAAGGCGCCTCGAACAGGCCTTCGGTCAGCGCCTTTACGTACAGACTCGTTCCTCCAACCACGAGCGGGATTGCGCCGGATGAGCGTATTTGCGCAATCGCCTCGTCGGCGTGCTCGACGTACTGGGCCACGGAGAAATTCTCCCACGGCTCGACTATGTCGATGCACCAGTGGGATATGCGCCGACGCGCCTGGGGCGAGGGCTTGGCGGTGCCGATGTCCATGCGACGGTAAACCTTCATCGAATCGGCGCTTACAATCTGACCGCCGATTCGCTCGGCCAGACGCCTGCCAACGGAGCCCTTTCCGACGGCAGTGGGGCCTATGATTAGCCAAATCTTTTCCACAACATAATTGTCCACGCCGAAGCGGTGCGGTGTCAACCGCCGGGGGAATTACCGGCGGGAATTTTCGAACGGTTCTGCGTACTTCTCTGCCTGCACGCGTGAAAGGGGGCGATGCAGTATTACGTACAGCGTTGGCACGACCACCAGCGTCAGTATGGTCGCAAACGCAAGCCCGAATATCACGGCAATGGCCATCGGACGCCACCACTCGCTCGATTCGCTGCGGGTGAACCATTCGAACGTGTGGAAATCGAAACCCACGCCCGTGGCCATCGGCATCAGACCCAGTATCGTGGTAACCGCCGTCAGAAGCACCGGGCGAAGGCGGATAACGCCCGCCTGCACCGCCGCCTCGACGAGTTCCATGCCCTTGCTTTGAAGCTGGCGGGTATAGGCCAGTAGAACTATGGCGTTGTTGACCACCACGCCCGCAAGCGATATCACCCCTATGCCCGTCATTATCACCCCGAACGGCTGATTGAATACCAGCAATCCCATCAGCACGCCGATGAACGACAGGACAACGGTCGTCATGATGACCACCGGAACCCTCAGCAAGTTGAATTGCATAATCAGGATGAAGATTATCAACAGCAGCGCCGCGACGAAGGCGACTTTCAAAAAATCCGACGCCTCTTGCTGCTCTTGCTTCTGTCCGGCGTATTTGATTTGATATCCGTCCGGCGGGTCCAGGTTTTCCTCCAGCGTTTCCTGTACGTCTGCCAGCACGTCGGCGTCGAGCCGCCCCTCGGCCGAGGCGGTCAGCGTCACCACCCGGTCGCGGTCCACCCGGTGGATATTTCCCAGACCCGGGGCGTATTCGAAATCGCCCAGCGAACTGAGCGGCACTACCTGACCGGTGTTGTTTGGAACGCGCAGGCGGAACAGGTCGTCTGTGCTGGTCCGCTGGTCTTCCGGGAGGCGGACGGTTATGTCGTATTCGTCGTTGAACTGTCGGAAGGTGCTGACCGCCCGCCCGAATATCGCCATCTTCAGAAACTGCCCCACAAGGCGGGTATTGATCCGCAACTTTGCCGCCTTGTCGCGATCGGGGCGGAATTTCAGTTCGGGTCGTTTGGCCTCAAGGTCGCTGCGGAGGTTCACCAGACCAGGAACGTCGCGCATCAGTTTTTCCGCTTTTGCGTTGAGTTTCTCCAGGTCGTCCAGGTTCTCGCCGATAATCCGGACGGTAATGGGCTCGCCGGTGGGGGGGCCGGCTTCTTCCTTCTCGACCTTTATCTCGGCGCCGGGAATGTCTTCCAGGTCGTGTCGGATGTCGGCGACGACTTCGGCAGAAGGTCGCCGGCGATCTTCGTAATCGTGGAAGACCAGCGTCAGGTTGGTCATGTGCGCCCCGCCCGTGGCGCCGAACAGAGTGCCTTTGCCCCCGGCCGAACCGACGTTGGTGACCAGGTGCTCCAGGCGCTTTTCGTATTTTTTCACGCGGCTCTCCACCAGGCGGGCGAGCTTGTCGGTGTGTTCTATGTTGGTCCCCTGGGGGCAGCGGATGTTGATAATGCCACGCTTGGGGTCGAGGTCGGGGAAGAACTCCATACCCAGCGCCATTTTCCGATACGTTATCACCAGTCCCACAAGAACAAGCACCACGGTCGCCAGCGTGGCGATGCGATGGTTCAGCGCCGCCGCCAGCAGGCGGCGATAAGCGCCGGTGAACCGCCCCTGTTTGCGGGGCGATTTGGACCTGTCCGCCCTGGCGAAGACCGAAGCTATCGTGGGATTAATCACCAGCGCAACGAACAGCGAACTGCTCAGCGTCACGATAAGCGTCACCGGAAGGTACTTCATGAATTCACCCACGATGCCCGGCCAATACAGAAGCGGAAAAAACGCCGCCAGCGTGGTGGCGGTGGACGTAATCACCGGCCAGGCTACCTCCCCGGCGCCGGTCATCGCCGCGTGTATGCCGTCCAGACCCTCCTCCATGTGACGGTGGGTGTTTTCCACGATGACGATTGCGTTGTCCACCAGCATTCCAAGCGCCAGGATGAGACTGAACAGCACGATCATGTTAAGCGTGTAGCCCAGGATGTTCAGAATGCCCATGCTTATGAGCATGCTCAGCGGTATGGCGGCGGCGACAATCAGACTGGTCCGCAGCCCCAGAAACAGCATAAGCACCGCCAGCACCAGCACGAAGCCCGTCATGACGTTGTTCTCCAGGTCTTTGACCATCCGACGGATGTCCTGGGACATGTCCATCACCACGTCTATCTTCACGCCACGGGGGGCGCGTTTTTCGGCTTGTTTTAGAATGTGTTTGATCGTTTCGACCAGTTTGATGATGTTCGCGCCGGTCCTTTTCTGGATGGAGAGGGTTATGCTCTTTTTCCCGTCCAGGCGTGCGAAACTGCTGCGGTCCTTGAACGTGTCGCGCACTTCGGCCACGTCCGTAAGGTATATCATTTTGCCGTTACGGACGGTCAGTGGCAGGTCCTGCGCCTCTTTGGGGTCTTCGAATTCGGCCGGGACGCGTACGTTGAATTTGACCGGCGTGGTTTCCAGCCCGCCGGCGGAGACGTTCACGTTCTCCGACGGTATCAGGTCGGCTATCTCGCCCATGGTGAGGTTGTATGCGGCCAGGCGGTCCTGGTCTATCTCCAGGCGGATTTCCCGTTCGGGCGCGCCAAGGACGTCCACGTTCAGCACGCCGCCCAGCTCCTCGATGGCGTCTTCGAGGTCGTCGGCCATCGCCTTGAGGCGGACTATGGAAATGTCGCCCGATAAGTTCACGATCATCACGGGGAACTGTTCGGACGATATCTCCTGTATGATGGGCTCATCGGCGCCGGCGTCGTCCAGTTCGCCCTTGGCCAGGTCAACCTTGTCGCGCACGCGCTGAAGGGCGTCGCCGACGTCAACCTCGGGCTCGAACTTCACCTGGATAAGCGACATCCCCTCGCTGCTGGTGGAGATGACTTCGTCAAGGTCCTCCAGACCGGTCAGCTCCGTCTCGATCTCGTTGGTGACCTGCGTTTCCATGTCTTGGGGGGAGACGCCCTCGTTGGTGGTGGTCACCAGGATCAGCGGAAACTCCACGTCCGGAAACGCCTCGCGAGCCAGTGTCATCTCGCCCCGGCCGAAATAACTGTAACCGCCCACGATGACGATAAACACCACCAGCACGAATACCGTCGTGCGGTTCTTGATGGCTGCGTCGGATAGAATCATTTCGCGCCCTTATCCTCCGGGATGATTCTCACTTCCTGTCCCGGCGAGACGTAACGCACGCCCCGGGTGATAAGCTCCTGTCCGGGCTCGAGTCCCCCCAGCACCTGCACGTTCGTTCCGCGGAAAATCCCCAGTTCCACGTCGTCGTGTCGAACGGCCTTTCCGTTCTCAACCGTGTAGGCGACGTATCCTTCCTCGGTGGGGATTATCGTCTCCAGCGGGACCATGACGGCGTCGGGGATGATTCGCCTGGTCAGCCAGGCGCGGACGATCTGCCCGCTGCTGAGTTTCCCCTCCGGGTTGGGCACCGTGATCTCCACGCGCGTGGTGTGCGTGGTTTCGTCGGCGATCTTGCCGATGAGGGTGATCTTACCGGTGAGCGTGCGGGGATTTTCGCCGTCGACGATGATTTTCTCCACCCGCCCGGGCGAGAGATAACCGATATCGCGCTGCGATACGTTCATCACGATCTTGACGGGATTCATTTGAACGATCTTGGCCACGGGAGTTCCCGGCGAGAGGTACTCGCCGGCCTCTACGGGCATTTTGTCTATCAGCCCTGAAATGGGCGCCTCTATGCTCGCCCGCTCAAGACGCGCCCCGGCCACCTCCATCGCAGCCCGGCTGGCCTGCGCCTTTGTGCGCGCGTTATCGACCTCTGCGGCAGTGGCGGCGCCGCGCTTTTGCAGATTAAGTATGCGATTGTATTCGCGCTTGTCGTATTGCGCCTGGGCGCTGGCCTGGTCGTACTCTGCCTGGAGTATGTCTGTATTCAACTCGACCAGCGGCTTTCCGGATTCGATGAATTTGCCTTCCTCGGCGACCACACGCTCTATCCGCGCAGTAATTTCCGCAGCCACGGTTACCACCTTGTTGGGATGCACCGTTCCGGGAAGGCGGAAGTTGTCCACCAGGCGATTCACCGTCCTGATTGTCATGGTTTTTACGTTGACCGGGTGGTCGGATACTTCACCCTCGGCGACGGGCTTTTTGGGAATGTTGGCCACCACGACCACGAAGCCCGCCGCCGCCAGCACCAGCGCGCCGGCGATAAGCCTCGATAGCCACTTTTTGTTATTGTGTTTATCGCTGGGGGGATTGTCGTTCGTTTTCGCCGTCATCTTGCACCTCGATGCGTTCGGATTGGCTGTTGGTTTCCGTTCCGACGCGGGGGTTTCCCGCCGCAAGGGCCGTGCGCACCGCCCGTCGGACGGCGGCGGAAAGTTCGTCGTTTACTTCCACCCCAAAATCAAGGATGACCTGCACGATTATTCCGTTAAGCATGCCCATGAGAATTGCCGCGGCGGTGGTGGGGGATATCTCCGTCCTGAACATGCCTTTGCGGACGCCCTGTTGAATGATTTCGGCTACGTACCATTTCATTTCGGCATACGTTTCGTCCAGCGTTCCGCCGGTCCGCCCGGGTCTGTTGCGGCGGGCGGCGGCGGCCCAGAATTCAAGTACCAACGCGCCGATCTGCTTGTAGTTCTCCAGGCGAGAGTACCACCTTTCCAGGAGGCGGTCGATTTTCTCCATGGGGGACAGGTCCTGGCGGACGAGTTGGCGGACCATTTGGCGGTCGGGCTCTACCGCATCGGAGAAAATCCGGCGAAAAAGGTCGTCCTTGCTGCGGAAATAATTGTAAATGCTGCCCTTGGATACGCCGGCACGACGGGCGACGGCGTCCATGGTGGTGGTGGAGTAGCCCTCGGCGTTGAACACGTCGGCAGCGGCGGCAAGTATCGTCCTGTATTTTTCCGATTTTGTGTCTTCCGGGTCCATCTTGACCTCTTTTTGACGCTGTATCTAAATATTATTAAGGTTATTACACTAAAAATAAATCTAAATCTGACTGACTGGTCAGTCAATTGTATTATAGTACCCTTTTCAGATAATGGCAAAAAATGGCGTAAAATTTTTCCACAGGCCATGACGGACGGAAAGAAACTGTCATTACCACGAGCAGACGAGATGAATGATGGTATAATTGGTGAGCAAATTCCATGTGCGGCAGATATACGATATACACCACCGGGGACGAGCTGGCGGATCACTTCGGCCTGGATACTGCCCCCGACCTGGCGCCTCGCTACAACGTCGCGCCCACACAGGAAGTGCCAACCGTAGTGGTCATCACCGATAGGCGCCGGTGCAGATTGATGCGATGGGGGCTGATTCCGCATTGGGCCGACGACGAGAAAATCGGCAACCGCATGATAAACGCACGCGCCGAGACTGTCGACATGAAGCCGGCGTTTCGCAAGCCGCTGCGACGGGGCAGATGCCTCGTGATGGCGGACGGCTTTTACGAATGGAAAAAGGGCCCCGGCGGAAAACAGCCGTTTTACGTCACCCGGTGCGACGACGCGCCGTTCGCCTTCGCCGGACTGTGGGACCAGTGGGATTCGCACAACGCGGGGCGCATAGAATCGTGCACGATAATAACCACCGACGCTAACGAACTCATCTCGCCGCTGCACAATCGAATGCCGGTGATCGTCGACCCGCGCGACTACGACAGGTGGCTGGACGCTGACCTCGTCGATACACGCCTGCTGAAGGAAATGCTGAAGCCCTATCCATCGGACGAACTGAAGGCCTATCCGGTTGGCAAAACGGTCAACAGCCCGGTCAACGAGTCGCCACGGTGCATCGAGCCGCAACAGTAGTGCGGTCAGTATGTGAGGGAACGTCCCGATCCCCGGCGGTGTTTACAATACAAAGGATTAAGTTATGTATGAATTCGCGAAGAAATTATTTTTAGCAATGACGTTTGCAGCGATATTATCGTTTTGCCCTTCGCGTGCCCAAGTCGCCCGCACGCCTACGGAAAGCGGGCAGGTCGGCGAAATCATAGACGAGTCAGGCCTGAGCGGCGGCGTAATAGTACACGTCAATTGCGGCGACGGCGAATTAACAACGTCCTTTTGCTGTGGGCGCATCCGTTCGAGAACTGGGAGCCGGTGACGCGCTACATAAAGTGCACGCCGGGGCTGACGGCGCCGATTACGCTGTTCGACGCCGCCACAGGGAAGGTCAAGCGAGTATATAATCGAACTCGGCGCACGCAGGAATTCGCGTACCACCACGGCGTGATATACGCCGTCGTGGGCGACCACCTCGGCGCTTCGCCGGGCGTCAGGATGGGATTGACCGGGCGCCATCGATTGCGACACGGCGAGGGTAAAAAATATCAGAGGCAAAACCAGGTGTGCTGCGGCTGAAGAGTGGCGTTTCATGGCTGTCTCCGTCGCGTTTTGTTCGAAAGTATTCCCCAGGAATTATAACATGAAACGTCATAAAGCCGCGAATTACGCGAATTATTAAAAAAAAGACGGCCACGGAAATTCGAGGCCGCCTTTGTCTTTACTTACGTAATAATTACTATCCCGTGAATCCCACGTATCTCCGTTATCGCCTTCGGCGGAGCAGCACGCAGATGCCGCCAAGTCCTATAATAGCAAGCGTGGCGGGTTCGGGGAGGATGTTGCCGTTCTCGACGTAGTAATCATCCAGACTTTCCTTTCCGGGTTCGGTCTCGCCGGGTATGGCGAAGAAGGCGTCTCCGGTAATGTCGCCGTCGGCGTCGGTGGAGAGGGTTATCCGGGCAATCCTGAAGGTTCCCGCCTCGCCGGTGACAGAGTCGAACCACACGGCATCGAATGTCGTGGCGTCCATTACGGTAGTTCCGGCAAAAGACGCCGACCTTGCGTGGCCGCCCGGTGTGGCGGCGTACGTGTCCCACTCGAGGTCGGGGAAACTTGCGAAGAACGCCGGATTCGGCTCGGTGTTCGAACCCCCCACTGTTTCTTGGTATATTTCACCGGAAGTCAGAGTCAGGTTCATTTCGGTGGTCGTCCAGTCCGGGTCGACTTCGACCATCATATCCCACACATTGTAATCGGTGCCGCCTATATTGACGCTTGTGACTTTATCGAAGGTGGTGATGATGTACCCGGCCTGCGCACCTGCGGTTGCCGCCGCAAATATCACTGCCGCCGCCAACAAAGCTACATTCCTCTTCATCTTGTGTGCTCCTTTCCGCGCTTATTTGTTAAGCGAAAAATGTTTCAAAGGAAAATTCACCGCTTCACATCGCATTCAAGGAGCACGTGAACATACGGGACACTAACATT
Organism: uncultured Planctomycetaceae bacterium; assembly: GCA_964480425.1. Classification (GTDB taxonomy): domain Bacteria; phylum Planctomycetota; class Phycisphaerae; order SM23-33; family SM23-33; genus CAYYMD01. The sequence goes on from CAYZPY010000107.1 coordinate 8,747, forward strand.
AGAGATGGTGCATACGTGTTCATCCAACTGCTCCTTCTAAAATGGACCCTTCCTTTTTCGCAATTTCCTCATGCCAGGCCCAAGGCAGAGGAAATATATACTAAATGCTACTTAGGCTCTTAATGATGCAGTATACCATGGAATCCGAATTTGTCAACAATCATTTTATACTGAGCTATTTGCTTTGTAAGGATTTTTGCGGGGCTGTGGTGGTTGAAGGACACG
>CAYZPY010000108.1:0-8912 GCA_964480425.1 uncultured Planctomycetaceae bacterium
AGCCGGCCGTGGCGGCACTGTTGGTCACCAATCGGGGCTTTCGTTCCGAGTCGCTCACGGGCGAGCTTTCGGCCCTGCGGCGCGGGCAGGCGGCGGCGGAAGTGGTGCCCGGGCGGGCGTCGATAGCCAAATGCTACGCAGATGCGGTGGGGATGCTCTTGGAGCACACCGCGCCGCAGAAATCCATATACATCCTCTCGGACATGCAGAGGACCAGTTTCGACGAACTGCTGGACTCCGGCGCAATTGAGGACGCATCGGGAATCCACACGCTGATAGTGAACACCTCGCTGCGGGAAATCAGCAACGTCGGCGTTACGGATTTGAAGGTGAGCGGGCAAAAGGTGGTTGACGGTGAGGTGGAATTCACCGCCCGGCTGACGAATTTCTCGACCATGGCCAAAACGGTTGACGTTGTGCTCCGCGTGGGGGGCGAGCCGACCGCCGCCCGCGTGCGAAAGACGCTCGCCGCCGGGGGCGAAAAAGGCAGCGCAGCGATAGTGAAGTTCAAGCACCGCTTCGATCGCCCGGGTACGGTGCTTGGCGACGTAATGATAGAGACGCCTGACGACCTTGCCGCCGACAACGTCAGGCGATTCGCGCTTGATATCGCCGGGCGTGTCCGAGCGCTGATTGTGCGCGGGGCGTTCGACGGCGCCGGTGGGCGATGGACCGATCCTTCAGCGATTCTGGAACTTGCTCTTCGGCCGTACGAACCTGGCGCGGCGCCCTCGCCTGTAAACGCCGTGGTCATCGAGCACGGGCAACTGACGGCCGGACGCCTGGCGGGAGCGGACGCGGCGTTTTTCTGCAACGTCCCGTCGTTCACCGCCGAGGGTGCCTCGGCCGTGGCGGATTTCGTGCGAAGGGGACCCACGGCGGTGTTTTTCGTGGGTCCTGACGTGCAGGCGGAAAATTATAACCTTCGATTCCTGGAGCAGATATCTTCCCACGGAGGATTGCTTCCCGCTCGGCTGGGCGAGCCGGTGGGGCAGGTAGGCCCCGACGTCCCGGCCGAGGAGGTCGAATGGATTGACACCGACGGTGAATATTTCAGAGGCCTGTACGAAAATCCCGACGACTACCCGACCGTGCTCGTGCAGCGTTACTACCGCATCAAACCGTCGGGCGGGTCGCGGCGTCCGCTGATGCGCCTGGGCGACCGGGAAAAATCGCCCCTGATGATTCAAAAGCGCTTCGGGCGCGGGCGGGTGGTGCTTTGCGCCACGACGGCGTCGCCGCGGTGGTCGAACCTGTGTTTCAGCCCGCTGTTTCTCCCGATGGTTAGCCGGATGGCGCTGGAGGCCGCCGAGTCCCGCGGGCGTGTGGAGACATATCAGGCCGGCTCGCGCGTGAAGATTTACGTCGAGGTCCCCGGCGACCTTCCGCAAATGGCGGTGGTCAATGTTCGGCTGCCCGCCGGCGACGAGGCGGGAACCTCCGCGCCCCTGACCGTGCCGCTCGAGATTAAAAAATCGGATGCCGGACACCTGGCCGTGTTCGACGATACATATCGCCTCGGAGAGTATCGCTGGGAGTTGCTGGCGTCGGGCCTGTCGGCGGATGAGACGCCCAGTGGCGCGTTCGTGGTGAATCCGCCCGGCGCCGAAAGCGACCTGGAGGCGATTCCCCCCGAGCGTTTCGTCGAGGCGGTCGGCAAGAAGGGTGCCGGGCGACTGTACATAGGCGCGTCTTTGGATGAGGTGAACGCCGCCGCCTCCGCCGACGCACAGGGAAGAAACTGGTGGGACGTGATCACCGTTATTGCGATTTTCGTGCTGGTCGTCGAGGCGCTGGCGAGCAACCGGATCCGCAGGCAGGGCGGTTAATTGGTCAATTCGTTAATTAGTTGATTGGTTGATTCGCTGCACCGCATTCGGCGGGCAAGTTTGTTGATTGGAATTTTCGGGAACAGTGTTCTGACTCGGGCGTCCAATGACATGAAAGGTAAGTGACGTGATTAACTGACCGACTGATTGGCGAATTAACCCGTCTGCGTCCATACGGACTACGACGTGGCAAGTGAATCAACTAATTCAAAGGAGATGTGGACATGAACGTCAGGCGAATAATTGCGGCGGCGGTAATTGCGGGGATTGTTTCGGCGGCGATGGGCGACGGCATGATTGTGCCGACCGACCCGGATATCCGCGTGAGGGGTCACTGGGCGGTAAAGTACCATCGCGTGAACATAAAGGTCCGCGACCAGGTGGCCTCGGTGCACATCGACCAGGAGTTCGTCAATACCGGTCGGGGAATGATCGAGGTGGAATACCTGTTTCCCGTCCCGCCCGAGGCGGCCATTGATTCGATGACCATGATCGTGGACGGTAAGGAGTACGCCGCGCGCATGCTCGACGCCGATGAGGCGAGAGGAGTTTACGAGGAAATCGTCCGCAAAAAAAAGGACCCCGCGCTGCTGGAATACGCCGGTTTCGGGCTGTATCGAACGCGTGCGTTCCCGCTTGAGCCCGGAAAGCCGTGCAAGGTCGTGGTCACCTACAAGAACATCTGCCCCCGCGACAACAATCTCGTTGAGGTCTGGTATCCGCTGAACACGGAGAAGTTTTCGGCCAAGCCGATTGAGGACCTTTCGGTCAAGGTTGACATCCGCAACGACCACAGCGACATCGCGGCGGTTTACAGTCCCACGCACGACCTGGACGTCGACCGCCGCGGCGCCAACCACGTTATCGCCACCTACTCTGCCAAAAACGTCATCCCGCAGACGGATTTCCAGGTCTTTTACAAGGCGGCCAACGAGAAGGTCGCTGCCACGCTGCTGACCCGCAAAACAAGCGGCGGGGGAAACGGGTACTTCATGCTGCTGGTCGCACCGTCGCCGCGGAAGCCCAGCCGCAAGCCAATGGACAAGGACGTGCTGGTCGTGCTGGACCGCAGCGGCTCGATGAGCGGAAAGAAAATCGAACAGGCCGTCGAATCCGCAAAATTTATCGTCAACAACCTCAATCCCGGCGACCGCTTCAACGTCATCACCTACAGCGATTCTGTCGAGAAAATTTTCGACTCTCTGGTCGCCGCCGGGGGGGATAATATAAAAGAGGCGCGGCGACGCCTCGACGACGTTCAGGCCACCGGAGGCACGGATATTCACTCCGCGCTTGGTGAGGCGATGGATGTGCTGGATAAAAAGGCCGACGGCGATGCCGACAGACCCGCATACGTCATCTTTCTGACCGACGGCAAGCCCACCGTGGGCAACACCAACGAGGAGGACATTCTGTCCGACACCAAAAGGGCCAATCGCGGTGCAAGGATGTTCGTCTTCGGCGTGGGCTACGACGTGAACGTTCGCCTGCTGGACAAACTCGCCATCGAGAACAAGGGTCGCAGCGACTACGTCAAGCCCGACGAGCCCATCGAGTCGAAGATTTCGGCCCTGTACCGCAAGATAAAGAACCCCGTCATGACAGACCTTGCGGTGAAGGTGCCCGGCGTTCGGCTGTTCGACGTTTACCCGCGCGAGGTTCCCGATTTGTTCGAGGGCGACCAGATAGTTCTTTTCGGGCGGTACGACGCCAGGGACGCTGAGCGCCTTCCTTCGGACAAGGTGGGCATGGGCGCGGGGCAATTGGTCATAACCGGGAAATATCTCGGTTCGATGCAGACCTTCGAGTGTCCGGTGAACCTGCGGACGCGGACGAACAGGCGGGCAAATGCCTTTATCGAGCGCCTGTGGGCGATGCGCCGCGTGGGCTACCTGCTGGACGAGATTCAGTTGCATGGCCGAAGCGACGAGGTCATCGACGAAATCATCCGTCTGGGCATGAAATACGGCATAATGACGCCTTACACCAGTTTCCTGGCCGAGGAGACGACTGCATTGCATTCGGAAGCGGAATTGCGTCTCAAGGCAGGCAAAGTTGCCGAAGACCTCAAGAGTACGACTACAGGCGCCGGCGGGCAGATGACCGCAAGCGCCAGGCAGGTGCTCAAGGAGGCGAAAAATGCGCCCGCCGCGCCCGCCGATGCAGCGCCCGGCGTAGCCGTTATGCAGGGCAACACCAACAGAAGGGATTACGAGACAGATCGCACCGAGACCGTCGCCAACGTCCGCCAGGCAGGCAACCAGGGCGTGTACCGGCGCAAGGGGAACGTCTGGATCGCCTCCAACGCCACGGACGTTGACCCCGAAAAGGACAGGGACAAAATCCAAAACATCGAGCGCTTCAGCAAGGAGTACTTCGAACTGGTCCGCCACAACACCGTCGAGGAAAACCGGATACTCTCATTACAGCAGGGCAACGAGGAACTGGTCATCCGCCTCCGCGGGCAGGTTTACAACATCAAATGAATGTTCGTTAGATCGTTGACTGGTTAACGAATCAATCCGCCTGTGTGCGTAGGGACTACGACGCAGCAAGTGAATCAACTGACCCTCAGTCGTCCGGGTATGGGTAGAGCGGCGTGTAGGGCCCGTAGCCGGGCGTTGGATTTTTTTCGCCCATGTATTCGGTCAGTCCCGGGCCCCACCACTGCCCGTGTTCGAGCATGTCTTCCAGCGCCACGTAGGAGGCGTGCCCGTCCGCCCAGGTGACGTTCATCCCGTCGCGATGTCGGCGCGAGGTGCCTTCGTCTCGCCGGTTTCTCCAGTTCATGTTGGCCTGTCCGGGGTTCCTCTTGTCTGTGCGTTCCCAGTAGTAGTCGCGATCGGGCGTGTCGCATCCTTCGCCGATGAACATGGTTTCGGCCGCGGTGAAATGTTCGCCCCGATTGGACGTCCACTGGCCGAATATGGGCCTGGGTTTTCCGAACTTGATCGAAGTTCCGCCGTCGTTGTCGTCCACCAGATGATATCCGAAGGATGCCTGGTTGTATGCGTAGTCGAACACGCCGAACGGCGGTCCGTCGTCGCGTGGGTCGCCGCTGTGCGAGACTCCGGCGCCGTTTTGCCCATCGGAGCCCGTGAAGGGAGTCTGCCGCTTGCCTCGCCTGTTTCTGCCGGTCGACGCCGGGCAGATATAGACTTCGCCGCCGCCCAGGTACGGCAGCAGGTAGTCGGCCCAGAACATCTTTTTAGCGTACTTGAGCGGAGGGATGTGATACCCGTTGTCGCCCATGTATCCGCGCATTCCGTTGCCGATTTGCCTGGTGTTGGAAAGGCACCTTTTTTCGTGACTCAGCGCAATCAGGCTGTTTAGCGACGGGTACAGTATTGACAGCAGCAGCGCAATAATCGCGATAACCACCAGCAATTCGACCAGCGTAAAGGCGCGGGTTTTGCACGTGCCAGTCGGACTAATCTTCTTCTTCGGCATTAAAGATCTCCCGCGCCTGTTTGTTCTTATCTTCCTGACTATATAGATTTGTTATAAATAATAGCAAGTAATCATCATAATTTACAATATAATTTCAAATATTCATATCCGAATCGGACTTATTTCGGACCTTCGGCGTTTGAATTATCGGTGTTTTCAGGCCTGGAACGATTCGAGGAGTTTTTCCTGGCGGGCGTGCATTTTCTCCGCGTCGGTGGCGGATCTGTCGTCGTAGCCGATGATGTGCAGCAGCCCGTGGATAACGTAAAGCATTAGTTCATTCAACGTGGGGATTTTCATTTGTTCGGCGCGACGTCGGGCAAGGTCGCCGCAGATCACGATTTGCCCGTCCACGACGCCGCCTTCATGCTCGGCCAGGTCGAAACTGATTACGTCGGTTGCTTCGTCCCGTCCGAGATATTGCCGGTTCAACGAGGCGATTTTCTTTCGTCCGACGACGGCTATGTCTATCTCGCCGAGGCGAACGCCTTCTTTGCGCGCCACGAAGCGTACCAGTTCGGCGATTTTTTTCTTCGGCGTGCGCATCTTCCGCATCGTGCTGGTGACGGTGATGTTCGTACGGGTCTTGGACATGGTCGTAAGTATAACTTCACTACGATTAATACGATACCGTCTTGACCGGTGCCCGGCGGCGTTGTAAAAGTGGGAAACGAGTTTAAACCGGCAATACAGGAGCGACATCATGGCGAAGATGGATTTCGGCGGCGTCAAAGAGAAAGTGATAACGCGTAAGGAATTTCCGCTTTCAAAGGCCAAGCGCGTGCTGAAGGACGAGACAATAGCGGTCATTGGGTACGGCGTTCAAGGTCCGGCCCAGGCGTTGAACATGAAAGACAACGGTTTTAAGGTCATCGTCGGACAGGCCAGGCGGTTCAAAAAGGACTGGGACCGCGCCGTGGCGGACGGATGGAAGCCGGGAAAGACGCTGTTCGACATCGAGGAGGCGGCCGGTCGAGGCACTATTATACAGATGCTCGTTTCCGACGCGGCGCAGAAGGCGATCTGGCCAAAGATTAAGAAATGCCTCGACGAGGGCGACGCCCTGTATTTTTCCCACGGATTCTCCATCGTTTACAGGGACCAGACGAAGGTCATCCCGCCTGAGAACGTTGACGTCATCATGGTCGCGCCCAAGGGCTCGGGCACGTCGGTGCGGCGGAACTTCCTTTCGGGAGCGGGGATTAACTCCTCCTTCGCCGTCGAGCAGGACTACACCGGGCGTGCGCGCGAGCGCTGCATCGCCGTGGGCATAGCCGTGGGCAGCGGGTATTTATTTCCGACGACGTTCCGCAAGGAGGTCTTCAGCGACCTGACAGGCGAACGGGGCGTGCTGATGGGCGCGCTTGCGGGAATCATGGAGGCACAGTACGACACGCTGCGCCGCCATGGGCACTCGCCCTCGGAGGCGTTCAACGAGACCGTAGAGGAACTCACACAGAGTCTCATCCGCCTGGTGGACGAGAACGGCATGGACTGGATGTACTCCAACTGTTCTGCCACTGCACAGCGCGGCGCGCTGGACTGGAAGCCGAAGTTCAAGCGGGCCGTTATGCCCGTTTTCCGCGAGTTATACAAGCGTGTGGCCGACGGCGCCGAGACGGCGCGCGTTCTGCGCCTGTGCGGGCGCAAGGACTACCCAAAGCGCATCGCCAAAGAACTGGCCGAGATGCGCAACAGCGAGATGTGGCAGGCCGGGGCGACCACGCGCTCCCTGCGCCCGCACGAAAGCGCCAAAAAGGTCACCAGAGCCACCAAGGGCGTAGGCGGCAGGTCCGGTTGATAGTTGAATCACGGAGTTCACAGAGTACGCAAGGAAGAGAGAATTGGCTGATCGCACGGCGACCCGCCGCGCTTGTGACAGTCTATCGCTATTTAAGTTTGTCGGCCACGGCGGACCAGAGTTTTCGTACATCCGCGGCGACGCCGTTGGCGGAATATTCCACCACTGATTTGCCGTGCACCTGTGCGAGGGTCACGTCCGGGTCGTAACGCACCATGCCCGCCAGTGCAATGCACCATGCGCGGGCGAAGTCCTCTATTCGGGCCGACAGGTCGGCGCTCAGGTCCCACTTGTTGACGCACACGAGAGTCTCGATTTTGAAGTACTCCGTCAGCTTGACCACGCGCTTCAGGTCGTGCAGCCCGCTGAGCGTGGGCTCGGCGACGATCAGCACGAGGTCGGCGTTGGTGACGGATGCGATGACGGGACATCCGACCCCGGGCGAGCCGTCGGCGATGATAAGCGGGAAATCTTCATCCTCCGCCAGTCGGTTCGCCTGGTTGCGGACGGTGGAGACGAGTTTACCGGAGTTTTCCTCGGCTATTCCCAGTTCGGCGTGGACCATTGGCCCGAATCGCGTATCGGAGACGAACCAGTGCCCGTTGACCGCGGGCGCGAAACTCACTGCGCCTGCGGGGCAGAACCGAGCGCACAGACCGCATCCCTCGCAGGCGATGGGGTCGATGCGGCAGGTGGCCTGGGCGATTTGGTTTGGCGCACCGTCGTGGAGCATCGCCCCGAATCGGCACAGGTCGGCGCACTGGAAGCAGCCGGCGCATTTCTCCGTTATCACATCGGCCCTGTTGCCGCCGCTGAATTCCTCGCAATGGCGAATGCGCGGCGCAAGCACGAGGTGCAGGTCGGCAGCGTCCACGTCGCAGTCCGCCAGCACGGCCTTTTCTGCCAGCGCGGCGAACGATGCGACGATGGACGTCTTGCCGGTCCCGCCTTTGCCGCTGATTATTACCAGTTCCTTTGTTTTCTTACTCATGTTCGTTTTTGTGCCGGTCTGCGTTCGGTTTTGCCCCGGAGGCAAGTTCGGTTACTCTTTCAGCCAGGTCGGTGAAGATGTCCACGAAACGGGGGACCGTGCGGATTATCATCTCGCCGCGGGAGTAGGCCTCGGCGACTTTCCTGTCGTCGGGTATTTCGGCGAGTATTTCTATGTTTTCTTGTCGGCAGAACTCGTGTGTGAGGTCGTCGCCGATTCCGGAGCGGTTGATTACCACGCCGAAGGGCATTTCAATCGCGCGGACCATCTTTACGGCGAGCTTCAGGTCGTGAAGCCCGAACGGCGTCGGCTCGGTGACGAGGATGACAAGGTTCGAGTCTTGCAGACTTTGTATTACCGGGCAGGATGTTCCCGGCGGCGCGTCGAAAAAGACCAGGTCCGCTTTCGGCGCCTCGGCCTTGATTCTGCGGATGAGCGGCGGGCTCATCGCCTCGCCTATGTTGAGCATGCCGTGGGTGAAATACATTCCGCCGGACCGCCCTGTTTCCATTGTGCCGATCTTGTGCTGCCTTTCGGTTATTGCGTTCCGGGGGCATACCCAGTGGCATCCGCCGCAGGAGTGGCACAACTGGTCGAACACCAGCACCTGCTCGCCGACCACGACGATGGCGTTGAACTGGCAGATATCCCCGCACCTTCCGCAATGGTCGCATTTTTCCTCATCGACCTGCGGCACCGGCACGCACACGTCGCTGCGGTCGGTGATTTCGGGCTTCAGGAAGATGTGCCCGTTGGGCTCTTCTACGTCGCAATCGACGTAGCCCACGCTTATTCCGTCGCAGTCCGCGGCCGTGACGGCCAGATTCGTCGCTACCGTGGT
>CAYZPY010000109.1:0-8788 GCA_964480425.1 uncultured Planctomycetaceae bacterium
GGGCAAGTGCGATGTTATAGTTCACGATGGCGGTGAGAACCTCGCGCCGGGCGACGGCGAGTCTCTGCTGGGTGTTGAGCTTAAGTTGTAGAAATTCCGGTGTGAGTTGTCCGCGGATGCGCTCGATGTCTTCGATGGCGCGAAGTTCTTTCCGGGTGGCAGACACCGCGCTTCGCTGAAGCCTTATTTTTTCAAACGTTCTGTAGATTTCCCTTACCTGGCTGCGGATGCTCGAAGCGATCCGGTCGGCGGTGGTTTGCAGTTGCGAGATCGCCTGGCTGCGCTCCAGGCGGCGCGATCGCAACTGTGCTTCCCGCTGGCGGTTGCCGATGGGATACTCGAACATCAGCGACACCGAGTAACCTATGTAGTTGCCGGTGTGGAACCAGTCGAACGACTCGTGAGGCGAACCGCCCAGCCCATGCAACTGGGTCGAGGCGGAGATGTCCAGACGGGGAAGCGTCTGATTCCTGGCGATGTACACGTTAATGTCCGCCGAGTCGATGGCCAGGCGCGCCCGCCGAAGGGCGGGACTGTACGTCAGCGCCGTCAGCAGCTGATCCTCGACGTCGACGTTCACTTCCCTGTCGCTCGGCGGCGTGGTGGTGACGACCAGACCGTCGAATATCGTGTTGAACGCTTCGTGGGAGACCAGTCTTCCCAGCCGGTCGCGGGCGTCGTCGAACTGCTTTTCGGCCTGGTCGAGCGCTACGCGGCGCGTATGCACGGCGGCCTCGGTCTGCTTTATCTGCACTGCCGTGGCGTCCAGGTCTGACCGCGCAATCAGACGCCTGAGAGTCTCGGCGGTATCGGACAGGAGGTCTTGCTGAATCTCCACGTTCCGCGACGCCTGCCAAAGCGTCCAGTACGCCGCGATGATCTCCAGAAGCACCTCCTCGACGCCCTGCTGGAACTGCGCCAGCGAAGTCTTGTAGTCGGTCCGCGCCAGTTGGAGCGTGGCGAGGTTGAATTTAGGCCAAGCGTCTCGCAGCAGCGGCTGGGTCACCTCCAGGACAAGTCTGGGCTCGTAGCGCTTGTCGAGGCTTGCAAAAGTGGAATCGTCCCACGTGCGGGTGAACGTCCAACTCAACGACCATTCGGCGCCGGTAACGGCCTTTTGCTTCAGACCCGCCTCGAATTCCTGAACCTTGCTTTGACCGCCGAAAAATTCCGCAAGCGGGCGCTCGTCAACCTTTTCGTAAGTGTACGACCCGAAGATGACGTAATCGAATTCCGCGGCGGCCTGGATCATCTCCTGGCGGGCGATGGCGGGTGTGAAACTCACCACCCGGATGTCAGGATTGTTCTCCAGCGCCGCTATGATGACATCCAGAATCGAAATCTCGATCAGGGGACGTTGCGTTTCAGGGTCCTGCTTGACCTCGATGCCGAGTGGAGCGGTGGTGGGCGCAGGGGTCAGGAGGTCCAGCCCGCGGTATCCGCGCCGAGGGTGGGGACCGCGACGGGAGAGCTCTTCCTGGTAGCGGCTGATCAGGCCGGGCGCGAACGTCCCGGGCCGGACGCACCCACCAAGCGTCAGGAGAACAGATGCGGTAAGTATCGGCGTAAAAAATGTGGATTTTTTCATTTTCAAACGTCGGGTTATATAATTGCCGACCGTCCTGTTAGAGTTTCGGAATAAATTGCGGCCTGGCATAACTTTTATTAGAACAAGTTGTATCGAACGTGATTTGAAATTCAAGATATAATATGATAATTGGAACCTGATGCGCCTGTGAAAGGATTTGATATGTCGATACTTGACAAAGTATTCAAGGCCTATGACATACGCGGAATCTACGGCGAGGAGATAACCGAGGACCTCGCCTGGAAGGTCGGACACGCCACCGGACAGTTTCTGCGGAGCTTATTGAGCGGGTATGAGCGCGGTCAGGCGGCCAGCAACCGCATCGTGCTCGGTCGCGACATGCGCCCGCACAGCGATTCGCTGGCAGAGGCGCTTATCGAGGGCGTCACCGCCAGCGGCACCGGCGTGGTCGACATCGGACAATGCGACACGCCGATGGTGTACTTCGCTATTAATCACCTCGGCACCTGCGGGGGTATCCAGATAACCGCATCGCACAATCCCATGGAGTACAACGGTTTCAAGATCTCAGGCGCCGGCGCACGACCGATCGGTCAGAACACGGGTCTGAAGGAAATCAGGCACATAGTCTCCACGCTGCGTAGGATGCCGTCATCGGCGTCCATTGCCTCGGAGGTCGTGCGCCAGGACCTGTGGGACGATTATCGAGGGCACGTGATGAAGTTTTTCCGTCCCGCCCGGCGGATAAAGGTCGCCGCCGATGCATCCAACGGCATGGGCGGAAAGATGATGCCCCAGGTCTTCGGCGACGCCGCGGTCGATCTGGTGCCGCTGAACTTCGAAATCGGAAAGGGCTTCTCGCACCCGCCCAACCCCCTGGTCGAGGCGAACCTCAAGCAGCTCAAGTCCGCCGTAAAGAAGAAAAGCGTCGAGATGGGCATATGCCTCGACGGCGACGCCGACCGGTGCATGTTCGTGGACGAGAACGGACAGATTGTCGGATGCGACCTGCTGACCGCGCTGTTGGCCAGGTACTTCCTGCGCGATAATCCCGGCTCGATGGTGGTTTACGACCTCCGCTCGTCCCGCGTGGTGCCCGAGGAGATTCGCGCGGCCGGGGGCGTGCCCAGACGAGAGCGGGTTGGACACGCATTCATGAAAAAGGCGATGGCCGACGGGCACGGCGTCTTCGGCGGCGAACTCTCGGGGCATTTCTATTTTCGCGACAACTACAACTGCGACTCCGGCGCCATCGCGTTCGCCACGGCCGTTACCGTTCTGGCAGAGCAGAACAGGCCTTTCAGCGAGATAATGGCCCCGATGAGGAGATACTGCCAGAGCGGCGAGATAAATTTCGAGGTCGAGGACAAGGACGCCATGATGAAACAAATCGCCGAAAAGTTCTCCGGCGCCGAGGTGGACTGGCTTGACGGCGTCACCCTCCAGTTCGAAGACTGGTGGTGCAATGTTCGTCCCTCAAACACCGAGCCGCTGCTGAGATTGAACCTCGAGGCCAAAGACGAGCAACTGCTGAAGGAAAAACTACAGGCCGTCAAGGAACTGCTCGGCGAACCGGTGGAGCATTAAATTTCAAATCTCAAATCTCAGATTTTATGTCTTGACCGGTATTCCCTTTGAGGCAAGGTGCTCTTTCATCTGGGCGATGGTGAATTTTCCGTAGTGGGCAATCGAGGCCACCAGAACCGCCTCGGCGTGTCCTTCCAGTATCGCCTCGGAGAGGTGCTCCAGTTCGCCCGCCCCACCTGATGCGATTACCGGCACGTCAACCGCGTCGGCCACTGCACGTGTCATTGGTATGTCGTATCCGGCCTGGGTGCCGTCGGCGTCCATGCTCGTAGGCAGCAGCGTCCCGGCGCCCATCGCCACGACCTTTTGGGCCCATTGGATCGCGTCTATGCCGGCGCCCCGGCGCCCGCCCTCGACCATAACCTCGAAGCCCAACGGCAGCGACTCGCTGCCGCGCGTGTCTATCGCAACGGTGATTTTTTCCGGGCCGAATTTCTCCGCCGCCTCGGAAACCAACTCGGGACGCCTCACGGCCGCGGTGTTGACCGACACCTTGTCGGCGCCTGCCTCGAACATCCGTTCCATGTCGTCGGTGCTCGATATCCCCCCGCCCACCGTCAGCGGCACGGAAATCCGCTCTGCCGTGCGCCGCACGGCCTCTATCAGCGTCTTTCGCCCTTCGACGGTCGCCGTTATATCCAGAAACACCAGTTCGTCGGCACCGGCGTTGCTGTAGGCCTCGGCCGCGACGGCAGGGTCGCCCAGTTCCTTGATATCCACAAAATGAACGCCCTTGACCAGTTTTCCGTCCCGCGTGTCCAGGCAGGGGATTATCTTTTTGTACTCCATGATGTTCCCTTCTCTTGGTTTCGGGTCCGGGTAGCGATTGGGCTTTCCCCGGACGCGCTTTGAAATAACTCCGCCGTCGTTTATTCTGTTGGCAAAGATTGTATCCATATGACTCGCGAAATGAAGCAAAAGTTTACTCATGGTATCCTGCTGGCCACGGGCGTGGCGGTGCTGGCGTGGTCGGCGGTGAGCCCGCACCACTGGCCCACCTGGGTCGCAGAGGTCGCCCCGGCCATCATCGGATGGGCGATAATGATCGCCGTCTACCGCCGATTCCGCTTCACCACGCTGGCGTACGCGGCGGCGTGGTTCTTCGGCGTCATACTCATCGTCGGCGGGCATTACACATACCAGCGCGTCCCGCCCGGGCTGTGGGCCCGCGACGCCCTGGGCCTGGCGCGCAACCATTACGACCGGTTCGGGCACTTCTCCCAGGGCTTCACCCCGGCGATTCTCGCACGCGAGGTGCTCCTGCGGACCAGCCCGCTGAGGGCGGGCAAGTGGCTGTTCTTTGTCGTGATTTGCATCGCGGTGGCGATATCGGCGGGCTACGAACTTTTCGAGTGGGGCTCTGCGACGGTCGTCGGCGAGAGCGGCGCCGATGAGTTCATCGCCGCACAGGGCGACAAGTGGGATGCACAAAAGGACATGTTCATGGCGCTGCTGGGCGCGCTTGCGGCGCAATTATTTCTGGCGCGATACCACGACCGCGCAATCGCCCGCATCGTCGGAGAGACGCAATGCTGATAGCGACGTTCAACTGCAACTCGATACGCGCGCGGCTGCCGATCGTGCTGGATTGGCTCGAAAAATACTCCCCAGACGTGCTCGCCCTCCAGGAGACCAAGTGCACCGATGAGATGTTTCCGGTGGGGGATTTTGAAGACGCCGGCTGGCACGTGGCGTTCCGCGGGCAGAAGGGCTACAACGGCGTGGCCATGGTGACGAAGGACGCCCCGGATGAAGTGTCGTTCGGCCTGGGCGACGACGAGGGACAAAGCGCCCCGCGACTTGCGTGCATTAAGTACGCCGACGCGCAGGTGCTGAACACCTATGTGCCGCAGGGTTATGAACTGGGCACGGAGAAGTTCGTCTTCAAGCTCGAGTGGTTCGTCCGCCTGCGGGATTACCTCGCCGAGCGGTTCGACGCCAAAAAGACGCCGCTTGTGTGGGTGGGCGACCTGAACGTCGCCCCGGAGCCCAAGGACGTTTACGACCACGACCGCATCTGGCCGCACGTGTGCCACTGCAAGGAAGTCATCGACGCGTTCAACGCCGTGGTCCGGTGGGGGTTTGTGGACGTGTTCCGCAAGCACGTGCCGGATGAGGGCGTGTTTACGTTCTGGGACTACCGCATGCCGCGGGCGCTGGACGCCAACCGTGGATGGCGACTGGACCACGTGCTGGCCACAAGGCCCCTGGCCGATAAGTCGACTGAAGCGTTCGTGGACGTCGAGCCCCGTCGCAGACGCGACCCCAAACCATCCGACCATACCTTCGTCGCAGCGAGATTTGAAATTTGAACGTAACGCGGGCATCCCGCCCATGACACGATGAATGGAGATTTCCAATGACTGTTTACCAGAGCGAAGTTGAGATTAAAACCACAGGCCATCGCGACATGCACGACATCACCGGCCGGATCGCACAGGCGGTGAGAGACTCGAAAATCGGCACTGGAATCGTCAACGTCCACAACGTCGGCTCGACCGGGACGGTGGGGACGATAGAGTTCGAGCCGGGCCTGAAGCGCGACCTGCCCGAGATGCTGGACAAGCTCATACCGCCCAGCCGCGCCTACGGCCACGAGCAGGCCTGGCACGACGGAAACGGCCACTCGCACCTCCAGGCCACCGCCATGGGCCCCTCGCTGACCGTGCCTGTATCCCAAGGACAACTCGTCCTTGGCACCTGGCAGCAAATCTTCCACTTAGAATGCGACATTAAACCGCGCCGGCGAAAGGTTGTAATCACTGTCGTGGGGGAATAAATAGCTGTGAATAACGCGAATTATATTTTAGTCCGTGAAATTCCGATGTTCATCGAGACATGGGGTATCCGTTAAACTCCATAGATGCAGCCGGCGAATAACTTTAGCCGATGTCGTGTTTTGCGAGGGATGATATAATTGAATACAACGTCGCAGAGGCGCGGAGAAACAGAGCCATTATAAAATTTATCTCGATTGCTATTTGTGAATATCTGTAACTCTGCTTCCTCTACTAACTCTGCGTCTGCAACCAAAGGTTCTCGCATGGCGAAGTTGAAGAAAGGCCTGGGCCTGTCGCACGTGTTCTGCATCGCCTCCGGTGCGATGATCAGTTCCGGTCTGTTCGTGCTTCCGGGCCTGGCGTACGAAAAGGCTGGCCCGGCGGTCGTCGTGGCGTACATGCTTGCGGGTCTGCTGGCCGTGCCGGGTCTGCTCAGCACAGCGGAACTGGCCACCGCAATGCCCCGGGCGGGCAGCGACTACTTCTTCATAACCCGGGGGATGGGCTCTGCGGTGGGAACGGTGGCCGGGCTGTTCAACTGGGTGGCGTTCTCGCTCAAGGCCTCCTTCGCGCTGGTGGGCATGGCCGCGTTCGTGGCGCTGTTTACGCCGATAGACATGCGAATCACGGGCACGGCGCTTGGCGTGGCGTTCGTGGTGCTGAACCTGGTGGGCGTTCGTCATGCGGCGCGCGTGCAGCTGGCGCTGGTGGCGGGGCTGTTTGCGCTGATGGCGGTGTTCGTGTTCCGCGGGCTGGGAGCGATGGACGTGGCGCGGTTCGAGCCGTTCTCGCCGCACGGCGGAACGGCGATACTTGCCACGGCGGGTTTCGTGTTCGTCTCGTACGGCGGTCTGCTTAAGATCGCCAGCGTGGCCGAGGAAATCCGCCACCCCTCGCGTACGATACCCGGGGGAATGATACTGTCGCTGGTAATAGTGACGGCGGTTTACATGCTGATGGTTGGCGTAACGGTGGGCGTGCTGGCGGGCAGGGACCTGTCCGGGTCGCTGACGCCCATCGCCGACGCGGCGTTTACGTTCATGGGTCGCGGCGGGCAGATAGCACTGGGCGTGGCGGCGTCGCTGGCGTTCCTGACCACGGCCAACGCGGGCATAATGACCGGCTCGCGCTACCTGTTGGCGATGAGCCGCGACGGCATGCTGCCCCGCGGCGTGGCGCGCGTGGGCAGGCGGTTCAACACCCCGCACGTTGCGCTGCTGCTGACCGGCGCGATGGTGGTGCTGCCGCAGTATTTCGAACTGTACGTGCTGGTCGAGGCGGCCTCGATAGGGCTGATACTGACGAACATACTGGCGAACCTGTCTGTGATAATGCTTCGTGAGAGCGGACTTCAGAACTACCGGCCGACGTTCCGGGCGCCGCTGTACCCGTGGATTCAGATTGCCGGGATATTCGGCTTTCTGCTGCTGCTGTTCGAGATGGGCGTGGAGGCGTACGTGATAGGCGCGGTGCTGGCCGTGTCGGGCTTCTGCCTATACTGGTTCTACGGTCGGGCGCGAGTGCAGCGCGATTCGGCCTTGCTTCACCTGGTCCAGCGGATAACCGCACGAGAACTGGTGGACGGCACGCTGGAGGCCGAACTTAAGGACATCATCCGCCAGCGCGATGAGATCGAACTGGACCGCTTCGACAGGATACTCGAAAAGTGCGCGGTGGCGGACTTCGATGAAAAGATGTCGGCCGAGGACCTGTTCGACCATGCCGCCGCCCGACTGGCAGAGCGCCTCGGGGCGGACAAGGAGAGTCTGTACAACGCCCTGGTCTCCCGCGAGAAGGACAGCAGCACGGTGATAAGCCCCGGACTGGCCGTGCCGCATGTGATACTCGAAGGCGAGAGGGCGTTCGACATACTCCTGGCCCGCAGCCGCAAGGGCTTCGACTTCGGCCCGGACAAAGAGCCGGTGCACTCGGTGTTCGTGCTGGTGGGCACCAGCGACGAGCGGAATTTTCACCTCCAGGCGCTGTCGTCGATAGCACAGGTGGTCCAGGAGCCGAATTTCAAGAAGCGGTGGATGGAGGCCCGCGACGAGCAGGGTCTGCGCGACGTGGTGCTCCTGGCCGAACGCATGCGGCATTGATGGTAGCAGCCACAAAGAACCCTGAGAATTCAGAGGAAATTTATTTCAAAAGTAGTCTGGCGACACCATTTGTTTAATCCTGTGAACTCTGTGGTTCTAAATCGGAGATTTTTTTCTCGAGTGATTTTGTTCGCCGGTTGATCTGGTCGAGGCGGTACTCGATGGAGTTCAGAATCCAGAACTGGAAGTGCTCGACCCTTGTTGACTGGTGGATCATCCAGACGATCTTCAGCGAGACCAGCAGTACGGCCAGTTCCAGCAGGAACAGCGGGGGCAGAAATTTTATCTCGAAGCCGAATGCGTACTGAAGCGCGTCGGTCAGGAAGCAGGCCAGCACGAGCACAAGGAAAACGGCGTTGATGACCATCATGCGCCTTTTGCGGTTCTTGCCGCCGATCTGCCCGACCAGGTCGCGGATGCGATCGCGCTTTCGGCGATAGTGCCGCAGTTCTTCCTCCAGGGCCTCGACCTGTCGCGTCCACTGGTTGTCCCGGTTCCTTTTGGCCACGATAAACGGACATGGTAACTGTTGCGGACGACGGTTTCAATTATCGGGCAAATTGACATGTTTCTCATAAGAGTCGTGGCGAACGGATTAATTACGATTGTGCGGGCGCAGGAAATTATTTTCATTTGAACTGACGCGGCCGATGTAATAAAACATTGAAACTTCGTATTAATGATTAGAAATCACAGTCGGATATATTATGTCCCCTGAACTAATTGTGCTGATGGGCACGGCAGCGTCGATAGGTATATTTCACACGCTTCTG
>CAYZPY010000110.1:0-8453 GCA_964480425.1 uncultured Planctomycetaceae bacterium
CAGCCAAATTCTATCCAGTTGTCATTATTCGACTTATGATGGGACACTCGTGCGATTATCCGTAAAATTATTTTGACACGATGTGCGGAATTTGTCTATAATAAAATTATTGTAACCTATCCTGGTCCGGATTCCTTTTCACACCAAGGTTTCCAGACCGCAAGGCAGGCCGACCTATAACCGGCCAAAAGATGCCTCCTACGGGAGGCATCTTTTTTTAATTCGCGGCGAAAATGCGCGCGCAGGGGCGATGTTTCGTGTGAGGGTGAAAGGAGTGTCAGAAAATAAATCCGAAATCATGAATCCGAAATTCTCTGCTTCCTCCCGCCTTCGTCCCGCCCGTCCATACGGCCTTACGGCCCGTAGGGAACCCGTCTGGGTACGGGCGGGACTTCGGCGTGGCGTGCCGCTACCTTACTACTCTGCCCGTACGGGCTACGTAGCACGAGCTGCGGCTGTTATCGTCCGCAGCAGTTTTTGAATTTTTTGCCCGAGCCGCAGGGGCATGGGTCGTTCCGCCCGGGCATGCGGCCGGCGGTGTCGACCAGGCCGGTCTTCGGTGTGGCGTCGTCGAATCGCCTCACGTGGCGCGAGGGGTCCTTGGGCGGGGGCATCTCATCGCGGCGGATGTACTCGGCCATGCGGTACAGTTCCGGAAGCGCCTCGGCGAAGAACATCTTGTATCCCTGGCAGAAGTGGTTGTACCTGTCCGGGTCCGTGCCGACGGGGCGGTGGTGCTTGGGACAGCCGGAGTTGCAAAACTGGAGATATTCGCAGTCGCGGCAGCGGGCGGGCAGTTCGGTCTTCATCCTGGCGAATTCTTCCAGCAGGGGGTCGTTGACCAACTCCGCCAGAGGCCGCTCGGCGATGTTGCCGATTTTCCATTCCTTGAACACGAAGTGGTCGCAGGCGTACAGGTCGCCGTTGAACTCCAGCACGTGTGCGTTTGCGCACCTTTGGGCGTAGCAGCAGGTGGAGGCGCTGCCGAAGACCATCTGGTGCAGCACGCTGTCTATGAACCGCTCGGAGACCTTGCCCACATCGCGCGTGGCCCACAGTTCGAACACGTCGAGCATGAACCTTCCGAACTGCTCTGCTGTGCAGGAGAAATCCGTGGGCGAATCGTCGTGCTTGCGCTCGAGTATGGGGATGAACTGAAGATACTGCACGCCTCGGTTGGCGAAGTATCGATAGATGTCTCCCGTGTGCGGGGCGTTGGCGCTGTTGAGAGTGACAAGAACGTTGTATTCCACGCCGTGCTTGCGGAGCAATTCAAGCCCAGCCCAGGCGCGGTGGAAGGTGGGCTTGCCGACGTGGTCCTTGCGGAAGGAATCATGCCACTGGGGCGGTCCGTCCAGCGATATTCCCACAAGGGCGTCGTTCTCGGCCAGCATTTCGCACCATTCGTCGTCCAGGAGCGTGCCGTTGGTCTGGAAGGCGTTGGTGACGACCTGGTTCTGGTTTTT
Source organism: uncultured Planctomycetaceae bacterium (assembly GCA_964480425.1). Taxonomy (GTDB): domain Bacteria; phylum Planctomycetota; class Phycisphaerae; order SM23-33; family SM23-33; genus CAYYMD01. Next base: position 1,467 of record CAYZPY010000110.1, read on the forward strand.
GTACTTTTTCTGTAGTTCGAACGCCTTGCGGAAGAAGTCCTTCCCCGCCAGCGTCGGCTCGCCGCCCTGCCAGCCGAACTCGCACCGCACCGGCTGGGCCTCGATATACTGCCGCGTGTAATCCTCAAGTAAATCGTCGGACATCATGAAGTCCGATTGCCTTTTGACCTCGGGGTACAGATCACGGGGCTTGGAGGTGTAATAACAGTACCGGCAGTCGAGATTGCACACCCCGCAGACCGGCTTGGCCATGATGTTGAACGGATGAATTTTCATACTCATAGTAATCTTTACATTGTAGAAAGCGAAAATTCACTTTATCATACCGGCCGGAAATATCAAATCCCGTCGCGCCGCGCAGGTGGGACAACAGGTTAACGGAGAGTTCGAATGAGTGCGGATACCGACAAGGCGGTGATACTGGCGCGTGGATTGGGCACACGGATGCAGAAGCCCGACGACGCCGCGGATTTGAGCGGCGAGCAGGCGGCGGTCGCCAAAACGGGCATAAAGGCGATGATGCCCGTGGGTGCCGGAAGATGCTTTCTTGATTACGTGCTGTCCGGGTTGGCCGATGCGGGATACCGGCGGATATGCCTGGTGCTTGGGCCGGAACACGACGAGGCGCGGAATTATTTCGGCTCGCTGGAGACCAATCGAATATCCATTGAGTTTGCCGTTCAGGACGAGCCGCTGGGCACCGCCGACGCCGTGCTGGCGGCAGAGCGGTTCGCCGGCGACGATTACTTCCTGGTAGTCAATTCGGATAATTATTATCCCATCGAGGCGCTTTCGGCGCTTCGCGAGCTTCCGGCCGAGGGTCTGGCCGTGTTCGAACGCGACAGTATGACGGCCTCGTCGAACATCTCCGAGGAGCGAATCACGAAATTTGCAGTGGTGCAGGCGGATTCCAACGGCGACATGATCCGGATAATCGAAAAACCGGACCCCGATACGATAAAATCCCTCCCCCAGCCGGTCTGCGTGAGCATGAACTGCTGGCGGTTCGGTCGTGCGATTTTCGACGCCTGCCGGACCGTGGAGCCCTCACCGCGCGGCGAACTGGAGGTGACCGACGCCGTCCAGTACGCCATAGACGCCCTGGGGCGGAAGTTCCGTGTGCTTGCCTTCGAGGCGGCGGTGCTGGACATGTCTTCCCGTGCGGACGTATCCGTCGTGGCCAGGCAGCTGAGAGACGTGGAAGTGAACCTGTAGAGTCGCCGGGGGCCTGGTCGAGGCAAAAGTGCTTGACCGGCGAGTGATAAAGCGGTTACATAAACAGTTCGCCTTTTCAGCGATAACTCTTTTAGCGCGTGGGGATTTTGCAAAGACATGGCAAAGGAACAGGACAAACAGCCGAAAGACCTTTCCGCACTACGGCGGAAGATAGACGAACTGGACGAAAAAATCGTCGAGTTGCTCAACAGGCGCGCCGAGGTGGTGGTGGAGGTGGGCAAGGCCAAGCAGGAAGACGGCTCGCCCATCTACGCCCCGGACAGGGAAAAGCAGGTGCTGGTCAAGGTTTCCCGGATGAACCAGGGTCCGCTTCCCCCGGCGACCCTGCGGGCGATATACCGCGAGTTGATGAGCGGCTCGTTCGCCCTGGAAAGGCCCCTGCGGATAGGTTACCTCGGGCCTGAGGGCAGTTTTTCGCATCTCGGCGCGATGCGGAAGTTCGGCGCGTCGGTGGAGTATGCCCCGATGGCCGACATACGCGCCATATTTCACGAGGTGGCGCGTGGTCACTGCGACCTGGGGCTTGTGCCCATAGAAAACACCGTCGGCGGGGGCGTCGTCGATACGCTCGACGCCTTTATCGGCGCCAGCGTTTACATTTGCGCCGAGGTCATCGTCGAGGTTCACCACAACCTCCTTGCCAACTGCCCGCCGGAGAAGATAACGGCAGTGGCCTCCAAGCCGGAAGTGTTTGCACAGTGCCGTAACTGGCTCTCGGGCGGATTCAAGCACGTGGAGGTCATTCCCACCGCCAGCACCTCCAGGGCGGCCGAGATGGCCGCAGCAACCGAGGGCCTGGGCGCCATCGGCTCGGAACTGGCGGCGGAACTTTACGGGCTGAAGGTGGTCTTCGAGCGGATAGAGGACGACCCGAATAACCTGACGCGATTTTTCGTAATATCGACCCAGCCGGCCCAGAAAACCGGCGACGACAAGACCGCGCTTATGTTCACAACAGCGCACCGCGCTGGGGCGCTGGTCGAGGTGTTGAACGTGCTGGCCAAGCACGGAATAAACCTTACCAACATAGACACGCGCCCCTCGAAGCGCCGCGCGTGGGAGTATTACTTCTTCGTGGACGCCGAGGGTCATTACCAGGACGAGAATTTCATACGGGCGCTGGACGAGGCGGGCAAGCACTGCGGCGACCTGCACGTGCTGGGCAGTTTCCCGCGGGCGACCGAGACGGTATAAGACCGCGGAAAATAAGCTCATTCGAAACACGGACGACAGTATGAATACTTAAACAGAAGGAGAAACGATGACGAGGAAACTTTTTGTAGCAGGCAACTGGAAGATGAACACCGACACCGCCGGCGCGCGAGAACTGGCGCAGGGACTCGTAGAGAAAATCGGCTCGGTCGAGAAGGTGGACCTTGCGGTGTGCCCGCCGTTTGTGTACCTGGCGCCGGTGGGCGAGGCGCTTTCGGGAAGCAACATCGACCTGGGCGCCCAGAACGTCTTTTACGAGGACAACGGCGCGTTCACCGGGGAGATATCGGCCTCGATGCTCAAGGACATCGGATGCCGCTACGCGATAATAGGACACAGTGAGCGCCGCCACGTCATCGGGGAGACCGACGAGGTGATAAACCGCAAGATACTCAAGGCCCTGTCCGACGGGCTTGAAGTGATATTCTGCGTTGGCGAACTGCTGGAGCAGCGCAAGAGCGGTGAGACGCTTGATGTGGTCCGCAGGCAGGTCGAGGTCGGTGCCGAAAGCGTCGACGCCGAGCAGGCCAAACGGATAACCATCGCCTACGAGCCGGTGTGGGCTATCGGCACCGGAGAGACCGCCACGCCGGACCAGGCGCAGGAGGTCCACTCGATGATACGCAAGATGGTCAGTGAAAAATACGACGATGCCCTTGCCCGACAGATGTGGATACAATATGGTGGATCGGTCAAGCCGGCCAACGCGGCGGAACTGCTGGCACAGGACGATATCGACGGAGCACTGGTCGGCGGGGCGTCGCTCAAGGTCGACGACTTCGCCCAAATAGTGCATGCCGGCGTGGAGACCGATAAGGACTCCTGAGCGGCCGGATTACCCCGAATAACTGATGAGGTGTTAAAGCGACATGGACGTATTTTTACTTACGCTGTTTGTGATAGTCTGCATGCTGCTGGTGATAGTGGTTCTTCTCCAGAAAGGCCGGGGCGGGGGTCTCAGTGCGGCCTTTGGAGGCCTGGGCAGCAGCGCGTTTGGCACCCGCGTGGGCGACGTCTTTACGTGGGTGACGATAGTGTTGACCGTATTATTCCTGTCCCTGGCGGTGATTACCGCCCTGGTGGTGCGCCCGCCCCTTCAGCAGGTCAAGGAGCCGTCGTTCACGCCGCCGCCGGGACGATACGACCAGGCACAACAGGTGAGCATACGCTGCGAAACCAAAGACAGCGAGATATACTACACGCTTGACGGAAGCGACCCGACCCCCATGAAGGAACTGCGTTACCGCGATCAGGTTACGGTGGAACCCGGTTCTACGCTCAAGGCCAGGGCGTACAAGGAAGGATACAAGGAAAGCGAAGTGGTCGCGGGCTATTACGGGCCCGGGAAAGCCCCCGCCACCGAACCGGCGACCCGCCCGGGTGTGAATGACTCCGCCGATGCGAACGAACCGGCGACCCGCCCGGATGAAAACGGCTTTCAATAGCGCTCGACATGCCTGAGAAAACAATGCTTCAGTCAATGACAGGTTACGGTTCCGCCGAAGGCAGGGCGGATTCGGTTCATTACGTAGTCGAGATACGCTCGGTCAACCACAGGTATTTCCGCCTTTATTGCCGCCTGCCTGAGGGATTCACCGCCGCCGAGGCGCACATGGAATCTCTTCTGAGGGAGCGCCTGGTTCGCGGGTCTATAACCATTTCGGTCAAGTTGAAAGTTCCGCAGGACCAGTCCGCCTGCTCGGTAAACATTGAGGCGCTCTCGGCGTACATTGAGCAACTCAGGTCGCTGGAGATCGACGCCAATCCCACGCTGAGAATCGACCTGGGTGCAATGCTCCAACTGCCCGGCGTGTGCAATCCGCCCCGGATGGAGGATATATGCAGCGGCACGCTGGAAGAACTTCTGGCAATGGTGGAGCAGGCGGTGGGGAAGGTCGAGCGGATGCGAATCGACGAGGGGCGCAATCTGCTGAAGGAACTGCTGGATTACTGCAAAACCATCGAGGATGGCGCGGCGCGAATCGCCGATCGCGCCCCGCAGGTTGTCCGACAGTACCGCGCGCGCCTGGAAAAGACGCTCCAGGAGTTGGTCCCCGCCGAGCGGATTGAAATTGACCAGGACGTTCTTGCCAGGGAGGTGGTCATCTTCGCAGAGCGCAGCGACATAACCGAGGAGCTGACCAGAATGAACTCCCACCTGGAGCAGTTTCGCCGGGCTATGAAGGAAACCGGACCCGTTGGCAGGAAGCTCGACTTCATAGCCCAGGAGATGCACAGGGAGGCCAACACCGTCCAGGCCAAGGCAAACGATGCCGAAATCTCACAGATTGTTATCGAGGTCAAAACGGCGATAGACCGCATCAAAGAGCAGGTTCAAAACGTTTTGTAAAAGGTCTTAGAGGCGCATAGTCCGCGCGCGGAACGTTCAGATGCCCGAACAAGGAAAACTCGTAGTTATTTCCGGACCATCCGGGGTGGGAAAGAGCAGCATACTCACCCGGGTGCTTGGGCGCACCGGCGCGGTTTTCAGCGTATCGGTCACAACCCGTGGTCCCCGCCCCGGCGAGCAGGACGGGCGCGAATACCGCTTCGTGGACCGCAACGAGTTCGAGGACATGATGGAAAACGACGAACTGCTGGAGTGGGCCGAGGTGTTCGGAGAATATTACGGCACGCCCGCCGCCCCGGTCCGAAGCGCCATTGACGCCGGTAAAACCGTTATACTTGAAATAGACGTGCAGGGCGCGATGCAGGTGCACGAAAAGATGCCGGGCGCGACGTTCATAATGATCGCACCGCCGCAAATGAGCGACCTTCGACGTCGCCTGCACAAACGAGGCAGCGAAGACGAACAGGCCGCCGCACGCAGGCTGAAAAAGGCCGAACATGAACTGCAAACGGCCGAAAAAAGCGGAATATACGATCACTGGGTAGTAAACGATGATCTCGATCGGGCAACCCGGGAGGTTGTCGGACTCGTACGACAGGAGAAAGAACCGAAATGATCGAAGCCCTTAAAAGTGAAGAAATCATCAACAAGGTGGGCGGGCGATTCAAACTGACCGCCCTTATTCAAAAGCGACTGGTGGAGCTGGTCCAGGGTTCGCGACCGCTGGTGGAGCGCAAGAAGGGGATGACCGACATGGAAGTGGTCATCCAGGAAATCCTCGAGGACAAGATCGCGATAGATTACGAGAAGTCCGACGTACCCAAGCCCGAGGATCTCAAGTAAATCCGCGGACACCGTGCGGGAGGACGGATAATGGCTGACGATACCGACAGCAGCGAACTGGCCGGACGAGAAGTGTTGTTGTGCGTCACCGGTGGGATCGCATGCTACAAGTCCGCCGATTTGGCCAGCGGGCTTGTGCAATCGGGCGCGGGCGTGAACGTGGCGATGACCGCCGCCGCGGAGCAGTTCGTCCGCCCGCTGACGTTCCAGTCGCTGACTGCCCGTCGCGTTTACACAGGTTTGTGGGACGCCGCGGAGAATTTTTCCTCCGCGCACGTGAGTCTGACCGACGCGGCCGATCTTGTTATTGTCGCCCCGGCCACGGCGAACATTATCGCCAAGATCTCCTTCGGCATCGCCGATGAACTGGTCAGCACGCTGTGCCTGGCTGCGCACGGGTCGTGCGAGTTTCTCATCGCGCCGGCGATGAACAGCAGGATGTGGAATGCGCCGCCCGTCGTCGAGAACGTCGAGCGTCTCCGGGAGTGGGGAATGAATTTCGTCGGTCCCGCCGAGGGAAGACTGGCCTGCGGGACAACCGGACCGGGGCGCATGGCCGAACCACGGGAAATCCTCGCCGAGACCATGAAAATACTTAATTCGTTAACTCGTTAATTCGTTGACTCACGTATTCGTCAACCGGTCAACGAGTCAACTGATCAACTACTAAAATGCGCATCATCGTAACAGCCGGTCCTACCCGACAGTATATTGACCAGGTGCGGTTTATCACAAACGACTCCAGCGGTCGCATGGGGCTCGCCCTTGCCGAGGCGGCGATGGAAGCCGGTCACGATGTGACGTTGATAATAGGGCCATGTCCCGCCGCTGATGACTCGCCGCATGGCTGCAACGTCATACGTTTTGTCACCTTCGATGATTTGAAGCAGGCCCTTCACGAGAACTTCCCGAATTGCGACGCGCTTTTGATGGCGGCCGCGGTGGGAGACTTCATGCCCGCCCGGGTTCGTAAAGACAAATATTCCCGCAGCGAAGGGGCGATAGACCTTCATCTTGAGCCCACGGAGGATATCCTCGCCTCACTGGGCGGCGGCAAGCGGGCCAATCAGGTTATCGTGGCGTTCGCATTGGAGACCGGCGCGGATGAGCGCATGGAATCCGCCGCCCTGGTCAAACTCGCCGCCAAGGGCGCCGATTACATAGTCGCCAATGCGCCGGACGCGATGGGTGCGGAGGAATCCCGCGCGTGCGTCCTGGGCAAAGACGGGATTATCGTGCCGTGGGCGCGGCGAACGAAAATACAAATCGCGCGTAAAATAGTCGGATTTTTGCACGAGTGTCCCAACGTTTGATTTCGAATTTTCGATAACACGATTATTCTAATG
>CAYZPY010000111.1:0-8361 GCA_964480425.1 uncultured Planctomycetaceae bacterium
CGCCGCGCCCGGCATCCAGTGCGTCGGACGCGCCGTGGCGGCGATTATGCCAACCGCCGATACGAACCAGCATACCTCCAGCGGCACGATCCAATACTCGATGTCCACCGCCGAGCACGCCAGCAGACCGCAGAACAGCGTTACGTGTGCGGCGTATGTCGGCCAGGTTCGCACCACCTGCCCGGCGCCGGATCTACCGCCGACGACGTAGTACCACACGTACAGCCCGGCGAATATTATCGCCGACGCCGCCTCTATCACCACGTATCGCGTGGAAATCCGCGACTTGCAGTGTCGGCACCTGCCCCGCAGCGCCACCCAGCTGACCAGCGGAATATTGTCGTACCAGTTTATCCGCCGACCGCAGGCGGGACAGTGACTGGCCGGGAATACGATGCCCATGCCTCGCGGAAGGCGGTGGATTACCACGTTGAGGAAACTACCCACGCACGCGCCCAGCGCGAATAGAAATATGATCCAGAATATGTCCACGCCGCTTATTTACAACTTCAGGCCGGGGTTTGTCCAGTTAATCCCGCTTACCGTTATACAATGGCAGGCGGAATGAAGTCGAAATACCGCAAGACCGCGGTAAGTAATTGGTCCCCGCGAGCCGGGGTGCTTGCTGATTACGCTCTGTGTCTGCGAAGCAGCGCGCCGATCGCGCCAAGGCCGATAAGTGATATGGCCACCGGCTCGGGGACTCGCCCGTTTTGGCCGGGCACTATCAAACACTGCCAATTCCATACCGTGTTAGCAGTTGAGCGAGTTGGGCTGACGGTCTTTCCCAAAATGAGCATTCCCTGTTTTCCGCGCGATTATTTATTCTACTGCACGTTCGAAAATTTGTAGAAAAAAACGGCAAATTATCCACGCAGGGGCTTTGTTTACAGAATGTGGGGGCGCCCTGCTGTCGGCTTGGGAAATCCCACTTTCACGGGCGACGGTTTCGGTGTAGTGTATTGTGCGGGAAGGATGGACAAGACTTGATAGCCAGAATAAGCGGCAGGTTGGAAGATGCCGGCGACGGCGTGGCGCTGATAGACGTCGGTGGCGGGCTTTGGTACGAGGTGATGGTGCCGGCCTGCGACGTCGAGCGGCTCGGTCGGCGCGTCGGGCAGGACGTGGTTCTGCACACGATACATTACCTCGAGGGCGACCCGTCTCGCGGCTTGCAAACGCCACGTCTGGTGGGTTTTCTGGCCGAGGGAGACAAGGACTTCTTCCGTTTGTTCACCACGGTCAAGGGCATCGGGGCGCGCAAGGCGCTGCGGGCGCTGGTGCGTCCGGTGACGGAGGTGGCCGCGGCCATCAAGACCAAGGACACGACGTTTTTGACGTCGCTTCCGGAGATCGGGCGCCGCACGGCGGAGCAGGTAGTGGCCGAACTGCACGACAGGGTGGACGTGTTCGCCGGACGTGCGCCGCAGACCGCTGAGGGCGAGCGACGGATGCCCCCGCCGGCGGCAGAGGCGATGGCGGTGCTGGTGCAGCTTGGCGAGCGCAGGGCCGACGCCATCGCGCTGATACAGCGCGTGATGGCGGATGAGCCGGATATCTCCAGCGCCGAAGAGATAATCCAGCGTGTTTACAGACTTAAGGTCGGCAATGTGTAATGCAAATTGCGAATTTGAGATTTGAGATTATAAGGCATGGCGCGTGAGAAGATAATAACGTCGGGCGATATCGGACCGGAGGACGAGCGGTTCAACGCGGCGTTGAGACCGCAGCGGTTGGACGAGTGCATCGGCGGCGACGAGCTCCTCGAGAAGCTGCGGATATCAATAGAGGCGGCCCGCAAGCGGGACGAACCGATGGAGCACGTGCTGTTGCACGGCCCGCCGGGGCTGGGCAAGACGACGCTGGCGCACGTAATCGCCAACGAGATGGGCACGACGATCAAGGTGACGTCCGGGCCTGCACTGACGCGCCCGGGCGACCTGGTTGGCATATTGACCAACCTGGAGCGCGGCGACGTGCTGTTCATCGACGAGGTCCACCGCCTTGCGGCGGCGGTGGAGGAGTACATATACCCGGCCATGGAGGAGTACAAGGTGGACTTCGTGGTGGACTCGGGCATGCACAGCCGGACCATCAACCTACCGCTCAAGCCGTTTACGCTTATCGGGGCGACCACCCGCGTTGGTCTGCTGACGCCGCCGCTGCGGACACGGTTCGGCATATCGCACCACCTGGACTTCTGGTCGCCGCAGGAACTGTTGAGGCGCTGCCGCATGACGGCCGAAATGCTCAAAATAAAATACCAGCCCGAGGCGCTTGAGATGCTCGCCTGCCGAGCCCGCGGCACGCCGCGGATAGCCAACCGCCTGCTTCGACGCTGCCGAGACTACGCCCAGGTGGAATCGCACGGCGAGCTTACCCGCGAGGTGATAGACGCCGCCCTAGATCTGGAGCGGATAGATTCGCTCGGACTGGATGAGCTGGACAGGCGGTTCCTTCGCACGATTATCGAGGTCTATCACGGCGGTCCGGTGGGCATCGAGGCCGTGGCCGCAACGCTCGGCGAGGAGACCGACACGCTGGTGGACGTGGTCGAGCCGTTTTTGCTCCAGAGCGGACTGCTGGCCCGCACACGCAGGGGACGCGTGGCGACAATCAAGACCTACGAGCACCTGGGCATAACGGCGCCCAAGGGCAAAAAGGAAGGCAAACTGTTCAATACGGACTGACGGGGGGCGAGGGACAGCGAGGGGCTAATCGCCGATGGCGTTGAGCACTTCTTGTGCGCTTTTGGTGTATCCTTCTGCGGCGAGGAGGTCGGACAGGCGCTTTCCGATTTTGTAGTGGGCTGTGAATTTTCGAAAGTCGCTCTTTGAGGGTGTGGTTCTGGTCCAGAGTTCCTTGTACATTTTTATGGCCCGGTCGGCGCGGTCGTTGTTCAGCAGCAGATTTTCTGCATTTTTTGCGGCCTGAAGCATTACGGGTCCGAAATTCGCCGATCGTATGGCTGCCTGTTCGTAGGTCTTAAGCGCCCTGGCGGGCTTGTCCTGTTCGGCGTAGATGTCTGCCAGGGCGATGAGGATTTTTCCCTGTAGGTCCGGTCGGCGGCGGTAAACTTTTCGCGCCCTTTGATAGACCTTTTCCCTTTTGTCGGCGTCTTCTATGGTGGGGGCTATTTCCATCACCATCCGGCAACTGTAATCGAGGTACTTTTCGGCGGTCTGCGTGACCAGCACGTCGAAAAACCTGTCCAGGTGGTCCACGGGCAGCACGCCGGACCTGCGCAGTTCGATGATGTAGTTCCATGTGGGCTTGTGCGCCAGGTTGAGTTTGACGCTTTCCAGCAGGAGGTCCTCGACGAGCTTCATGTCGATTTTTCTGCTCGGTTTGGGCCTGCCCGAGGATTTTTTCGCCCTGACCGGGGCGGTGAGCTCAATTATGGCCGAGGGACCTTCGGTCACGTCGCGCCCCAGCGCCGAGTCTGCAATCCTTGCCAGTATCACCGCGGCGTCGGCGTGTTCACGCCGCTTCAGCGGGAGCTGCGCCGCGGCGCCGGTGAGCTCCAGTTCGCTGTCTAACATCGTTCCGCCGGTGGGCGAGTTCACCAGGCCGGTGTAGTATCGGTGCGCACGGTAGCGCCCGGTCGTGGAGTCCCAGTGGGCGCGTTTGCCCCCGGCGGTTATCTTAAGTGCTGCCAGCCAGGCGTGCCCGATTCCGCTGGCGCCATCTCCGGAGACGATGGCGGCCGGGATGCCCAGCGTCTTGCAGACCTGGGCGGAGTAATACGCCTGCTCTATGCACACCCCGCCGACCTTCAGAAGGTTCGGCAGGGAGAGTTTAAGCGATTTAATCTTCTTGTCCTTGCCCTGCTTGTAATGCCCTGTGTCGTACTTCAGGTGGAAATACGACGTTGCCGGGTCGGTCATTTTGCCGTATTTGCCAACCACCCAGCGGCGCTCGGCGATGCTCAGGCGCGAATCGGCCAGGTGACGCGAGAGCTCGTATGGTATTTTACAAAGGTCGTATCGGAAATTGACCTTGGAATTAGTATACCACCTGAACGATTCGAGAAGCGTTGCGGTTTTGGTCCTGTCCTTGAGTCTGAAATTCATGGGACGGGCAGTGGCGAACGCCACCGCCAGGTTGGGATACGCAAGGATTGTTTTTTGCTCGGCGGCGAGGAGTTTGCGGAATTTGCCTATGCACTCGGTGACGTTGTTGACGTCGCCAAGCGCTCTGAACAGCAGACGCGACACGTCACGGTGCTTCACGAGCCACGTGTCCAGTTTGAGGTTGCCGGCGCCGGTGCCCGGGTCGTCGGTCGGGGCGGATTTGGTCAACGGCAGATACTCGCACGCCCGCAGGACGTAGACCATGTCGTTCAGTGCGGTAAGGTCCTCGACGCCGCCGCACGCCATTCGTTCCACCACGGCGCGGCGGACGAGGCCTCGCAGTTTTTCGTATTGACCGGACTCGGCGGCGCTGTCGAGTGCGCCCAGCACGGCCTTGCGGAGGGTTGTGTCGGGTACTGTTACCTCCGTGTGGTCCTTGGGTCCGGCCGGGGTGTCGGACACTGCCTGCGCCGCGGAGATGCTCAACACAATCGCAAACGCCGCGCAAAAGCGGAATGTCCCCGTAAGTTTCATGTCGTTTGAGTCTGTTATTTTGCGACCGTCACGGCGTTATTTCCTGATAAGGATCGTGGACCACTCTTCGTAGAGCATCGCGAAGACCAGTTCGATGTCGTCGTCAGCCAGGCGGATGCAGCCCAGCGACTGGGCCTTTCCGATGCTGTCCGGCTCGTCGGTGCCGTGGATGCCGTATCCGGTGTGGTTTCTGGTGGCGTCGTCTATTCCTTTGAGCCCGATCCAGTATCCCATTTTACCCAGCGGATAATCCTTCTGCCCCCATTCTATTGCCCTTGTGTGTCCGCTTCCGGGCGGCGGATTCCACGGGGCGTACTTCATTTTGCTTCCCAGTTCCACCTTCCACATTCCGGCGGGGGTGGTGCCGTTTTTGCCGATGCCGACGGGGAAGCGTTTGACGTAAATTTTCGGAAGTCCCTTGCGGTGAAGGTAGACGTCCATGGTGAAGTTACTTTTGTCGATAATGGCGTGGAAGGGACCCTTTATGAGTTTAATCGCCTGCCCTGCGCGTATCTTGCACGCGTCGGAAATGCCGTTGATTCTCATGATGAAACTGGTCGGAACGTGCAGTTTTTTGCGGCGCTCCACGCCGTTTTTGCCAGCCAGCGTCTCGCCCGCCTGCATGAAATACTGCTCGGCGTACGGGTCGCCGTCGTAAATTTTCTTCAAGAGGATAATCTCGTCCGCCAGTTCGGCGAGTTTCTCCCGCGCGGTTTCGCCCTGCGCGGCGTCCAGGTCGCCCGAAAGCAGCGCCGCTGACAGCGGGATGCGCCCCTGCACAATTTTGCCTTCCTCGATGAGCGCCATGCCTTTTTTGTAATTTTCAATGGCTTTGGCGTGCTTTTGGGGGTCCTTTTGTGTGGCGGGACTGATTTGGCCGCCGCCGTTGCCACCGTTGTCGCCGCCGCCGTTTCTTGGCGTACCGGAGATTGCTTTAATATTGCCGCCGTTGTCTGACGGCGGATTGGCGGTTTCGTCTTTGCTCGGCCAGAATATGACCGTCGCCACGATAATCGCGGCCGCTATTACGATTCCTGCTAATATGCGTTTTGCTGTCGAGGTCATTACACCTGCTCCCTGGTGGTCTGTAAAACCGGTCCGTTACGTAAAATACAACACTTCGCGGTCGGTTACGAGCATGTCAACGCGCCGGTCGTCGGGACCGACGGGCACAGCTTCCACGATTTGCTGCGAAAATGCAAGCGCGCATGACGTGGCGCGGGCGGTCTGGGTCAGAAATCTGTCGTAATACCCGCCGCCGCGCCCCAGGCGGTTGCCGGCGCGGTCGAACGCCACGCCGGGGGTTATTATAAGGTCAAGCCGCCCCGGCGGGATGATTTCGCCCCCGGACGGCTCGCGTATGTCGAAGGCGCCACGGCTCATGTCGTCGTCGAGCGAGCGGATAACCACCACGTCCATTTGCCGCTGTTTGCTGCGCACCCGCGGCACGGACACTGTCTTTCCGGCCGACATAGCCGCGGTGATTATATCCGTGCAGTCTATCTCGACGCGAATGGGCATGTAGGCCATGATCGTTTCCGCCGAGAAGAATTGCGGCGTTTCGACCACAAGAGCGCACGCCGCCGCTGAGAGCCGGATGGCCTCATCGGCGTCCATCGCCGCCAGCACTTCCAGTATCTGCTTTCGCATCCCGGTCTTGGTCTGCATGATTGAATTAAACCACATAGTTCACGGAGTTCAAATAGAAGACGAAACGGAAAATGGAAAGACCCTGTTTTCCTTTTCGTTCATGTTTCCCGTATGATTAGATGCATGGCGGAAAATGGTCTGTCCCTATTTTAGATTATGATACACATAACAGGCGGCGAGCATAAGGGTCGGAAGTTGCTCCCCCCTCCGAGGGGTGCGGGGCTTCGGCCCATGACCGGGAGTATCCGCGAGTCGCTTTTTGCGACGCTTGGCGGTCGCGTGCAAGGCGCAGCGGTGGCGGACTTGTTCTGCGCGGCAGGGACGGTTGGTCTGGAGGCGCTGTCGCGCGGGGCGGCGTGGTGCTGCTTCGCCGAGCGCAACCGCTCGGCGGTGGCGCGCCTGAAGCGCAACATCGAGGCAATGGGTCTGGAAGAGAAGACCGTCGTGTGGCGAGGTGACGTTACAAAGCGCCTGGAGGGCTGGCTGGGTAAATTCGACGGCGGTCTTGACCTGGTCTTTGTGGACCCGCCGCACGCGATGTGCCGCCCCAGGCCTCTGGAGGCGATAAGGTGCGGCGTGATCGTCCCGGCGTCGGAGCATCTCAATCCCGACGGCCTGATAGTCCTTCGCATCCCGAAAAAAGCCGACCCGCCCGAAGACCTGCCCGCAATGGCCATCACGCGACAGAAACGATACTCTCACGAGACGCTCGTGTTTTATGAACATGAGGGTGAAGTTTATTAATCAAGCCGACAGGTTATTAAGTCCCGAAGGGACGAAAGACAGTAGCCCCCCGGCTATGCGATTCTCGCCCCGTTGGGACGATAAAAAGTTAAACAGATGGCGAAGTCTGCGTACAAATATTTCGAGCCGGACCGTGTAGCGAAGTTCCAGAACATTTCGCTGGTGGCGCGTCAGGTGGTCGAGGGATTCATATCGGGACTTCATCGCAGCCCGCACCGCGGCTTCTCGGTGGAGTTCAGCGAACACCGCGAGTACAGCCCGGGCGACGACATCCGCCACCTGGACTGGGTCGCCTGGGGGCGCACCGACAAACTCTATATCAAGCAGTACGAGCAGGAGACGAACCTTCGATGCTACATTCTGCTGGACGCCAGTGGCTCGATGAACTATCGCCTTGGCGGGGGGATAACGAAGTTACAGTACGGCTGCCACCTCAGCGCCTGCCTGGCGTACCTTATGTGCCGCCAGCAGGACGTGGTGGGCATGGTGGCGTTCGACGACAAGATCAGGTTCCACCTGACCCCCAGTTCCACGCCGGCGCACCTGGACCGCATGTTCAGGCACCTGGAGGATATTTCCCCGGGCAGCGAAACGGCCATCGCCGGCACGTTTCACGAGTTGGCCGACAGGATCGCCAAGCGCGGGCTGGTGGTTATCATCTCGGACATGTACGACGATCCGGAAGAGGTAATCCACGGACTTCAGCATTTCGTGTTCAAGAAGCACCAGATAATACTGTTCCACGTGATGGATCCCGGGGAGTTGGAGTTTCCGTTTCGCAGGGTCCAGTCGTTCGTAGACATGGAGACGGGCGAACGGATCCAGGTGGACCCCCGCTACGTGAAGGACGACTACGTTGGCGAGATAAACTCGTTCGTGGAGCGTTACCGCAGGGAATGCGCCGATCGCAACATTGAATACATGCTGACTCGCACCGACACGCCGTACGAGTTGATGCTGCTGAATTACCTTTCCATGCGGAGGTCACGGGTGAAATGACTGTGGGCTTTTCCTTCGCCACGCCGCTGCTGCTGCTTGGTCTGCTGGCGGCGGCGGCGCCGGTGGTTATCCACCTGGTGTCGAGCGCCAGGGCGCAGGAGGTGTATTTCCCCACGCTGCGGTTTCTTCGCAAAAGCATGGAGCGAACGGCGCGCCGCAGGAAACTCGAGCACCTGGCGCTGATGCTGCTGCGCATGGTGCTGGTGGCGCTTCTGGCGGTGGCGGTGGCCGAACCCGTCTCCCAGGCGGTTGGCGACTGGTTGGCCGGTCGGCGTTACGCGGCAGTGGTCATCCTCGACAACAGCATGTCGATGGGCACCAGGGGCGCCGGGGCGGACCGCTTCGACATCGCCAAGCGCGA
>CAYZPY010000112.1:0-8296 GCA_964480425.1 uncultured Planctomycetaceae bacterium
GTCCGGCTGCATCGCCAATGCTATGGCATTGGCTGCTTCGCCGTCCTTGCCGGACTCGTCCTCATCGACGAACATGACGACAATCTTTCTGCAAACTGCTCTATTCAGTTAACTCCGTGAATCCGCCTCGAAAACGGCCGGCTTGTTTACTTTGCAGGTTTCGTGGTAAGCGATTCGAACATTTTTTTGAGCGGTTCGACGGCCTGCCTGCTGATTTGTCCCCCGCTCCGGACGGACTGCTGCACGAACACCGCGAACCCCTCCTGGAGGTCCTTGAGCGGCTCTTTGCGGATGAGTTTGCCCGGCGGGTCGCTCCAGCGACCCTTGATCCGCAGGCGCATCAGTTTTTCGGTGAAACTGGTGGTGGATTTAAGAAACGGTATGGGCAGCAGGTCCAGCACACGGCGTATCTCGTTCAGCGCCGCGGCGATCACGTACATGTCCAGGCGGCGGTTGTAAAGGTCGATTTTCCCGCCCGGCTGGGCGTCGAAGGCGGCGAGCGAGTTCGTCAGCCGTGCCTTTTGAATCACCATCACCGGACCGGTCAGGCGAAAACGCGCCAGCAGGTCCGACCTTCTCAGCGGTTCGATCTTACCCAGGCCCGCGAACTCCCACACCTCGCCGAACAATGCGAAGTTGCTCACGTCCGAGTCGTTCATGAAAACCCATCCGCCCCCGCCGATCGCGTAAAGGTCGGCGTTGCGTCCGCTGAAGAACACCTCTCCCTCGAGCCTGCCGCGGGTGGGTGGCTTTGAGACGGCGAATTTCCGGGCGAACCGGGACATGCTCACTCCCTCGGCCCTGACCTGCCCGACGTAAGACACGCCTTTTTGCAAGTCCAATGTCAGTATGACGTTACCGTCTACTCGACCGCCCCCCACCCCGGCCGAAACATCACGCACAATAAGCCGGCGCTCGTCGCGCCGCACCTCGACTGTCGCCCGCAGGTTGTCGCTCAACGTCCCGCCCGGCGCCTCCAGCGACCAGTTACGCAACTCGTACGTCCCGTCCGCTTTTTGCGCCAGGGGACCCGCCAGGCGGAAAGTTCCGCCCGCCCCTCGCCCGCTCGCCAGCACGCGGACTTCGCCCCCGCTGCGCTGCAGCGTCAGGGACATCTCCTTCAATCCGTCCTTTTGACCGGCCCGGTCGACATACACCACCCTGCCGCCGGTGATCTTCACCGAGGAAAGGTCAACGTACTTCTCCAGCAGCTCGCCCGCCTCGCCGGGAAGCTCCCTTGCGGGAACCTCGCATTTGCCGTCGATGAAATGCGCCCGCACCACCGGGCGCCTGACCTCCAGGTCGGTCAGCACGGGGTGCTCACCCGTTCCGCCCAGGGGTATCATGCTCCCGGGCCAGTCGCGAAGCGTCGCGGTGAGATTGTCTATCCGCAACCATTCCTTGCTGTTGGGACCCAGCAGTCTGACATCCTTTAATGTCAGCGGGCCTGTGTACGCAAAGTCGACCCGGCCGATCTCCACCCTTCCGTTCCAGTATTCTCCCACCGCGCGGCGCACGCGCTGGCGTATGGAGGCGGGGATGACCCAGAACTTCCCTGCAACCAGCGCCACGACACACAGCGTGGCTACCACGGCCAGTATCCGAAAGATTGTTTTTATGACGATTTTCATCCGTTTGTCTGCCCGGTTAAATTTACACCCGTACCGTGCGTCGGGCAATGCAATATCGTCGCGGCGGGGCTTACAAGGATGCAACATAAATAATCCGTCATCGAGCATTGCCACGCCGCGTTGTTCGGGTACAATTCCTCCCATGCGAAATCCGGTTCTTAAAACAGCGATTATCCTCGCGGCGGGGTGCCTTGCCGGATGCGGGGCGGACAAGCCCGTCGAACTGGACACCGCCGGCGTAACGCCCGCGGTGGACTACGCGCCGCTGGCGAAAGTCATGAAAAACGCCGTGGACGAGGACGGATTCGTGGACGCCGATTCGCTGAAGGAATCGTCAAAGGACCTCCGCCGACAGTTAAAACTGCTGGCGGTGACAGGACCGGACGCCTCGGGCAATCTGTTGGCGCACCGCAGCGAGAGATTGGCGTACTGGTACAACGCCCGCGCCGCCTGGGCGCTGGAACTGGCGCGACTGGCCGGCACGCCTGAAAAAATCTCCGCAGGCGCGCTGGAGAACAGGAAATTTCCGCTCAACGGGCGGATGATGACCCTGTCCGAAATAGACGAGCTGCTGATCGAGCGGTTCGGATGGTCGGCCGCCGCCGCGGCGCCGGGAATACTCACCACGCGAGCCGCAATCCCCCAAAAGCCCGTCGAGGCCTCTCCCAACACGCACCGGCTTATCGAGAGGCGACTGAACGCTTTCATAGACGACGAGAAACGGTTCGTCATAGACGTGCGGCATCGGCGAGTGATGGTGCCGGAAATTATATGGCGGTTCGGCCGGCGGCTCGTCCGCCGGTACAACAGACTATACGGCACTCAGGGCGCGAATCTGCTGACCGCCCTTTTGCCGCACACCAGCGGCTCGCCCCACAGGCGCCTGCAGGATGCCGTGGGCTACAGCGCCCGGGCGGCGCCGAGGGGCAAACCCGCCTGGAAGCAATAGCCCCTGCCGGCGCGGGCGGCTACTTCGGCGGTCTTTTGACGGGTCGGTCTTTTTTCCTGGTCGAACCTTTTGCGTGCGCCAGGACCTTTCTGGCCTTTTTGTCGTCGGCGACCTTGAACACCGCGGTGGTCCGCCCGCCGTGCGCCCCGCCGGTGCAGTAGGCATAGGATATGTTGATGTGCTCGTCGGCGAGTTTCTGCGCCACCGACGCGAAAGCGCCCGGTTCGTTCTGGAGCTCCATGACCATCACTTCGGTCTCTGTCCAGCGGTCGTGGGTCTTTCCCAGAACCTTGCGCGCGGTCTCGGCGTCGTCGCACACTATCCGCAGCACGCCGTGCTCCATCGAGTCCATCAGGGTAAGGGCGACTATGTTCACCTTTTCCCTGGCCAGGGAGTTCGTCACGCCGGCAAGAACACCCGGCTTGTTCACCAGAAATATCGAAAACTGAGTTCGTTGTTCCATGTCGCTGCCTTTCCGCTTATGCCGTCTCTATTTTACGATTCGCACGCCGGTATTTGTAACCGCTAATTCGCATGCACACCGATCCCGACGCGTCCGCATTTTTCTGGCATGGGTAACAATAACGAAATAAAATGATACCGGCTACCGTCAGGTCGTGAGGGGAGTGAAATTATGCATGCAGTCAAGTGTACCAATTGCGGTAAACGGCTGAAAATCTCCAGGCCGGTGCACAACGCGCGGCTGAGGTGCCCGGTGTGCGACAACGTGTGGGTGGGCGACAGCGAGACCGTGCCGGACCTGTCCGGGTCCGGCGCCCCGGCGCCGCCGACCGGCGCCGAAGGTGCGCCGCATCGGCGCCCCGCACACGAGCACGATGCGCAGCACCAGGGCGGATATCACCGACGACGAAAGACCATCAACACCTGGGTGCTGGTGGTGCTGGTCGGCGTGGGTGTTGTGGGAATCACCGTTTTCGGCGTGCTGGGGTATTATTACCACATGCACCCCAGGGTGGTCGTAAAAACCAAAGACGAGGGAGAGGTCCTCTCCGATCACAGGATGCGCCGCGACCGGGCCGAAGAAATGCGCGAAAAATCCGAACAAAAATCCCGTCGCTTCGAGGGCCTGACGCAACAGCCAACCGGCGCACGACAGCCCGCAGGCGGCGGCGAGCCCGACAATAAGGCGCAGATTTACACCGAAAAAGCCCGACCGCTGACCGACTCGCAAGACCAACAGAACCCCAGTGTCAGTGTCGAACTGGCATCCGGGGGTATAGGTACCGGCGGCGCAGGCAAAAACTGGATAACCGGGTGGATTATAAATTCCGGCCGGCACACCGTCGTCAGCGCCACGGCCACGGTGAGCATTTACGACGCCGGCGGCTCGCCGCTGGGCAGGGCGTCTTCGAACCTTTGCCGGTTCATTCCTCCGGGCGCAAGGGTGCCGTTCTCGATACCCTCGCCGGTGGGGCGGGATGCCGACGTGGGCGAAATCAACGCCGCCGCCGAATCGGTCAAAGTTTCGCCGCAGGTCACCTGCGTGCGAATCGATCCCGTGTTTATCGACGTCGTGAGGAATTCGACGCGGACGATGACACTCACCGGCGAGGTCAGTTATCCCCACGGTCACACCATCACTGAAGCGCGGGTGTACTGCGATTTTTTCACCTCCAAAGGCGTTCACGCCGGTGCGGCATGGGGCGACCTGAAAGATTCCCGGGGAAACGAGATAACAACGTTAGCAGGTCGCCAAAACGCGAGATTCGAAGTAAGTTTCACCCCGAAGAAGGGTTACGTAACCGACATAATACAGCAATGGTCCGCGCGGCTGGTGGGAATCAAATCCGATTAGCCGGGACCGCACCGACTTGAAATGATCCCCATTGGCACCGATTACAGAATGTCGTCCAGGCCATGGGTCAACTATGCGCTGCTGGCGGCGAACATCGCCCTGTTCCTGCTGGGATACAACAGCGCGGGCAAGGAAAACTTCAATCGCATCACACACCTTATGCTGCACCCGGACAATCCCGAACTGTTCCAGTTCTTCTCGTCGATGTTCCTACACGCCCACTGGGGGCACCTGCTGGGCAACATGGTGTTCCTGTGGGTGTTCGGAAACGCGCTTAACGACAGGTTCGGACACTTGGGATACCTCATGTTCTACCTGGCCGGGGGAATACTTGCGGGGATAGGGTACCTTCTGCTCAGCGGGCACGCCCCGGTCCTGGGCGCCTCGGGGGCTATCTCTGCGGTTACCGGCGCGTACCTGGTGCTGTTCCCGCGCACGCGCGTTACCGTGCTGATATGGTTCTTCTACATACTCATGCCGATGGAGATAACCTCGCTGCTGTTCCTGATGTTCCAGTTCGTGGTCAACCTGTGGATGTCCCTGAGCACCACGCTGACGGGTCAGTCCGCCGGTGCGGTGGCGTACGTCGCCCACAGCAGCGGATACGTTTTCGGCATAGTGGTGGCCGCGGCGCTTCTGGCGCTGAAGATTATCCCACGCGACGTTTACGACATGCTGAACCTCATCCACAACTGGCGCAGGCGCGCCGGCTACCACAGGATGACATCGGCGGGGTACGACCCGTTCAATCCCGGCGGCATAAGCGGGGCACCCGGAGGGCGACGAGTAAAGACCAGGACGGTCGATACGTCCACGCCGTCAACCGCAACGGCGCGAGAGTTCAACCTCCGCAAGGAAATCGCCGACGCCTGGCGCCGAAACGACCTGCAGACCGCCGCCGAAAAGTACCTCGAACTGACCGGCATATCCGAAAAACCCGTTCTCTCGCGCGAGCAGCAGCTGGACGTCGCCAACCAGCTCATGTCAACGCGTAGATATTCCGGGGCCGCTCAGGCCTACCGCACCTTCCTTGAGCACTACAAAGACTACCCCTACCTCGGCGATATCTACCTGATGCTCGGATTGATTTATGGCCGATATTTAAACAAATACGACCAGGCCGAGCAGTACCTCGACCTCGCCCGCCGGACCCTTAGCGACCCGCAGAAATCCGAGCTCGCCGCCGGCGAACTCCAGGCGGTGCGGCGCGCCCGCAGGCAGTAAGCGCCGAACGCGCAACTGAGAATTCGACATGAAAATCAACTTGCCGAAAATACCCGAGATTTCAGCCCCCGACTCCGGCGTGCTCGATCGCCTCGGTGAGTTGATCTCCTCGCCGCAGGGATTCATCGAACAGGTCGACAAGCTCGACGAAATCACCGCGCTGGCGCTGATACTGGCGGGTTTGGTGTCGCTTTTCTGGGGATGGCGTGTTTTCAAGATACTCATAGTCGCCAACGCGGCCATTGTCGGCGCCGCGGCGGGCGCCTACCTCGGGCAGGAATTCCGCCGACAGGCGGGCGACAACATCGTAATATTCGCAGCCCTCGCCGGCGGGCTGGTAATGGCGGCGGTGGCCTGGCCTCTGATGAAATACGCCGTGAGCATAATGGGCGGACTGGCGGGAAGCGTCATCGGATACGGCGCATGGCACTACGGGGTGACTCTGACAAACAGGTCCGAACTGGCCGAGCACGCATGGGTCGGGGCGCTTATCGGGCTTATCCTGCTGGGGCTGCTGGCGTTTTTGATCTTCAAAACCGTGGTGATGGTGCTCACCGCGATGGAGGGCTCGGTCCTTGCGGTGGCGGGACTGGCCAACTTGTGCCTCAAGTACGAGCGGATAAGCGACGACGTCCGCACACAACTGACGCAGAATCCCAACCTGCTGCCGCTGCTGATACCCGTTCCGGCGGTGATCGGCTTCGTCATGCAGTACGCCGCCTCGGCCAAAAAGGCCAAAAAGAAGCGCATGATCATGGAAGGCGACGGCGGTTGAAAACTTCACGTCCATGAACTTGCCCATCGTCCCGGGCGAGGTTAAAGTATCGCACGAAATTTTATCCCAATCGGGCGTCCCCCGGCGGCCGGCAACGGCGGCCCGGTTGAAACTGCAAGGTTGACGTGCAATCGAAAACGGCGAAAACCTATCGGATAATGGGCGTGGTCCTGGTGTGCACGTTCGCCGTCAAGGGAGCATTCGTGCTTCGCTCGATGCACAACAGGGGCTATCCGCGCCGGCACCGCATCGCAAAACACGTGCCGGAGGGCAAACGGCTGGCGCATCCGTTTGCCTACGTCATGCTCATCGGGAGCATACCGCTTATCTTCGGGGGACTGTTCCACCGGGCAAGGGTCTTGGGAACCCTGACGATGCTGACCGCCGGTTGGTTCGTCACTATGCCGTGGATGAGATGGCGCCCGGGCGGAAACGACCCCCTTCCGGTCGCAGCGCCGTGCGAATAACGCTGAACGCCGCGCCGCAAATATGTATAATTGCCCGGAGGGTTATCCGGATTAGTCAAATGGCAAGACGCAACGCAAGGGCAAACGGCAGGTATCGCTGGCGGCTCGCCGAGAGGTTCTATTGGGCCGAACAACTGGCCAGGCGTCTGGGCACCGCGCCGCTGGTGGCGCAGATACTCTACAACAGGGGCATGGGCGACGCCGAAAAGGCCGCGGCGTTTTTGAATCCGCAGCTTAACGACCTGTACGATCCCGAATTGCTCGACGGCACCGTCGAGGCCGCCGACGAAATAATCGCCGCCGTCGAGGCAGGGCGAAAAATTGTCCTTTACGGCGATTACGACGTCGACGGAATAACCGGCGTGGCGATTCTCCACTCGGCCCTGCGAATGCTGGGCGCCGAGGTGGACTTCTACGTTCCCCATCGCCTCCACGAGGGCTACGGCGTCAACGTCCGGGCGCTGGACAAAATCATCGCCGCAGGCGCCGGCATGATAATAACCGTCGACTGCGGAATATCCGACGCCGCCCCCCTGGCAAGGGCGCGTAAGTCGGGCGTGGACGTGGTGGTGACCGACCATCACGCCCCTCCCGAAACTCTGCCCGAGACCACTGTGGTTCACCCCTCACTTCCTGGCGGGAAGTACCCCAACGGCGACCTTGCAGGCGCGGGCGTGGCGTTCAAACTCGCCTGGCAACTGGCTCGCAGCGCCGCCGGAAGCAGGCGCGTCGACGGGCGTATGCGGGATTTCCTGCTGGGCAGCACGTGCCTGGCGGCACTGGGGACCATCGCCGACGTCGTCCCGCTGGTGGGCGAGAATCGCGTGCTGGCGGTTTACGGGCTGCGCGGGCTGCCCGCCGCAAAAAATCCGGGCCTGGCGGCGCTGCTGTCGGCGGCGGGACTGGCGGAAAACGCCCCGGGCGAAATCAACGGATATCACGTGGGTTTCATCCTCGCCCCGCGACTTAACGCCTGCGGGCGCATGGGGCACGCGGCCGAGGCCGTCCGCCTGCTGACCGAGGCGGACATCTCGACACACGAGGCGAAAAATATCGCCGACCGGCTCACCAGAAAAAACGAACAGAGGCGGAAAATCGAGCAGCAAATTACCGACGAGGCGGTGCAGTTGGTAAAAGAGAAGAAGATGGACCGACCCTCGTGCAAGGCCATCGTGCTGTCCGGAGAAAACTGGCACGGGGGCGTGATAGGAATCGTCGCCTCGCGACTGGTGGACAGGTTCCACAGGCCGGCGGTCGTCATCGCCGCCGGGGAAAAAACCGCTCAGGGCTCCGCCAGGAGCATACCCGGCTTCCACATGCGCGACGCCCTCGCGGCGTGCTCGGAGCACCTGGTCGGTTTCGGGGGGCACGCCATGGCCGCGGGGTTGAAGATCGACCCCGATCGCATCGACGCCTTCGCCGAGGCCTTTAACA
>CAYZPY010000113.1:0-8264 GCA_964480425.1 uncultured Planctomycetaceae bacterium
GGTTTTTCCGGGCGAGAGCGGGGGCATCGTGCGTTCCCTGGAAAGCTGGGACGGCTACAGCACCCGGCGCGTTCCGTTCGGACAGGAGATATCCGTCACCGCCCTTCAACTGACCACGGCGTTCGGCGCAGTGGCCAACGGCGGCCTGCTGCTGCGCCCCCGCCTGATAGATCGCGTGGTGGGTCCCGACGGGGAGGTGATGTACCAAGGACGGAGACGGATTGTCAGGCGCGTGCTCAGCCCGCAGACCGCCGCAAAAACGCTCGAGGTTCTCCACCAGGTGGTGGTCCGCGGGACCGGAAAAAAGTGCCGCCTGTCGAACTGGAAGGCGTTCGGCAAGACCGGCACGGGGCAGATACCGGGACGGGGCGGTTACATAGAAGGCGCTTATACCGGCTCGTTCATCGGCGGCGCCCCGCTGGAGCGCCCGCGGCTTTTGTGCCTGATATCCATATATTGGCCCGACAGGTCCAGGGGATATTACGGCGGAACGGTGGCGGCGCCGTACGTTAAGCGCGTCCTGGAGAACTCGCTGCGCTACCTGGGCGTGGCGGGCGATTCGTCCGACGTGCTGGTGGTGCGCTGAGCGCCGTATGAATGAAAATTACAACGGCGTGTGCACGCGCGCGATTTGTTTTTTATTATATAGTCATGCTATTTTCCGAATTGTTGTCCGCAGCGGGGCTGGAAGCCCGCCGGCGCGGCGAGGCGGAGGTTACTTCGGTCGTTTGTGATTCCCGCCTTTGTCGGGACGGGTCGTGTTTTGTGGCGGTGCGCGGCGCCGAAGACGACGGGCACCGTTACGTCGCCGCCGCAACAGACGCCGGCGCCTCGGCCGTGGTGTATACCGATGCGTCCGCGGCGCCGCGGGGTGTGGCGTCGGCGCAGGTGGAAGATTCCCGCGCCGCGGCCGGTCCGCTCGCCCAGGCGATGCTCGCAGGGCCTGGGCAAAAACTGACCTGCGTCGGCATAACGGGCACCAACGGAAAGACCACCGTCGCGCACCTTGTTCACTCGGTGCTTTCACAGGCGGGATACAGGCCGGGTATCCTGGGAACCATAACTTACCGGACCGGCGTTCGCGAATTGCCGGCGGGAGTGACCACCCCCGACCCTGTGGCCTTGGCCGAGATGACGGGCGAGATGGTCTCGGCCGGAATGACGCACCTGGTTATGGAAGTGTCTTCGCACGCGCTGGACCAGCGCCGCACGGCGGGCATCGAGTTCGACGCGGCGGTGTTTACGAATCTCTCCGGCGACCACCTGGATTACCACAAGACCATGGACGCTTACGCCGCGGCGAAGCGCCGCCTGTTCGAGCGCGGCTCGCTGCGGGCGGGCGGAACTGCGGTGATTAACAGGGACGACCCCCGCGGCGAGAGTTTTGCCCGGGCGACGGAGGGCGAAGTGATATGGTACGGACTGAGCCCTGCGGCGGACGTGCACGGAAAGATACGGAGCATCGATTCTTCGGGCAGCCGCTTTTGCGTGATGCACGGCGGCGCCGGCGAGGAGGTTGCAACCCCGCTGATAGGTCGGCACAATGTATACAACTGCCTGGCGGTGTCTGCGGCGTGCCTGTCGCTGGGGATCGACCTGCGCACAGTGGCGGGGGGACTTGCCAGTGTAAAGCGGGTGCAGGGGCGCCTGGAGCCGGTGGATCCCGGCGCGCCTTACGGCGTGTTTGTGGACTACGCACACACCGACGACGCGCTGCAAAACGTTCTGGGTTCGCTGCAGCCGCTGACGTCGGGCAGACTGATAGTGGTTTTCGGATGCGGCGGCGATCGCGACCGGACCAAGAGGCCGAGAATGGCCCGGATCGCCGAGCGGTTCGCCGACAGGATAGTGATTACTTCCGACAATCCGCGGACGGAGCGCCCGGATGAAATAATAGACCAGATACTTGCGGGCCTCAGCGAGCCGGGGCGCGCAAAAACTGACGTATGCCCCGATCGACGGCGCGCCATAGAACGCGCCGTGGCACAGGCCGAGGCGGGAGACGTCGTTTTGATTGCAGGCAAAGGTCACGAGACATACCAGGTGGTGGGAACCGAGAAGATCCCGTTCGACGACGTCAGTGTTGCCCGCGGCGCGATGCATACGAGGGGCAAACCGCATCGCCGGGGCATGAGGGAAGGTTGCCGATGAAGCCGATGCATCTGGAGGAGATTCGCCGGGTGGTTCACGGCCGCTGGCTCGCCAGGGGCAGGAACCTCGCCTTGGAGGGCGTGACCACCGATTCCCGCACCGCCTGCGGGGGTCAGTTGTTCGTGGCGCTTCGCGGCCGGAAGTACGACGGGCACGATTACCTTGCCGAGGCCGCCAACGACGGATGTGTGGCGGCGCTGGTCCAGCGCGACGGCGAACCTCCCCCGGAGGTGGCGCAATTGTTCGGCGCCGGTGTGATAGGCGTGGACGACACCGTCGGCGCTCTTGGCGCCCTTGCCCATGCGTATCGCGCGATGATTCCCTCGGTGGTCATCGCCGTCACCGGCTCCAACGGCAAGACCACCGTCAAGCGGATGATACATCACATACTGTCGCGCCTTCCGGGCGGGGGGGGAGAACTGATGAAAGGCACGTGCAGCCCGAAAAGTTACAACAACGCCATCGGCGTTCCGCTGACGCTTCTGGGGGTGGATTCCGGCGACGATTACGTGGTCTGCGAAATCGGCTCCAACGCGCCCGGCGAGATCGGCACTCTAAGCAGGATAGTCCAGCCGGACATTGCGGTGATAACCAACGTCTCTGCCACCCACCTGGAGGGTCTGGGCAGCGTGGAGGATGTCGCTGCCGAAAAGGCCTCAATACTGGGCTATCTTGCGGATAACGGGCTGGCCGTCGTCGGGGCCGATTATCCCCAACTGGACGCCGCACTGTCGGCGTACAAGTGCAAGGTGATCCGATACGGGCTTTCTTCCGGCGCCGATTTGCGCCTGACGGACTACCGGCCGGAAGGTCCGCGCCAGCGTTTCCAGATGAATGACAGTTTGTGGGTCCGCCTGTCCGTTTGCGGGCGGCACAATGCTCTGAACGCGATGTCGGCCATCGCCGTCGCACAGCGCCTGGGTTACGGTCGCAAAGACGCCGCCGTGGCGCTGGAGGATTTCTCCCCGCCCCCGATGCGCCTGGAGCGAGTTGAAATTGGAGGCGTTGTGGTTATCAACGACGCGTACAACGCCAATCCTGCGTCGGTGTCGGCGGCGGGTGAGGTTCTCGGACGGGACGAACATGCCGCCCGTCGCGTGGCGATACTGGGCGACATGCTCGAACTGGGAGACGAGTCGCGCCGGCTGCATCTGGAAACGGGTGAGAACCTAGCCGGGACGGGCGTTGATTTGGTCATCGGCGTGGGGCGCCTGGGCCGATATATCGCCAGAGGCGCCTCGCAGGCGGGACTCGAGGCGGAAACGTTCGGCTCCGTTGGCGCGGCCGTGCGCGGGCTCGGCGAACTGCTGAAAAAGGGCGATACTGTGCTGATAAAGGGCTCCCGCGGCATGCGGATGGAGCGACTGCTGGCGCCGATAGAAAAGGCGTTCGCCCCGAAGCGCCGCCGGGGCGCTAAAAAGAAAAATTCCCCGCGCAGCAAATCCGGAAGGAAACGCAGTTGATTTACTGGTTTTACACAGGCGCCTTGCTGAGAATCGCCGGAGCGGCGGTTTTGAGTTTCCTGCTGGTGGTCACCCTTGCGCCGCGGACGATAAAGTTTCTGATGCGCCGCAAGTTGGGCGACAGGCCCGAGTTCGACCACGCCGACCTGAACCAGCTGACGCGCTACAAGTCCAACACGCCGACGATGGGCGGCGTGCTGATGGTCGTGGCGCTGTTCGTGTCGCTTGTAATATTCGCCGACACGTACAACATGTACATACGCATGGCGCTGCTGGCGCTGGTATGGCTGGGTGGGCTGGGCGCCGTGGACGACTGGATTAAACTGCGTTACTCGGCCGGAAAGGGAAGCAGGGACGGGCTGAAGGCGTGGGAAAAGATGCTTTTCCAGGTGGGCCTGGCGGTGCTGCTGGCCATCTTCATCCGCTCGTACGCGCGCAACGTGGAAACCGCCAAGAGGTTTTATTTCCCATTCGCGTTCGATCCGGTATACCTGCCGTCGATTATGCACGTGGTGATAACGGTGTTGACGATGGTCGGTTCGTCCAACGCGGTGAATCTCACCGACGGGATGGACGGGCTGGCGGCGGGTTGTCTTGCGATCGTGGCGGGCGTATTTCTTATTATTTCGCGCGTGGTGGGCGTTCACGACCTGGCGGCGACCTACAGCATGCCGCTGGTCGGCAAGGAGGCGGCCGAAATGACGATAATATGCGCCGCCATCATGGGCTCGTGCATCGGATTTTTGTGGTACAATTCACCCCCGGCGCAGGTTTTCATGGGCGACACCGGTTCGCTTCCGCTGGGCGGGCTGATAGGATACATCGCGGTCGTGGCGCGCCAGGAGCTGCTGTTGCTCATCGCCGGCGGCGTGTTCGTCATGGAGGCCGGCAGCGTGCTGATGCAGATAGGGTATTTCAAACTGACCCGTCGTGCGGCCAGGAGAAGCGGATACTCCCGCAACGTTCAGGGAAAGCGGCTCTTCCGGTGCGCGCCGCTGCATTATCATTTTCACCTGGGCGGATGGGCCGAGCCCAAGGTCGTGGTGCGGTTCTGGCTGTTGGGCATAATTTTCGCCGCACTGGCGCTGGCGACGCTGAAACTGCGGTAAGTTTTTCAAATACCGGCATGAAATTGAAAGGACCCGCGTGAAACCGACTCCGCTGAGTAAGAATTATCTTGCACAGGCGCTGCTTCTTACCACGCTGTCCATGATCGCGCTGGGCGTGGTCCTGGTCGCCAGCGCCGCGGCATCTCTGGGCTTGTCCGGGCCTTGGTACGCCAGGGTGGAGGTTCGTCACGCGATATTCGCGGCGGTGGCGGTTGTGGTCCTGATGACGTTGTGGCGCGTGGATTACCGTCTGCTGGGGCGTGGGGGTCGCCTGCCGGTGGCGGCGACGCTGCTACTGGCTGGGGCGCTGGTTTGCGGGGCGCTGGTGTTTATACCGGGCGTGGGGCGGTCGGTAGGGGGGCACCGGCGGTGGATTATATTGTTTTCCGGTCCGTTCACGCTGGGATTTCAACCGTCGGAATTTATCAAGTTCACGCTGCTGATTTTCCTTGCGGCTTGGCTGGGGCGAAGAAGCGTTAAAATCCGCAGCTTCCGTGGGGCGTTCGTACCGTCGGTGGGCGTAATCGCCATGGGTGCTGGCCTGATCGTGACCGAGGACTTCGGCACGGCGGCGATAGTGGGCTTCTCGGCGGCGGTTGCGATGTTCTTGGCGGGGGTGCCCTGGTATTACCTTGCGACGCTGGCGGCGCCGGCGGGCGCGGGCTTTTACGCCTTTGTGTATCGTGATCCCGTCCGATGGGAGCGCATAACCGCAATGCTGAACCCGTGGTCGCATAGCAATCCCGGCTCGTACCAGCCGAGGCAGTCGCTGATAGCGATTTTGTCCGGTGGATGGTACGGAAAGGGGCTGGGAAGGGGGCTTCAAAAACACGGCTTCCTGCCCGAAGACACCACGGACTTCATT
The DNA here is from genome assembly GCA_964480425.1 of uncultured Planctomycetaceae bacterium. Classification (GTDB taxonomy): domain Bacteria; phylum Planctomycetota; class Phycisphaerae; order SM23-33; family SM23-33; genus CAYYMD01. The sequence goes on from CAYZPY010000113.1 coordinate 5,589, forward strand.
TTCTCCATCATGAGCGAGGAGTGGGGCTATATGGGCGCTGTGCTGTTGTTGGGATTGTTCCTGCTGTGGATGTACCTGGTTTGCAGGGTCGCCTCGGGTGCGTCGGACAGATTCGGGCGGGTGCTGGCTGCGTCGCTGGGTTTCGTAATAGCGCTTCAGGCGGTGCTGCACATAGCAGTAGACCAGGTGGTCCTTCCGCCCACGGGGGTGTCGCTTCCGTTTATCTCCGCAGGGGGAACGGCGCTTGTCGCCTGCGCCGCGGCGACCGCCCTGATTGTCTCGGTCACCGCCCACAAAACCGAACCGGAGCCGGGTGCCGCGTGAGCGGGCGGATTTATGCTTTCTCGGAGGATTGATGTGTTATGATAGAGATGATTGCTTTTTAATAGTTGAGGTGTTTAATACAATGCGTGTGGAAGTGTGAGCAATCAAATATGACTAAGCAGTCAAATGGTAAAAAGTTGCGGTTCACGCACTTGCTTCTGGAGAACTGGCGGAACTTTACGCACGTGGATGTGGATCTTCAGGGGCGAGTATTTTTAGTCGGTCCGAATGCATCCGGGAAGTCGAATCTGCTGGATGCTTTCCGCTTTCTGCGTGACATCAGCAGCGTCGGCGGCGGCTTTCAGGATGCGGTACGCAGACGAGGTGGTGTTAAGTCTTTGCGCTGTCTAGCTGCAAGAAGGTACCCAGATGTTCTCATAGAGGTTTCTCTTGGGAATGAAGAAAATGAGAAAGTATGGAAGTATCGGTTGCAGTTCAAGCAAGACCAGCAACGTCGAATTTACATTCAGAATGAAAGAGTAGAAAAAGAAGGTATAGAAATACTTAATCGCCCTAATAAAGACGACATTCAGGATAAAAAACGCCTTAGCCAAACATATTTAGAACAAGTTTATGTCAATCGTGACTATCGTGATATTGCTGACTTTTTTAACTCTGTTGATTATCTTCACATAGTTCCTCAACTGGTTCGTGAACCGAATCGCTCAGTTGGAATCAGCAATGATCCATTTGGGGGTGATTTTCTGCAACAAATAGCTAAAACACAGGAAAAGACGAAAAATGCGAGACTAAGACGCATTACTAATGCCTTGAGTATGGCTGTTCCTCAATTAGAAGATTTGCGATTAAAACGTGATACCACTGGAACACCTCACTTGAGGGGTAAATACGAAAATTGGCGCTCACGCGGCGCATGGCAAACAGAGGAGCGATTTTCAGATGGCACGTTGTGCCTTATGGGTCTGCTCTGGGCTGTTCTGAGTGGTAAAGGACCGTTGCTTCTGGAGGAACCGGAACTGTCGCTTCACCCCGAGGCCGTGCGTTACATACCTCAGATGTTCGCCAGGATTCAGCGTAAACTTGCACGACAGATCCTTATCAGCACGCACTCTCCCGATTTGCTGCGTGATAAGGGAATTGGTTTGGATGAGGTATTTCTTCTTACACCCGCCCCCGGTACGGAAGGCACATCCGTAAAATCCGCAAGCGATTATTCTGAGATTAAATCCCTTCTGGAGAATGGGGAAACCCTCGCGGATGCTGTGATGCCGCTGACGCGTCCCGAAAATGTAAGCCAATTACCACTCTTTCCCGACATGAAATGAGCAGCCAGAGCCCAGTATTTATTACCGGCGCCGTTGAAGGAATTGTGGATGAGGCGGCGCTTAGACGCCTTGTCTGTGAAGCGAATGCAAATGATGGTCCAGTATATGGTAAGAACGGTAAGTCATATCTATTGCGTCGTTTGAATGGATATAATAATGCTGCGCGGTTTGCTCCGTGGCTTATATTAATTGACCTAAATGGAGGCGAATGTCCGCCTCCGGCAAAGGAAAAGTGGCTTCCCCATCCCTCCATACTGATGTGTTTCAGTATAGCGGTGAGAGGAATAGAAAGTTGGCTTATGTCTGACCGTAAAAATCTGGCCAGATTTTTAAGGATTCGCATTTCTCAAGTACCGAGACACCCAGAGACTGAAAATGATCCTAAACGTAAGATTGTTGATTTAGCGCGCGATTCCCGCAGTAAGGACATTCGTGAGGATATGGTTCCCCGACCCGGCAGCGGAATACCAATCGGACCGGCGTATTCATCAAGACTAATTGAGTATATTCAAAAATACTGGCAACCTTCTGTTGCGGCCGATAATTCGCCAAGTCTTGCACGTTGTCGCCAACGGCTGCGTCAATTGATTCGCCGGGTGTGAAATGAATGAATCACGAGGAAATAGGGGAAATATTTACATCTTCGCCGGGGGCGGCACCGGGGGTCATTTGTATCCCGGAATTGCCGTGGCCGAAGAACTGACCCGCATCCAGCCGCAGGCGAGAGTCGTCTTCGCCTGCTCCCAGAAGGAAATTGACAGGCGGATTCTTGACCCGCTTGAGTATGCAGTAGTGCCCCAGCCGGTGCGCCCGCTTCCGCGGGGGGTGGGGGGATGGTTCAAATTTTTCGCGGCGTACGTGCGTTCGGCACATCAGGCCCGCGCGATGGTGGGGGACCTTCGCCCGTCGGGCGTGCTGGGGCTTGGCGGTTTTGCGGCGGCGCCGGTGATACGCGCGGCCTCGCGCTGCGGCGTGCGGTGCGGACTTTTGAATCCGGACGCCGTGCCGGGCAAGGCCAACCGCCACCTGGCTCGCCGCGTCAACGCCATATTCACGCAGTTCGAAT
>CAYZPY010000114.1:0-8045 GCA_964480425.1 uncultured Planctomycetaceae bacterium
CCCCGACGGTTGGCGCGGCGTCGAAGACGAGATTCACCTAAAGCCAATGGCGCCGGCGTCTCGAAAGGTCGTCACGCTCCTGGTCGAAGGCGACGGTGTGCCCACCGGGCCGGGGGGTAAACTGACCATCCCGGCAAGCATCGCCGCGAGCATGCAGAGGCGGAGGAACGTTCTGGCCGGCGCGGGATTCGTGACGTCGCGCCCGGTAAAGACGCCTCCCAAAATCGACGGGCGCCTTGACGACTGGCCCATGCGCAGCGGGAACACGGCCGGGGGATTCAATCTCCTCGGCCGGCGGGGACAAAAAGGCGACGGACTGGCGAAAAGGCAGACGCACGCGTTCGTCATGCACGACCGGGACAACCTCTACGTCGCCTTCCGCTGCGCCGAGCCGGAGATGTCCCGTCTGCGCGCCCTGCCCAACAACATGGTGCGCTACGAGCAGTTGATGGCGTGGGGCGAGGACCTTGTCGAGGTGATATTCGATCCCGGTATGCGGGCCGATTCGGCGGAGGACTTTTTTCACCTGTTGGTCAAATCCAACGGCGCAGTAGTGGCCGAACGGGGCGTAGGCAGCGATCCCCCGCTGGGCGCCGCCGGACCCTGGAGCGCGGAAATATCGGCGGCGGTGGGCCGGTTCGCCGACTTCTGGACCGTGGAGTTGCGCGTGCCGCTGGACGCCTTCGGAAAAGACGGTCGAGAGAAATTCTGGGCGGTAAACTTCGCCCGGTACGCCACGACGGGCGCCGAGGCGTCGTCGTGGTCCGGCGCGGCGAGGTACTTCTATCATCCGGATAATTTAGGTACCATGCGCCTGATGCGAACGGACCGCCCGGACCAGAGACGGAATTAAATCATAACCTGAGAGGACCGCACGATGGGAAACAAACTCGGATGGATACTCGGCGGCGTCTTGGCCGTCGGCGTCATTGTCGTGATAATTGCGGCAACGGCATTTCCAACGCACTCCCGACCTACCGGCGCCACAACCGATCCCGGCGCGATGGAGTTGCACAAAGTGGAATATTGGCCTCGCGCGGTGGTGGGCGACAGGCCCGCCGCGAACGGAAACGCCGGCGACGACTATCACAAGGCCCGACTGATCCTGGAAAAGAACATGAACGTCATCATGAGCGCCATCTCGGGCGGCTACAAAAACGTCCCGCCCGACAGCGCCGCGATGAATCTGCTAAAGAGGATCGACTCCGCCGTCGCCGACGGCGTCAAAAAGGCACAGATGCGATATACACTCGTGCACACGCCCAAAGAATTCCGGGTTAACCACTCTTATATCCCCGCACAGCAGCTGGAAGAGCTGGCAGGGGCGATGGAAACCCTGGCGAAGATTCAAACCGCCCACCAACAGCACGCCGAGGCGATCAACACCTTAAAACACGTATTCCTGCTCGGGTGGCACATGACGTCCGAGCGTTCGCGCGGCGAAATGCTGCTCAAGGGTCTGGCCCTGAGGGAGCGTGCGGCCGAAAACCTCCTGGATGCCTACGGGCGAATGTCCGGCGACTTCGAAGCGCACAAAAGCGACCTGAGAAAATACCTGGAAGAAGCCAAGAACGTTGCCGCCATCCAAAGGAGCAAGCAGTCGATACTCCGCAGCTGGCCGGCAGAGCCCGGCGACGTGTTCAACATCGCCGAAAACGACGAGGACCGCGCCTGGCGCGTCGAGGGCATCCTGCACCTGGGTTACCTCAAGTTCAGGCAGGCCGACCACCGCGGCGACATGAAGAAGATAAACGAACTTATCGAGCATTACATCCAAAACGGTGACGAGATGGAAAAGGCGGCCGCTCGCGCGGCGAAGGATTTCACCAGAGAACAATACCGAAAATCATAAACCGGAGCGCGACCTGCATATGTTCTGGGGCCAGGAAAAACTATATGCCCGCATTAAAGTACGTCGGCTCAAGACCCGGGCATCGCCCGAGGCGATGTTCGACGCACTTTCCCGCCGCAGTCGCCCGGTAATGCTGGATTCTGCCGCGTTTCACCGCGACATGGGTCGATACACCATCCTCGCCTGCCGCCCGATGGACACGCTCACACTGGACCACGGCACGCTGAGCGACGGGCGGGGACGCGAAATAGCCGCCGGCGCAACGGCGATATGGAATGCGCTGAAAGAAGCGTTCCATCCGGTCCGGCTTACGCAAAAGAACACCGGATGCCCGTATACGCCCGGTTGGTTCGGATACGTCGGATACGAGGTGGGGCGTTACATAGAGCGGCTGCCATGCCGGGCGCGCGCCGACGTCAACCTGCCCGAGATGCACCTGGGCTTTTACGACGCAATACTGGTTTACGACGCCCTGGAGAAGCAATGGCGCCTGGTGGAGTTGGTGTTCGACCGCCCCCCTCCCGGCGCCGGGTTAGCCCGCCGGGCGCTTATTGAGATAGCATCCGGCGCCGGTGGCGACTACGTTCCGGTCGGCGCGTCGGACGCCGCCTGCGACGCCGGGGAAAGACCCATGGCCGCGGCAAAGGCGAACTTCTCGCCGCAGCAGTACAAGGACGCCGTCGCCCGCTGCGTGGACTACATCGCCGCCGGCGACATTTTCCAGGCGAATCTCTCCCAGCGGTTCACGGTTCGCGACGCGCCGCCGCGCGTGCGGATTTACAAGGCGCTTCGCAGGCGCAACCCGGCGTGGTTCGCGGCTTACATGTCGTTCGAGCACCGCGGCTCGCCGTGCGGGGTGATTTCCAGTTCGCCGGAACTTTTCATGTACGTTCGCGACGGACTGGTCACCACCCGACCCATCAAGGGCACCCGCCGAAGGACGGGCCAACGGACGATCGACAGCCGCGCACAGGCCGAACTGCTGTCCAGCGCCAAGGACAACGCGGAGTTGGCAATGATCATCGACCTTCTGCGCAACGACATGGGGCGCGTGTGCCGCTACGGCTCGGTGCGGGTGACCGAGGCACGCACGCTCGAGGCGCATCCCACGGTGTTCCACTTGGTGGGCACGGTAACAGGCCGACTACGCGACGGCGTGGGACCGGCCAGTCTGCTGAAGGCGACCTTCCCCGGCGGGTCGATCACCGGCGCGCCGAAAATCCGTGCGATGGAAATCATAGACGAACTGGAGCCCTGCGCGCGTGGAGTGTACACCGGTTGCATCGGAACGGTGGGCGTTGATGGGGCGTGCGCGTGGAACATCGCCATACGGACCATAGTTTGGGACTCTTCGACGGCGTACGTCCAGGCCGGCGGTGGCATCGTCGCCGACTCCGACCCCTGCGCCGAATACCAGGAAACCCTTGACAAGGCCAGGGCGCTTCTGGAGGCGATAGCCGCCGCTCGAACCACACCGGCCGCCGCGAGCACCCGTCGCGTTTAATTAAAGGACGCACCGCCAAACCCATGAACACGCTGCCCGTAATGTTGAAACTCGAAGGTCGAAACGCCGTCATCGTCGGGGGAGGAAAAGTCGGTCTGCGCAAGGCCCGGGCGCTTGTGCGCGCCGGGGCGAAGGTGAAGATTATCGATCCCCAAATGCACGCCCCAGACGCGCCCGACGGCGCGGAAGTCCTACACAGGCCTTACGACCCCGGCGACCTCAAAGGCGCGGCGATTGTCTTCGCGTGCACACAGGACGACGACACCAACGCCCGCGTGGCGAGCGACGCGCGTGCGGCGGGCGTGCCGGTGAACGTGGCCGACTCGCCCGACCAGTGCGACTTCTACATGCCGGCGGTGATTACCGACGGACCGGTCGTGGTGGCGGTGGGCACCGGCGGCGCGGCGCCGCCACTGGCGTCCATGCTCAGGGATAAAATTAAACAGGACCTCGGCGACGACGCCGGGCGATTCGCCGAAACGCTTTGCGAAATCCGCCGGCGCCTGCAACACCGGGCGCCGCCCCAGACGCGAATGCGGATAATCAAGGCGTTGTGCAGCCGGGAGACGTACGACCTTTTTGCAATGAGCGGACCCGAAGCGGTGAAAAAACGCGCCCGGGATCTTTTGAAACAGGAAAACGCCGAATGACTTTGCACGCCGCGGGCATTACGACGTTCGCTTATTCGTCGCTCAAAGGCGGCGCGGTAGCCGCATCGAGTTGGGGCGCATGGGGCGTGGTGCACGTTGTGCTGGCCGGGGCGGCGACGGCGTGCTTCGCACTGACGGCGCTGGGCGGCGTGGCGTACCTGCGCCTCGAGGGGCGTCTTCGCCGCAAAGACGCCAGGGCGGCGCTCGGGCGCGGCGCGTCGCTGGAAAAACTCAACCGCCTGCTGCGATGGGCGCTTCCGATGGGATTCGTCCTGCTGACCGTCGCCATCGCATCGGGCCTGTACGACGCACTCATGCCACACGGCGGGCGGTGGTTCCAAAACCGCCGGACGCACCCCAAGGTGCTGGTGTCGCTGGCGGCCTGGGCCACCTGCGCCGTGGCGCTGGCGACCGCATACGCAAGGCGGTTTCGCGCAAGGCGCACAGCGGCGCTGAGCATCGCAGGATTTGTAATGCTGGTCGCCGTGGTGCTGGTCAGCATTGTTATATCGGATTGAAGATATGCAGATTAGTTGTACGGGACTGAATCACGCCACCGCGGACGTTTCACTCCGCGAGCGGGTCGCCCTGGACGCCTCGGGCGTGCGCAGGGCTCTTGCGTCGCTCAAGGACGCCTGGGAACCGGCGGAGTTCGTGGTCGTGTCCACCTGCAACCGCACGGAAATTTACACCGGCGGCGCCGACAGGCCCGATTCGGGGCAAATCGCCGCATGGATGGAGAAATTCTGTAATGTCGAACCCGGCGAACTGGACGAGTCCATCTACGTTCTGGACGGGCGTGAAGCGGCCGGACATCTGTTCGCCGTGGCCGCCGGTATGGACAGCATGGTGCCCGGGGAGGGGCAGATTCGCGGACAACTCAAGGACGCCTACGCCGCCGCTCTCGACGCCGGCGCCGCCGACGGGCTGATGAACGAACTGTTCCAGGAGGCGTTCCGCGCCGCCAGGAGAATCCGCAGCGAGACTGGCGTTGGAAGCGGCAAGGTTTCTGTGGCATCGGTGGCGGTGGAATTCGTCCGACGCGTATTCGAGTCGCTGGATGACAAGTGCGTCCTGAGCGTGGGCGCCGGGAAGATGAACAGGATAATGCTGCGACATCTGGCCAAGTTCTCGCCCGGATGGATCGTGGTGGTCGGCAGGACGCCAGACCACACGCGGCGCCTGTCAGATGAGTTCGGCGCTTCGTCGGCGACGCTGGAGCAGTTGGACGAGCGCATGGACGACGCCGACGTGGTGCTCTGCTCGACCGCGGCGAGGGGGCACGTAATCTCGGCCGAAATGATCCGCGCCGCTCAGCGACGGCGCAACTACAGGCCGATGATAATCGTCGACATCGCCGTGCCGCGCGACGTGGACCCCAACGCCGCGGACGTCGAAAACGTATTCCTCTACGACATAGACGACCTGAAAAAAATCGTCGCCGAAACACTCGCCATGCGCCGCTCGCAGGACGACCGCGCCGAGAAAATCATCTCCCATCACGTGGAAGAACTGTCCGAGAACCTCCGCATGGGCAGCGCCGGTCCGTTGATAGGTAAAATTTACGGCCGCATGGAGCGTATCGCCGCAGAGGAACTCGCCGACGCCGAGAATAAACTCTCAACCCACGAAGACGCCGAAGAGGACGTCGAAATACTCCGCCGCGCGCTTCATCGCACGATCAGGCGAATCCTCCACAGACCCACCAGCAAGCTACGCAATCTCGCCTCAAAAAACGAGGCGGACGAATATATCAGGGCGCTGCGGAAACTGTTCGACCTGGACGAGTGATTCAGGCGGTGTATGACCCGGCGGTGGCCGCGCCGCCGGAGGATATCCAGTCGGTGTGGAAGAACTCGCCCCGGGGCTTGTCCACGCGCTCGTATGTGTGCGCGCCGAAATAATCGCGCTGCGCCTGAAGCAGGTTGGCCGGGAGTCGCTCGGCGCGGTAGCCGTCGTAGTACGCAAGCGCCGAGGCCATTGCCGGGACGGGAACGCCCATTTGTGTGGCCTGTATCACCACCCGCCGCCAGGACTTTTGCCCCTCGGCAATCGCCTCGCGGAAGTACGGCACGAGCATGAGGTTCGTAAGGTCCGGGTTCCGGTCGAATGCGTCCTTGATGCGCCCCAGGAACTGGCTGCGGATGATGCACCCGCCGCGCCACATCAGCGCCACGCCGCCGAAGTTCAGGTTCCAGTTGTATTCCTCGCCCGCAGCACGCATCATCTGGAAGCCCTGCGCGTAGGAGACTATTTTCGATGCGTACAGCGCCTTGCGGATGTCCTGGACGAAGGCGTCACGGTCGCCGTCGAATTTCGCCTCCGGACCGCCAAGCTGACCGGACGCCTCGACGCGCTGCTCCTTAAGGGCAGAGAGGCACCGCGAGAAAACCGCCTCGCCGATAAGCGTAATCGGCATTCCCAGTTCGCACGCGGTGATGACCGTCCACTTTCCGGTTCCCTTCTGTCCGGCGGTGTCGAGAATTTTCTCGACCAGCGGCTCGCCGGTTTCGTCGTCCACGCGGGAAAGGATGTCGGCAGTTATCTCGATGAGGTAACTGTTCAGCTCGCCGCCGTTCCATTCGGCGAAGATGTCGGACATTTCCTTCGGCGAAAAACCGGCGTGCTTCATCAGATTGTACGATTCGCAGATGAGTTCCATGTCGCCGTACTCGATGCCGTTGTGGACCATTTTGACGAAGTGCCCCGCGCCGTTCTCGCCGACCCAGTCGCAGCATGGTTCCCCGTCGGCCTTGGCGGCGATCGCCCGGAAAATCTCCTTAACGTGCCCCCATGCCTCGGGGCTGCCGCCGGGCATTATGCTGGGCCCGTGTCGGGCGCCTTCCTCCCCGCCCGAGACGCCCGTGCCGACGTACAGCAGGTCCTTCGACTCGACCTGCTCGCAGCGGCGCATGGTGTCTTTGAAGTTGCTGTTGCCCCCGTCGATTATTATGTCGCCGCTCTCCAGGTGCGGGATGAGTTTCTCGATGAAGGTGTCCACCGCCGGTCCGGCCTTTACCAGCAGCACCACCCGACGGGGCTTTTTAAGCGCGCCCACGAACTCCTCGACGCTGTGCGCGCCAATAATGGTGTCTCGCCCGACGGCCGGTCCGTTGACAAAATCGTCCACCTTCGAGACCGTGCGATTGAACACCGCGACAGAGTATCCCTTGTCGTTCATGTTCAACACCAGGTTCTGGCCCATCACGGCCATGCCTATCAGACCTATGTCCGCTTCGGATTGAGGCATTGCAATCTCCTTTTAAGGATTAAAAAGTTCACAAAGGAATATTATTCCCGCCCCGCATGCGATTCAAGCGCCCGTCGTGTCGGCATTCTCGGCGGTGAGTCCGTCATCCCTTACGCCGGTGATTTTGAGGTTGACGACCAGGCCGGTGATGTCGCGCCCGGAGTCGGGGAAGTAGACCCTGATGTAGCGGTCGGTCATGGCGCGGCGCCGGGCGGGCGGGTCGCCGCGTCGGGGCGACTCGACCAGGGCCTCGAGCCGGTCGCCCACGAACCGCCTTCGGTAATCGCATGCCAGTCCGTCCGACAGGTCCAGCAGCCGGGCGTGCCTGTCTTTGACGACGGCGGGCGCGGGACAATGCGCCTTCCACTTGTGCGCGGTCGTGCCGGGTATAGGCGAAAACGGGAATATGTGAACCCGAGAGAAGCCGGCAAACCGCACCATATCCAGCGTCGCGCGGAAGTCCTCGTTCCTCTCGTACGGGAAGCCCACGATTACGTCGGTAGTTATCGCGGGGCGGTCGAACGCGTTGCGAATCTTCTCCACGGCGCGTCGGTATCCGCGGGGGGTGTACTGGCGATTCATTTTTTCCAGTATGCCCCCGGCGCCGGACTGAAGCGGCAGGTGAAAATGCGGCGCGAAGTTTGTCGCGTCTCGGCAGGCGTCCAGCAGTTCGTCTGTCACGTCGCCGGGCTCCAGACTGCTCAGTCGCAGGCGCCACAGGCCCGGTATGTGCGAGATTCGCCGCACCAGTTCCGCCAGCGGCTCCCGTCCTTGCGCCGCCGCCCAGCG
>CAYZPY010000115.1:0-6249 GCA_964480425.1 uncultured Planctomycetaceae bacterium
GATAGCACGAGGCCAGCAATTCGTCGGCCGGCTCGTCCCGTCCGTAGACCGGCCCGAGGCAGTGAATGACGTGGCGGTTGGGCAGGTTATGCGCGCCCGTGATGACCGCCTCGCCCGGCCTGATGGGTGCGATAGGCCGACATTCGGCCTCCAGGCCCGGACCGGCCGCCCGATGGATCGCCCCGGCCACGCCGCCGCCGATGAGCAGTTGGGCGTTGGCGGCGTTGACCACGGCGTCCATGTCCGGCTGGTCGGCGATGTCGCCCTGTACGCATTCGATGGTAACGCCTTGAATGACGCGTTGTGTCATGCTGCACCTGCCTTTGCTTTACGCACATTCATTTCATAGTGATCGCCTTCATGATTCAAGGCGAAAACCGTTCAGACGTGTGCCGGCCGCCAAGCGCATGCCTGTCGAATTTTGCCGTATCGAATCGTGCGGGGAAATTATAAAATAAAGTTATGAAGACAAGAGCGGCGCGGACACAGGACGCCGAAGCAATATGCGGCCTGATAAACTATTACGCCGAGCGCGGAAAGATGCTCCATCGCAGCATGCAGAGCATATACGATTCGCTGCGTAATTTTCACGTGGCCCAGATCAACGACGGGATAGTCGGTTGCGTTGCGTCGGAGGTGTTCTGGTTCGACCTTGCCGAGATAAAGTCCCTGGCCGTGGCGCCGCAGCATACCGGCAAGGGCATCGGCTCGATGCTGGTCAGAACGGCAATCGAGGACCTTGTTCACCTTGGCGTGGGGCGAATCTTCACGCTGACTTACGAGCGCAGGTTCTTTGAAAAACTCGGCTTTAGTGTAATAGACCGCAACTCGCTGCCGGAGAAGGTCTGGCGCGAATGCATCACGTGCCCGAAACTCGACCACTGCGACGAGATCGCCATGATGCTCTCGCCAAAAGGCGGCGAACAGTCAAATGAAAACAACAGAGAATAACGTCATGCCCCCCGACGAGAACAACGCGATAGTTCGACTGGAGCGTGTCAGCAAGTCCTTCGCCCGCCAGGTCGTGCTTGACGGGGTGGACCTGTCAGTGGCCGAGGGCAAGACCACCGTGGTAATCGGGCCGTCCGGGTGCGGAAAGAGCGTGCTGCTCAAGCACATCGTGGGTCTGTTGCGCCCGGACGAGGGCAAAGTGTTTTTCCGCGACGACGAGATATCCTCGATGTCCGAGAGGCAACTGGTGGGCATTCGCAGGCGGATGGGTTTTGTGTTCCAGGGTTCGGCGCTGTTCGACTCCATGACGGTGGCGCAGAACGTGTGCTTCCCCATGGTCGAGCATCGCTTCGGCACCGACCAGCAGCGCCGGCGTCGCTGCAGCGACGTGCTTCGCCTGGTGGGGCTCGATGGCTGCCAGGATAAATACCCAGAGGAACTCTCCGGCGGGCAGAAGAAGCGCGTCGCACTGGCGCGCGCCATCGCTCTGGATCCGGAACTTATACTCTACGACGAGCCCACCACCGGACTGGATCCCATACGTGCGGACCTCATCAACGAGTTAATAGTCCGCCTGCAAAATATGCTGGGCACCACTTCGGTGGTGGTCACGCACGACATGAAATCCGCCACAAAGGTCGGCGACAGAATACTCATGTTGCACGACGGACGGTTCGTGGCCGACACTACGCCCCAGGGTCTGGACCGCATAGACGACGAAGTGGTCGTGCGATTCGTCGAGGGACGCGCCGGACCCGGGGAACTGGCCGAACTTGAAAACACGCATCTTTCCAAGTTTAATGACCACAAACGCGCCACTACGACCGGGGAGAACAAGCGATGAACGAACGCGCAAAAAACATAGCGGTCGGAATCACCGTGCTGGGCGCGCTGGGCATGCTGTGCGGAATGATAGTCATCTTCGCCGGGCTGCCGCAGATGTTCCAGCGCGGGCAAGAACTGAAGATTATATTTCCCTCCACGGGCGACGCTCACGAGGGCGACGCCGTCCACATGGCGGGCATGCGCGTTGGAAGAATAACCGACATCAGGTTCGCCGAGGGCGACCCGCGCAAGGGCGTGGTGTTCACCGTGCGGATAGACTCAGGCGTGAAGATACCGGGAAACGTGACGGCCTACATTTTCACCCGCGGATTCGTGGGCGGGGCGTATTTAGAGCTCAAGCCCGAAGGACCCGCCCGCAGGGACCCCCAGACCGGACAGGTGCTGGAGCATTTTCCGGCGGACTGGTCCGAGCCGATCCGCGGGCAGGTCAAGGGCAGCGGGATGTTCCCCGACGAAATGAAAAACGCGTTTCTGGATCTGTCGAAGCTGGCAAAAAATCTTAACGCCGCCATCGCGCCCGCCGAGGCGCCCTCGACCTCGCCGGCAACGACCACCGCGCCCGCCGGCGGCGGAATCAGGGGCGCAATAACCACGCTGATTACGACGCTGAACGACATTCGGGACGTGCTCGACGAGGAAAACCGACGCAACATCAAGACCTCCTTCGCCAACCTCGCCAAGGCCAGCTCCGGAGCGATCGAGGCCATGGACGCCATGAAAAATTTCGCCGCCGAGGCGAATGTCACCATGAAAAAGGTCGGCGACACCGCCGACGCCGCACGCACGCGGATTGACGAGCTTACCAGCAAACTCATCGAGGACGCCGAGAAAATATCCGCGCTTATGACCACGATAAACAAGGCCGCCATGAAAGTGGAATCCGGAAAGGGAACGGCGGGAAAACTGCTCAACGACCCCGCTCTTTACAACAATCTCATGGCGGCCGCAAAGCAAATGGAAAAAATGCTCGAAGACTTCCGAGGACTGCTGAAGGAATGGAAGGATAATGGCGTAAAAGCGGACATCAAACTCAAATAACGTATAATCGTTAACTCGAAAAAAACTGGAATGAACATGCAAATAACACGCAAAATACTGACATTCGCTGCGGCGCTGATGCTTGCCGGATGCAAGCCCGTTGAAACCTCTCGCCGCCCGAGCACACGACCGGCCACACGCCCCGGCGACTACGCCTTGGCCGTACGCGTCAACGGCAAGCCCATCTCCATGGGCGAACTCAACGACGCGCTTATCGAGTCGTACGGGCTGCAAACCGCCCATCTGCTTATCGTCGAAAAACTTATAAAGCAGGAACTGAACGACAAGGACCTCCAAGTCACCGACGACGACGTGCGGGCCGAAAGTACCCAAACGCTCCAGCAGATGTTTCCCGACATCAAGGACGAAAATCAGTTAAAGATCCTGCTTGAGCAGTTTCTCCGGCAGAAGCAGCTCTCGCCAATCCAGTGGGAGATAACCATGCGGCGCAACGCCGCGCTTCGCAAACTCGCCGCCAAGCAGGTCACCGTAAGCGACGAAGAGATCCGCGAGGAATTCGAACACCAGTCCGGTAAAAAAGTCGTCGTGCGTCACATTCAGTGCGCCACGCTGTCCGACGCGCAGGAGATTCTGGACAAACTCGACGACGGCGCCGACTTCGTCGAACTGGCCAAGGAGTTTTCCACAAATCCATCCGCCCAGGACGGCGGGCTGCTTCCGCCGATCGGCGAGGACATCACCGGCGTTCCCCCGGCCATCGGCGAAGCCGCCATGAACATGGAAAAAGTCGGCGAAATTTCAAATCCGATTCAGACCGGAACCGCATTCCACGTGCTGAAACTGGAGAAAATAATACCGCCCGAAAAAGCCGATTTTGAAAAGATGAAGGACGAACTGGGCGAAACGGTCCGCAGGCGTAAAATACAAACAGCCCAGCGTCAGATACTTCAGAAGTTGATTTCCTCCGCCGACATCGAGTACGTTAATCCGGTGTTGAAGGCGCAGCAGCGGCAGGCAAAGAACCCATGAATCCCGAGCAGTGGAAAATAGACGTATCGCCGCGGATACGGCGACTACCGCCGTACCTTTTCGGCAGGATAAACCGCCTGAAATACCAGAAGCGACGCGCGGGCGTGGACATAATAGACCTGGGCATGGGCAATCCTTCGGATCCCACCCCCCCGCAGGTGGTGGACAAACTCGCCCAGGCAGCCCGCGACCCGCGCAACACGCGCTACAGCGCCTCGGCTGGTATTTACAACCTGCGGCGTGAGGTTTCGCGGCTATACAAGCGCCTTTATGACGTCGAACTGGACCCTCAAACCGAGGTCATCGCCTGCATCGGCTCCAAGGAGGGCTTCTCGCACATGTGCCTGGCGCTGATGGGACAGGGCGACACCGCCATCGTGGGCGACCCGTACTTTCCCATCCACGTTTACGGCGTGGCGCTTGCCGGGGGAAACGTCATCAACGTGCCGCTGGGCAACGACGAGGCGTTCCTCAAGCGCATCGCCTACGTCGTGGAGCACCTGTACCCCAAGCCCAAACTGATAATCCTGAACTACCCGCACAATCCCACCGCAATGACGGTCGACGGCGTGGAGTTCTTCCAGGAGGCGGTCAACCTCGCACGCAGGGAAGGCATACTTGTCATACACGACTTCGCCTACGGGCGGACGTGCTTCGAGGGTTACGTCGCCCCCTCGTTCCTCCAGGCCGAAGGCGCCCGCGAGGTGGGCGTGGAGTTCGTCACCATGTCCAAGCCGTACAATATGGCCGGGTGGCGGATCGGCTTCGCCGTGGGCAACGCCGAGATGATCCGCGCCCTGGCGACCATCAAGGGCTACTACGATTACGGCGTATTTCAGGCCATCCAGATCGCCAGCATAATCGCCATGCGCCAGTGCAACGGCGACGTAGCCAAGCAGTCGAAGATTTACCAGTCGCGTCGCGACGTTGTGGTTCGGGGCCTGCGCCGCATCGGGTGGGAGGTCGAATCTCCGCGGGCCAGCATGTTCGTCTGGGCAAAGGTCGCCCCCGAGCACCTCGCCGGGCAGGGCACGATAGATTTTTCGCTTCGTCTGATGGAGGACGCCGAGGTGTCTGTTGCGCCAGGCCGGGCGTTCGGCGAGAACGGCGAGGGCTACGTCCGCATCGCCCTGGTCGAGAACGAGCACCGCCTCAAGCAGGCCATCCGGCAGATGGACCGCGCCCTGAACAAGGGCATCAAGGCGCCCTCTGCCACCAAACTCCGTAAAAAAAGCGCCGAAGCGGAAAAATCTTAACCCGCAAGTAGATCTGCTGCCCAATCGGAACCCGCCGGCGCCCTCGGCATAGGATCGCAATCCGTCGTCCGCCGTAGGCGGAGCGCCGGCGAGCGGGCAACTATTTCGAAGCTTGTTGAATACTTACACACAATTCCTGAAGTCATCCGGTAATTGCCGCCTATTCCATGACGGGGTTAATTGTTTTACCATGTCACTATGAAATTCAGGCGTTACGGCACGTTCACCGGCGGGATCGACCTGCCCGAGCAGAAGCACACCACGCTGAACGGCGCGATTGCGCCGCCGGAGAATATCGAGCGGCTCTACGTACCGCTGTCGCCGTGCGGTGGCTCCTCGGCGCGGCTGGAAGTTAAAGTCGGCCAGTCGGTCCTGGCATATCAGCGCCTCGCCCGCGGGTCTAACGGCGGGGTGGACGTGTACAGCCCGGCCGACGGAAGGGTCGCCTCGACGACCACCGTGCAGGTGCCCGGTCGTATGGGGTTCTCGCCCTGCCCCGCCGTGGAGCTGGCGGACGTGAAAATACCCCCCATCGGGCGGGACGATACCAACGGCGCCCCCTCGGGCGGCGCGCAGTCGCTACTGGAGGACAATCCGCTGACCACGTATCGCCGCCCGGTCGAGCCGCTGGCGAAGTGGATTAAACGCGCCAAACGAAAGCAGTGCAACGTCCTCATCGCCAACGCCATGGAAAACCAGCCCTACCTGACCTCCACGCACCGCCTGCTGGTCGAGCGAGGCCCGCAGGTCGTCGGCGGACTGTCGCTGCTGGGCGAGGTCATCGGCGTGAACGAAATTTACCTGGCCGTGGACCGCCGCCGCACCGCCGCCTACGAGGCGCTGATAGCCCCCGCCGAACGTCACGGAATAAAACGCGTGGCGCTTCCTCACAAATACCCCGTCGGCGCCGACAACGTGCTGGTGAAGGTCATCACCCGTCGGGAGGTGCGACCCGGGCGCGGACCAATGGACGCCGCCGCCGCGGTTATCGGCGTCCAGGCGGCGCTGGCCGCCTTGCGGTTCTCGGCGATGTCAATCCCACCGACCGCGCGGGTGGTCACCGTCTCGGGACCGCAGGCACCCCGGCGGCGGCACGGAAACTTCCTGGCGCCGTTCGGGACGAGAATCGCCGACCTCGCCGACGCCACCGAGGGCGCCGCGGTCATCC
>CAYZPY010000115.1:6259-7984 GCA_964480425.1 uncultured Planctomycetaceae bacterium
CGGCGGCGGGATGGGAATCCACGGCGGTCCTATGACGGGCCTGCTGTGCCCGCCCGATGCGGTGGTCTCGCCTTGCACCGACGGCGTGGTGGCGTTGGACGCCTATAAGCCCGTGGCGCCAAGTTCGTGCATTCGATGCGGATGGTGCACGGACCACTGTCCCGCGCGGCTGAACGTCGCCCAGCTCAACGACGTCTTCGAATTGGCGCTGGTTCGTCGGGCTGCCCGGATGGGCGTTCCGGCATGCGTGGACTGCGGAACGTGCTCGTACCTGTGCCCGGCACACCTGCCGCTGGCCCGACGAATGGCGCAGCTCAAATACATCTTGAGGAACCTGCCCCCCGGCGCCGCCGCCAAGGGAGGCGATTGACATGAATACCCCCCGTACGGAGGTTGAATCATCGCCCGGCGGCGTGGAATATCTCCGCGCCTCGCACCCGCCTTTTGTCCGCTCGCCCGAGGCGCAGCGGACGGTTTACGGCGTGACCATCGTGGCGGCCTGCGGTCCTCTGGCGGCGGGGCTGTTATTTTTCGGCTGGCGTGCGGCAATGGTTACGGCCCTTTGCGTGGTCTCGTGCGTGGCCATAGAACGCCTTTACTACCGCGTCACGCGCGCGCCCGCGCTGATAGGGCGCACGCACGCATACCTGACGGGACTGCTGTTGGCGCTTACGCTGCCCCCGTTCGTGCCGTGGTACGTCCCGATCATCGCATCGGCGTTCGCCATCATAGTGGGCAAGGCGATCTTCGGCGGCGTGGGGCACTTTCTGTGGCAGCCGGCGCTGGTGGGACGCTTCGTGGTGGCGGTGATAATACCCGCGGCGACCATCAATCCGGCGTACTGGTCCATCCTGGCCCAGGAAAAAATGCTCGTCGGCGACATTGAAAAAACACGGCGCGCCCGGGATTACCAGTCCTGGGCTTCCAGGCCCGCCCCCCCCGGCGCCGACGCTTTTGAGATAAAGCGCCCCCGGTCCGTGCTGCACGGGCTGACCTTCGGCGATGAGCCGCGATACGGCGCGATAGTCAAAGTCGCCCGACACGACGGGAGCCAAAAGGCCGCTCTGCTGGAATGCCCGCCAATTAACGAAATGTTCTACGGCGCGCATCCGGGCGGTACGGGCGAGACGTGCGCTGTGATAATTATCGTGGCGATTCTGTACCTGGTGTATCGCAACTACGCCAAGTGGCAGTTGCCGCTGGCGTTTCTGCTCTCCGCCGCGGCGGTCGTGTCCGTGGCGCCGGTTCAGCTTGCCGCCGGCGGCGGGGAGACAAAGACGGTGTGGATGCCGCTGCTGGCAGAGGGGCCTGACGTTGGCTTTACGTATGTCAACTACCAGATGCTCAGCGGGGAGTTAATGCTGGCAGCGCTGCTGCTGTCGGCGGAGATGACAACCAGACCGATAACTACCGGCGGGCAGGTGGTCTTCGGTCTCGCTACCGGTGTGCTGGCGATGATATTGCGACTGTACGTGGACCTGTCCATCCCGTGCTACGTGGCCGTGCTGGCCATGAACACCTTCGTGCCCGCAATCGACCGCCTCTGGCCAAGACGCGTCCTGGGACGACGCTGGCTCGACTTCCTCCGCAGTAAAAACAGGAACAAGCCCATTTTTTAAGCCCCGCACTTGCCCGCCCGCCTTTATGTTGGGTGTAAATACAGGGATAATACCACGAGTGTCCCAACGTTTGATTTCGAATTTTCGATAACACGATTATTCTAAT
>CAYZPY010000116.1:0-7945 GCA_964480425.1 uncultured Planctomycetaceae bacterium
TAGAATAATCGTGTTATCGAAAATTCGAAATCAAACGTTGGGACACTCGTGGGATGAACGTAAAGATGAACCACATTATGTCCAGGCCGCCTATCTTCGTCATAATGTATGTGTTGTAGATGGGTATAATCGCAGCCCATCCCGGCTGGCCTGCCTTGGTAAAGACCTTCCACATGGCGGCAACCATGAGGACAACCAGCGCCAACCAAATTATTGCTCCTAATGGACCCATGGCATCTCTCCTTATTCAGACCTGCGAAACTTGCCAAAAAAACTTACCGCAAATGCACACCACACCATGCTCAAAATAGAAGCCGCCGATAGCATTTTCAAAAGAATTATTAAAAGTTATCCCAATAAATTGTGAAATAAATAATATTTACCCCCAACATCTTGAGAACATGTGTGGAATTAATTGAGTGATTATCGTTTATGCGAACATCGCCTCCACGAACGTCTCCGGGTCGAACGGTTCGACGTCTTCGTAGGTCTCGCCGAGGCCCACGAACTTCACCGGCAGGTTGATCTCCTTACGGATGGCCACCACAATCCCCCCGCGCGCCGTGCCGTCGAGTTTGGCCAGAAATATCCCGCTGACGTTAATGGCGTCGGTGAACGCCCTGGCCTGGCTGATGGCGTTCTGCCCGGTGGTGGCGTCGAGCACCAGCAGCGTCTCGTGGGGGGCGCCGGGTATTTTCCTGGTCAACACCTTGCTTATCTTGGTCAATTCGCGCATGAGGTTCTCGGAGGTGTGCAGTCGCCCTGCGGTGTCCACCAGCAGCACGTCGGCGTGTCGTGCGGTTGCGGCGTCGCAGGCGTCGAAAACAATCGCCGCCGGATCGGCGCCCGAGCCGCGGACGATGTCCACGCCGATCCGCTCTGCCCAGATGGAAAGCTGCTCCACCGCCGCGGCGCGGAAGGTGTCGGTGGCGGCCAGAAGGACCTTTTTGCCCTGCTGCTTGTAATACCAGGCCAGTTTGGCCACGGACGTTGTCTTGCCCGTGCCGTTGATGCCCGCAACGAGGATGACCCCCGGCGGGTTATCCGGCAGGTGCATGGTCCTGTCGGCGCAAGGCCAGTACTTCTTCATCTCGACCTTGAGGAACTCGATGGTCTCCTCGCCGGTTTTGATGCGCTTTTCGTGATACGCCTGCTGGAGGTCCCGGATAATCTGCGCCGCGGCGGCGACGCCGATGTCGGCCTGAATGAGCATCGCCTCCAACTCGTCCAGGAGTTCGTCGTCGAGTTGCCTTCCGGACAGCAGCGAGCGTATGGCGCCGGTGAAGCGATTGCGCGTCCGCGTCAGACCGCGGGAAAACTTCTCTATCGCCTTGCGAAAAAACGCCATCGGTAATCCTCTATTAGCAGGGATAAACGCAGATGAATATTAAATTTAAATAACTCGCGTATTAATTTCCTGCTATTAACTGCGTTTATCCCGGCTGATTTTCATCTCCCGTATCCCTGCCGATGTCTTTTGCCAGGGCGTCCAGGACGCCGTTGACGAATCCGGGGCTCTTGGCCGAGGAAAATTCCCCCGCCAGTTTCATCGCCTGCGATATGACCACATTCTTCGGCGTGCGCCCCTCCAGCAGTTCCCACGCGCCCAGGCGGAGGATGTTCCTGTCGACCAGCGCAAGTCGCGACAGTTGCCAGTTCCTGGCGTGTCGTTTTAAAAGTTCGTCGCAGGCCGGCATCTTCGCAAGCACCCCCTCGATCATCCGGCGCGCCTCTGCGAGGGCCCGGGCGGGATCCCTGCTGTCGGATATGAAATCGTCCACCAGGTCCTTTGCGCCGGGACCCTGCACGTCCAGGCAGCACAGACCCTGAAGCGCCAGACGTCTTGAGCGGAATCGCCTGCTCACTTTCGACCGGACGGTAGCTGCCTCATGAGGTTGACCATTTCGATAGCCGATGCGGCGGCGTCGGCGCCCTTGTTGCCCGACTTGGCGCCTGCTCGTTCGACGGCCTGCTCGAGCGTGTCGCAGGTCAGCACGCCGAAGATGCACGGCACGCCGGTGCGGTCGGCCACGCCCGCCACGCCACGTGCGGTCTGCGTGGCGATGTACTGATTGTGGTCCGTCCCACCGCGGATTATCGCGCCCAGGCACACCACCGCCTCGAAACGCCCGCTCTGCGCCAGACGGGAGGCGATCATCGGCATCTCGTAACTTCCGGGCGACCACACGACCTCGATGTTGTCGTCGTCGGCCCCGTGCCGTCGAAGCGCATCGAGACAACCGTCAAGCAGTTTGTCGGAAACAAACTCGTTAAAGCGGCTTACGACAACCGCAAATTTCGCGTCCGGCGCCGCCAGGAGATTTCCCTGGTATTCTTTCATATCTTTGTGCTCCTGTTTTGAACACATCAGTATAAACCTCAACGCCCCCCTCGGCAATGCCGACGTTGGGGTTTTACGCCCTGTTGGATAAATACGCAAAAAGGAAAATCATCTGCGTGAGAATATTCGTTGCCAGAAGCGCCTTTCGCCCCAATCCGCCGCAGCGTCTGACAATCAGCCATCCCCCGCCGATAGCGACAAAGACCGTCGCCGCCGGTATGCTCAACTGCGTCCACGGCAGATAATTGAAATAAAGCACGGTCGCGGCCAGTATTCCGCCCAGAAACCCTGTGACGATAAGCGGCTCGCAACCTGCCGCCAGGGCGCGGGTCGGGCGGTCCGTCCGCTCGCCCGGTCGGCAGAACTGCGGAAGCGCCAGCATTGCCCATCCGCCCCACAACGGCATCATAAGCAAGACCCTGTACATCGCCCGAGGTCTAATCCACCGCCACGCCGCCGGAAGGTACGTCGGCCAGTCCGGCTTCCATCCCTTAATGCCCAGAAGACCAAGGGCAAAAATCACCACGATAACGCCACCGCCAAGCGCCCTTTCCGAGGCGTCGTCCCCCGCGATAACCTCTCCCAGCGACAGCACCGCACGTCGGTATATCCAGGCGGTCATCACCGCCAGAGTCAGCGCCACGGGCGCCAGGGGAAAATCGTACGAATACCAGTCGAACAGCCGCAATCCGCCCTCCCACAGACCTATGGAAACCAGACCCCACGCCAGGGAGATTATCATTATCCCCGCCCAGGAGTACTTCAACCTTCCCGCTGCGCACTTCGCCAGGCGCCCCGGGTCGGCGGTGAGGTAGAGATACCCCGGCTGGATAACTATCCTGTATGCGCCGTTTATAATTTGGCTCGTTTTTTTGAGCATGCCATCACCGCCCGCGCGAGCAAAATCCGGCCCTTAGCGCCCTCCCACGGTCTTGCCAAACGCCGAAGCCATCAGTCGCACCATCTCGTGGGTGTCCTGCGCGTAATAATCGATAATGGTCGTCTGCTTGACCCTGTCGCTTGCGCCCAGCAACTCGACCAGACGGAACTTGACAATAGCCGGCGCCTGCCTGTCGTTTACTATGGGCGCCATCAGCGAGATTATCCTGCTGTCCAACTCGACGTACTGCATGTACGTCAGCGATTCTGCCCGCACCACGGGGGAGTCGTCTTCCAGTGCGGCCTTGGTCATCGTCAGCAGCACGGGCTTTTTAATCACGCCGGTGAGTTGTTTGGGCGGGGCGCTTCGTCCGATCTCGACCCCGCGCGCCAGCGCCAACAGCGACGCGATCTGCCTTGCTGCACGCATGCGGACCTGTATGTCGCCTTTTTGCAGGTCCCTGACAATCAGCCCCATCAGGCGTCTGTACGCGTCCGGCCAGGTCCCGCGGTCGTCCGGATTAAAATCCGACATGTTGCCCTGCAAGCGATGCCACCTCAGCAAGCCAGCGCGCGTGACCCGTACGTCGCCGGCATCTATCTTCGGGGCGGCGCTGACGATATTTACGCCCTGCTGCACCGGATCGACAACAACCTTGATACTCATCGTAAAGGTATCCAAAGGTCGACGGGCGAGATATCTCTCCAGTTCGCCCACGTCTATGCGGACACTGCGGCTGATGCTCTTACCGGGCGCAAGCCGCGCCGGGGCAGGGAGGTTCAATATCGGGAGGTTGCCGAAGGTCCGCTTCTCCCCGTCGCTATCGGTCAGATTGACGATGAAGCCAACCGAGGGCCTGATCAGCCCCCACTGCCCCAGCGGCACGTCGATGTCGCCTCTGTTCGTCAGCGTCACCGAAAGGCGCACCGCCTCGCCGACGGGAACCGGCCGGGGGGGAATCCCTATCCGCACGGAGATAAATTCGCTCGGCGCCCGCAGCATTCGCAGGTAGCGGCGGTCGAATTTCCTGACAACCTCGGCGATTTTGTCGGCCTTGTCGGGGGCGGGCGGCATCTCAACGTCGTGCTCTTCGGCCACGGTCGAGAGTTGCCGATAGGCCGGACCGGAGCGAGTGAGTTCGGCGCCGGCGAGTATCACACGTCGGGCATCTTCGTTCCTGCCAGCCTCGAAGTAATGCTCCGCCAGGTACGCCGCGGCGTAAACGTCGCTGTCCAGAAGTTTCTCCAGGCGCTGCCTTCCGGAGGCGACCAGTTCCTCCCTTCCGGAGACGAGTTCCGCCGCGCCCAGTATCCGCTTCAGGACCGGGTCGCGACCGACGGACCCTTCCGCCTGGCGCGCGTAACCAAGAGCGACCGCGGGACGCTCGAGCGTGTGGAGGTTGAACCACGCCAGTTCCATCAGGAATGCGGGCTTCAGCTCCGCGGCCGATTTCCTGGTTTTGTAATATTCCTCCATCCGGTCGATAACACGCCGGGCGTCCTGTTCGCGCCCTGCGGCGCGATAGGTCTCGACCATAAGCGAGAGGAAATCGGTGTCCTGTTCGAATTTTTCAATTCTCGGCTGGAATATCTCGATCGCCCTGCGGTATTGTCCGGCGTCCAGCAGTGCGCTGAGGTACGCCAGCGCGAAATCAGGCTGGTCCGGTCCGGTCGCCGGCGCGCCGGCAAGGGCGTCGAAAAATTCCAGCGCACCGGAGTAAAGCCCCTTGTCGCCCATGGCGAGCGCCACGTCCATTGCGGTGGCCACCGCCTCGGGATTGCGCCTTCCGGCGACAAGGTCAAGCATGCGTGCGATGCGACCCTCGATGGGCATGTCCTCCTTGCCGGAAAGTTCCAGCAGGCCCTTTATGGCGGTGGGATTGTACTTGTCCAGCGAAAGCGCCTCCCGCAGCATTTGGCGGGCCTGTTCGAGGTCGCCCCGGGCGCGATATATATACGCCAACTGGGACATCGCCTCGGCGCAAAGGGCGTCGGAAAGGTCGTCGCGCGATATCTGTTCAGTGAGGAAAGAGACCCTTTGCTCGGTGTCCCTGTCCCTCATGTCCAGGTTCAGCCCCAGCCACCGCATCGCTGTTTCGTGATCTTCGGGGCATGCCCTGCGAAGGACCTCCACGGCAGCGAGTTCCTTTTCGATTTGACCCTGCGACCTGTATACGAACGCCAGTAGGCGGTTGACTTCCTCGTCTTTTCCGTCGAGACGATGCGCATAGCGCACCAGCGCGACCATTCGTTCTGCCCGGTTAGGCACATGGGGAGAAAACGCCATGTTCTGTGCCGAGTGCCTCAGACTCTCTATCGCCGCAACTCTGGCGGGGTAAGGGATTCTATCTTCGACCCGGTCGGGTCGGGTTTCGGCGGCTTGCGTCTCCTGAGCCATACACGGGCGCGCTGCAGGCGCGAACGAGCACATCACCCACAATATAAAGGCAATACACCTTTTCATGACGGGGTTCTCCCATCAACGTCACAATGTCCGCTCGAACCTGCCCGCCGCACTTTCTACGAACCGGTGCGGAGCGTAATGCCCATGTCCTCGTCGCCCCTGCGCACCAGCAGGGTCACCCTTCCGCCTTCGGCCGCCTCGAGTATCTGCCTGAAGGCGTCGACCGTATCGACGGCCTGCTTCTGGATGGTGGTGATTACATCACCGCTGCGCAGACCCGCCTCGTCGGCGGGGCTGTTAGCGGCCACGCCAATGACTATCAGACCGGCAGTGTCGGCGGCGGCGTCTTCGCGGGTATGCTTGTCGAGCATCACCCGTTCCCTTACGGCGAAGCCCAACTTTCGGCTGATGTATCGCGGCGCCTCGTAGGGGCGGGTGGGCATCGGCACGAGCTTTATCGTAATGTTTTTGGTCTTATCGCCCCTGAGCACCGTAAGTCTTATCGTGTCGCCCACGTTGAATCGCAGGAGTTTAATGGCGAAATTGCGCGCGGTAAGTTCCGGCGTGGCAAGCTCCTCGATCGGCTTGCCGTTGAGGGCCACGATAACGTCCCGCTCGGCCAGACCCTGCTTGTCGGCAGGAGAGCCCGGAACCACCTTCTCGACCTTCACCGCAGGACGCTTGATTTCGGCTATCTCGGCATATTCCTCGGTGACCTTGCCGAAACCCAGTGCCCCGGTCCACGGGAGCGTCCTGACCTGCTGGGGCGATGAGGGAATGTTCTGAATAACGTGGGCGAACTCCTCCACCGGCGTGAAAAATGACGCCTCCTGCTTGCTCCGCAGCGGAAGCGACGCCGTGCCGCGCCGTGTGGCGGTCTGATAATCCAGAAAAAGTTGCCTTCCGACCAGCCCGATGGCATTGCCGTCCTCATCGAACACCGCAGAGCCCACGCCGGTGAGTCTTCCACCGGTCAGGTACGCCACCTGCTGGGGAACGCGGACCACCGAGGACACGTAAGCGGTGCCGACGTAAACCTCGTGCGCGTTATTCTTGTCCATCAGCCCCACCGAGAACACCTGCTTGCCGTGGGCAAGTTTGGCCGCGGCGAACTTGATCGGCGCCCACTGGTGTGCCTGGGTGGACTTGACGAATCCGATTCCCGTCTCGGGGTCCACGCCGAGCAGCTTGGCCGGGAGGGTCTTGCCGTCCACGCCGGGCATAACCACCTCGAGGTTCTTGATGAACTCCGGTTTCATCGCCGGCTCGAACGCCAGGGTCATAAACACGCCGTGATTTCCGGAATCGGTCATGATGCATATCCCCATTCCGGTCAGCGGGTTCTTTCCCGTTTCGTCCTCGTAAACGCCGTTAACCTGTACCAGCGATTTTTCGCCCTTTTGGGCCATGGCGCCGAGCACTTCGGATGTCTGGTCCGCACGCGACAGTGCGCCGCACAAACCGATTACCAATAAAATCAATAACGTCTGTTTGCATATCCTCATCATTACGCCCTTGTGTTGAATATTCCTGGCTCGAATTTACAGCGGGTATGTTTCATCCGCCCACCGATGTCCCGTCGGGGGCGTTCCCGCTGACCGGTCTCATAAAATACAAAGATACAAACATAATTGCACCAATAACTATCATCACTATCGAAGTAATCTGGTTGTGGGTCAATATTCCCTGACTGATATCGTGCGGATTGTCCGCGCGGATCATCTCCAAAACGAACCTCGTGGCAGGATAAAGCATCACCAGCAGGGCGAAAACCTGCCCCTCGCGCGTGCGTAACCTGTAGAACAGCGTCAGTATGCCCGCAAGCAGCAGCGCGTTAATCATTCCCAGCGGCTGGGCCGGCTTGACAGGAAGCGTCCTGGTCCGCTCGGCAATGCGAATCTGCCGGGGCGTGAAATCCCGCGGCTGGACCAGCGAACCGTCCGGGTTCAACAGACGCGGGTCGGTGCGAATTAGGCCCCGTTGCTCCTGGTGAACGTAAACCGGCGTAGGCGACTGGTACCCCGACGAGAAGGGATTGTCCCCCCCGTCAATTTTGATCAGCGGCTTGGAATACATGGGAAACGTGATGCCCAGCGGCCAGTCCTCTCGGCAGGTCTGCCCGAAGCAGCACCCGTGACAGGTGCACCCGGCCCGGCCGAACGCCAGCCCTATTATCAGCCCGGCGGCGATTATGTCGAGGTACCTGCGTATGGGCCTGCGCTTCAGGGCCAGGTACGCCAGCACCATCACCGTCCCAAGCGCAACCCCCCCGTAATATATCAGACCGCCGGAGGTGATGTTCATCACCGCGCCTACCGGGT
>CAYZPY010000117.1:0-7913 GCA_964480425.1 uncultured Planctomycetaceae bacterium
GTCTGTTCGGCGGGAACGAATTCGTGCCGCGGAACGTGCGACATGGCGTCCAGGACCTCCCTGTCGCTCAGTCCGTAATATCGAATCGTCTCAACCATCCGCCGCCGATCGTCCCTGCGGGCCTCGAAGCGGGGCGGGGTCCACTTATCCGCCGGCGCGGTGTCCGCCCGCGTCGCCACCGACGGGCCGGTCGAGGGAGATTCTTGCGTCGAGGGCTTGCGGATTACGCTCGGTTCGTCAAGGCCTCCGTTGCCCTTTGGTCTTTCTCTCTCGCCCCTGTCGTTGCAGCCCGCCGCCGGCACCAACGCAAACAGCGCCGCCGTCAGACCCACGGACACCGTGACCAGAGGCGACTTGCGGAATGTGTGGATGGGTCCAATCATAAATCTGACCCTTACGACGCAAAACCGCGCAGAGCGAATTTCTTCCGGTTTAATTATATTCACCCCGGTGCTGTTCGGCGAGTTGCCGGCTGTGAGACTATTTAGCGGTTATTACCACCGTGGCGGGCTCAAGACCCGGCGCGGCGGCGGTGAGGCGGATTTTACCACCCTTTGCGGCGGATTTGACCACCGCCAGGCACCTGCCCAGATGTGAGCGGGCCTTGTTGTCCGCAAGTTTGAGGCCTTCGGTTATGAACGGATTGGCGCCGCCGGCGCCTGCCAGCGAACCTGACCCTTCGACCTCGAAGGTGATTTCGTTGTCCGCCAGGTGGTTCCGCACGCCCTCGGCGTCGGTCACCTCTACTTTGACAAACGACAGGTCCTGCCCGTCGGCTCTGATTTCGGACCGGTCGGGCGTAAGGACGATTTTGGTCGGCTCGCCGGCGGTCCTCAGCACGTGCCCGGCGGCCTTTTTGCCGTTGTTATATCCCACCGCCTCCAAAACGCCCGGACGGTAGGGGACCTTCCACGAGCCCATCCGCTTTTGCCGGTTGTTCATGCCGGTGGGCTTTTTGCCCAGAGACTCGCCGTTGAGGAATAACTCGACCTCGTCGCAACCGGAATATACGTCAACATTCAGTTTCGTGCCGGGCTCGTAGTCCCACGTCCAGCTGGAGCGGACGCGTTTCCAGCCCCATTTTGCGGGTTTGTCCTTGACGCCCTTTGGCGGGATGACGCCCACGGCGATGCGGACCACCGGCTCGTCGTTCCAGACGGCCCGACGGTAGTACGCCTGGGGCTTGGCGAAGCCGCACAGGTCGAAGTCCCCGCACATGGAGTGATAGACCTTCCTGGTCCGACGGATGCCGCTGTAGTACGCGCCCAGACCCGCCTCGCCGAGATACTCCATCCCCGTCCACGTGAAGTCGCCCAGCAGGTAATCGTGGTCGAACACCGTCTTCCAGTTCCAGTAAACCCGACTAGGGAAGGATTCCGAACCGAACATGATTCGATTGGGGAATTTCTTGTGGTGCTTTTCGTAGAGGAACTTGTAATTGTACCCGCACACGTCCAGGTGCGCGAAGAAATCCGGCGAGTGTTTGTTGTCAACGTGCCCGGGATGCGTTCCCTGCCCGACCGGACGGGTCGGGTCCAGCCGCCGCACGTAATCGGACAGGTCTTTGGTCCTTTGCACGCCCTCCGGGTGGCCGAGATCGGGTATCTCGTTGCCGATGCTCCAGATGATAACGCACGGATGATTGCGATCGCGAAGGACCATGGCCTCGATGTCCTTCTTCCAGTTGTCCTCGAAGTGCCCGCTGTAGCCGTATTTTGTCTTGCGGTGCTTCCACTCGTCGAACGCCTCGTCCATCACAAGCATTCCCAGGCGATCGCAGGCGTCCAGTATCGCCGGCGAGGGCGGGTTGTGGGCCGTGCGAAGCGCGTTGGCGCCGTAGGACTTCATCAGTTCGATTTTGCGCGCCTCGGCCCGATCGTAGGCGCAAGCCCCGAGGGGACCGTTGTCGTGATGGAGGTTGACGCCCTTTAGTTTGATCTGACGGCCGTTCAGTAAAAAACCCCTGTCGGCGTCGAATTCGATTTTGCGTATGCCGAAGGTGGTTTGGTATTCATCCGTTTTCTCGTCGCCGAGCATCACCTGCGTTTTGAGTTTGTAAAGTTGCGGGTCGTCCACGGACCACAGGCGCGGGTCGGAGACGCGAATATTGTGTGAGAACTCGGCCTGCTCGCCGGCAGGGATTATTTTATGGTTGTTTTCAACGACCTTGACCCTCGTGGCGACCTTTGCACCCTTTGCGTCGAAAATGTTCGGGATGAGCGTGACGTGCCGGTCCTTATCGCTTTCATTGACGACGATGGTGCGGGCGTTGACCGTCGCCGATTCCGCCGTAACCTTAGGCGTGGTGACGTACGTGCCCCAGTGGGCCACGTGGACCTTGTTCGTGACCGTCAGCCACACGTGGCGGTAGATGCCCGCGCCGCTGTACCATCGCGAGCACGGCTGTTCGTTGTTCACGCGCACGGCGATGACGTTGTCGCCCCCGAAGTTTACGTGTTCGGTCAGGTCGTACTGGAATGTGCTGTACCCGTAGAACCGGTTGCCCAGGTGACGGCCGTTTATCCACACGTCGCAGTTGTTGTAGACGCCCTCGAACTCGATAAACACTTTCTTGCCCGCGGCGTCCCCGGGCAGGCGGAAGGTCTTGCGGTACCAGCCGACGCCGCCGTCCAACCAGCCGACGTGATGGAAGTCTTTTTCGAAGACGAAGTCGCCCTCGAGCATGAAGTCGTGGGGCAGGTCCGGCGCTCGCCATTTTGAATCGTCGAAGCCGGGCTTTTGTGCGCCTTTTGCATCGCCCCTATGGAACCGCCATCCGGCGTCGAACAGCACGCGGCGCCTCGACCCGGATGGGTCGGAAGGTATCATCCCGGATGACTGGGCCCACAGCGCGCCGGAACCCGTTAATGCCGCGGTCGACGCACACGCAATTAATAATAACGTTCCGTACAGGTTGTACATTGTTACTCCTTTTAAAAGTTCGGCGTCAGGCAAGGTCGATTTTTCTCCGTGCGGCCCGTTGTTGCGCACGTCTCTTGGTTATTTGGGATGTTATTCGATTTCTTCGGCCAGGACAACGCGGAATCCGAGTATGGCGTAGAAGTTGATGTCCGGTCGGAAGGAGTACCTCGATGCCGAGCGCAGGAACGGGTGCACGTATGCGCCGAGTTTGTCCTCGGCTTTGTCGCGCGGCATGTTTATGCGTTTCATGTCGGCGGTTTCCGTCCATGCGGCGAAGCATCCGCCCCGCGCGACGCGTTTGTCGCCCTCGTCCGGACCCGTCGGGTCGGTTGCCTCCTCGCCCTGGTAGGGACCGTACCAGTCGCGGCACCACTCGTAGACGTTACCGTGCATGTCGTACAGGCCCCAGGCGTTGGGCCTGCGCCCGCCGCCGACAACGTCCGTGCCGAAGCGCACGGGATGGAACTTGCGGACGAAGGCGAACTCGTTGAGCCCCTTGAGGGTGGAATAATCGCCCTCGACGTTGTAAGGTCCGGTGGTTCCTGCGCGGCAGGCGTATTCCCACTGCGCCTCGGTGGGCAGGCGGTAGACGTAGCCGTCGGGCAGGCGTCCGGCCTTGCGCTCGGTTCGGGTGAGATTGCGGCAGAACTCCCTGGCGCGGTCCCACGTGACGCACTCCATGGGGTGGTCGTCGGTCAGGGCCCCCCCGACGGCGCCGTGGCGGAATATCAACCCGCCGCGGGTTTCGTAGCGGTAGCAGAACGCCAGGCTGTCGTGCAGCGGGCCTCGCTTGTACTGCCAATCGTCGTAGTCGTAGTCCGCCGGAAGCATGACGTCGTAGAACTGCCGCTGGGTGACCTCGCAGACGCCCATGTAGAATGGGCGGGATATCGTCACCTCCCGCTGTTTCTCATCGCCGCGGCGGTGCATCTCGTGCGGACCGCTGCCCATGACGAACCGCCCTGCCGGTATCCGGCGCATCTTCAGCCCGATGCCGGGGACGGTCCAGCAGGACGCCCGGAGCGATTTCATCTGCGCCTTGTCGCCGGACTTATATTCGCAAAGGGCGGGCGCCTCCGGGGCGGTTTTTTCGGCGACTGGCTTTTCGACGTCAGGCCCGGCATGCGATATTGCACAGGTCGTCAGCAACACTGTTGCCGTGATGGAATATTTCATCTTGACTCTCCGTTGTTGTCGGTCTCGGCATTCAGCCCTTGCGGGGCTTCGGTGAGCACCCCTCCTCGCACGCGCCTGAGCCATTTTCGCATCAGCGGCAGATCGGCGATGCTACCGTGGACCTCTTCGGTCGTGCGCCACTGCCAGTCGATTTCGGTGTGCCAGCGGTCCTGTTTTTCGAGCAGTTCCCTCAGCGTGCGCAGGTCCTCGCGCGCCTCGCCGCCGCCGACCTCGGCCATGATCTTGTCGCTGAGGTACAATTCATAGGGCGTGTTGTAGTAGCGATGGAACGCCTGGCGGTGCATGGCCTTTAGCCACAGGTACTCGGGGTGATATTCGTCGTACGCCCGCTGGGAGGCGCGGGAAAGTTTGGTTTGGGCACGGGCTGCTTTGCGGACCAAGGCGGCGGTGTGTTTTTCGACGTACATTTTGCGCTTGTCCGCCAACTTTCGGCGCAGATTCCCACGTCGTTTGTCGATCTTGCTCCAGCGACGATAGACCGGTTCGGACGCCTTCATCTTTTCTTGCAGTTCGCCCCTGCGGGTTTGTAACTTGCCGCGCTTGAGGTCTGTTTGGCGGGTCAGTTCCACGTACTTCGGATTGATCCGTCCGGCCACGTACGAGGTCATCTTGCGCAGGTGCCGACTGAAGTCGCTCATTTTTCTGTGTTTCTCGCGCAGGTCGGGCGAGTTTTCGTCGCGTGCGCGGATGAATTCTTCGTGCGCGGCGTCGAACTTCTTTTGCATTTCGACCACGCGGGGGTCCCCGGCGGCGCGGGCCTCGATCTTTGCGGCTTGCTTTTCCAGTTCGGCGACCTCGGTTTGCAGTCGTCGGTAGGTTTCGTCGCTGGTGAAATATTCGTCGCGGAGTTCGTTGACTTCACCCTTCAGGTCCCTCCACTCGGCGTCGAGCCGTTCGATTTGCTCGAGCGTTTCGGCGTTTTCGGGCAGTTTGTCGAATTCCTCGCCGGCGCGGCGCCTGGCCTGTTGCAACTCGGCGCGTGCGTCGGAAAGTTCCTCAAGGGCTTTTCGGACCTGAGGCGACTTTCTGCGCAATTCCTCCAGGCGGCGGTCCAAGCGCTTCTTGATGTTGCGGTAATATTCCATCCGCTCGCGCAGCATCACGTCGTGCTTGTTTTGAAGCCATTCGACCTCGCCGCTGCGCTTTGTGTACTGCTCTACGTACCGGCGGCTGATACGCCTGGGGGCGTCGCAGACGGGCCCGCCCAGCGAATCGAAATCCTCGTGCACGTCGTGATAGACCACCACGTAATCCACCACGCCGGCGAAATGCCCGTCGCCTCGGCGCGATCGCGCCAGGAAATTGCTCACTGGCACATCCGGGCGGTGGACGTGGGCGGGGCGAAGCGAGGTGGATTTTTCGCCCGCCTTTTCCCCGTTGACCCACAGCGATGCCAACCGCCCGTCCATCTGCACGCGCAGGCGGGTCCATTTACCGGGGGGAATTTCTTTTTCGCCGGTCAGCGACAGTCGCTCCCGCCCGTTGACCGTGGCCGTCAGACGCGCCCGCCCGTCGGAGGCAATCTCCAGCGCCAGCCGGTTGTCCACAGAGCAGCCAAGGTCCAGCAGCGTGGATTTCGCCTCGCCTTTGCGCCTTATCATCATGTCCACGGTCATCCGACCCAGGTCGGCCAGTCGCGGCGAAAGTTCGGCCCACTGGTCGCGCCCGTTGAAGCGGTATCCGCGGTGGTTCCCCTCGGCGACGAATTCACACCGGCCGTGAAGGTATCCGTTGAGGTTCACGGGGGGCGAGTCCTGCGTCCAGCTGGAGTTGTGCCGATAGGCGAAGCGGTAGCGGTCCTCCAGCGTGGTTTTTTCGGGGCGGTTCATGGCGTAGTTGGCCCACAGCCCGTCGTTGCGCAGTTCGTTGTCGAACGCGCGCGCGCGGACGGGTCCGGTTCGGATCTTCTTTTTCTTTCCGTCCAGGCGGCGCCAGGTGCGATCGTAATTGTCCATCTCCACGCTGCCCAGCAGAATCGCCGCACCGCCGACCTTGGCGTGATCGCGCAAGATCACGCCCTCGCCGTCAAGGACGGCGAAACCCTCGACGACGGCATCGTCGAGCGCCTTCGCGCCGTTGAGGACCATTGCGTTTGGCCCGACGTATGCGGTGGGGGCGACCTGGGCCGAGGATGACACCCATCCGCCCCCGTTGGGATGCCGCCGTCCTGTCGTCGAGGACAGGTATTTACGAGCGCGGACGAGCGCCTTGTCTATGGTTTTGATTGCCTCGGGGTCGCCGTCGGCCTTTTCGCGCAGCCGTTCCAGTCGGCGGGCGAACTGCTCCACTTTTGCGGCGAACTCCCTGCCACGTGGCGTGTCGGGCGCAACGGGAACCACGTCGTCCAGCGACCACGCCCGGCCGTATATCAGTTCCGCGTCGTCCAGGTCGCAGTGTCGCCCCCGCGGCGTGCCGGGCGACGCGCCGGTGATTTTCACCTCGTAGGGATAGCGCGGCGCGAACCTGCCGAAGTAAAAATGGGCGTCGTCGGGCGGAAGCGCCTTTGGCGTGGCGGCCACGGTCAGCCAGTATCGCCTGTCCCCGTCCATCACGGGCATCGTCATTTCGCCTTTGCTCCACAGCGGCGAGTATCGCGGGCGGGCGTCTTTGCCCACCGCCACGATGCACGCCCGCCAGTCGCCGTAGGTGTCCGGATTGTGCACGCCCCGCAACTCGACGGTAATCTCCCCGGCGTTCTTATCGGCCTTGAGGCGTATGACGTTCCCGCCGAACGGCTCGGGCGCGACCTCCCACGGTATTCGCCACAGGCCCTCGCCGGTTCCCACCGGCTCCAGGCGACTGCGCCTGGTCATGAAGAACAGTCGGCGGAAGCGGTCCTGCATCTGCCAGTCGGCCTCTGCGGTGCGCGCGTAGAACTCACCGACCATGTCGCCCAGCCCGCGGATGCCGTCTTCGAACAGGCCCCGCTGCTGCCCCACGCGTGCGATGGTAGCCAGCGCGGTCGCCTCCCCGTCGCCGATGGGAAGGGCGTCGGGGAAGCAGTAACCCCAGTTCGGATCGTCGCCCATGACGGAATAGAACATTCCCGTCTTGTAAGCGCCGTGGAGGCAGTTTCGCCACGTGCGGCGCACGTTGTTGGCAAACGGCAATATCCCCGGGTCGCCCATGTGCTGGTGGAAGTCGGCGTAGACCTCCCCGCCGCCGACCTTCCAGTGATTTCCTCGCCCGCCATGCCCCCACTCGTGCCACAGTCCCGGCGACCAGGGCCCGCCCAGCGCCCACTTGTTGACGCACCCGCCGTATCCGCCACCGGCGAAACCGGCGATGACCTCGTATCCGTCGCGCATGGTGCCGGCCACGGTTACCACGTACTTGTATTTTTCCCGGCGGTCCCAGTATGGCATCAGGTGCCCGATGTATTCGCTGAACGCCCACCAGTACTCTGCGCCCCTGAGCGTTCCGCGTCGGAATTGTTCGCACTTGTCCCGATGGCGCCTGTTGACCCAGGGGTCGTTTTCGGCCCCGGCCTGGGAGCCCGAGACGTACACGAAGTGATCGCTTTCGATGCGCATTGTGCCGGGCTGGCCCGGTTTGGCGTTGTCGGGCCACTCGGCCAAGGTGCGGGGGCGAAGCGCGTACTCGGTGTCGTCCAGGTTCGCCTTGATGCGATTCATCTGTTCCAGGTACAAATCCAGCAGGAACTTTTCGTCGTCACGGCAGAAACTTTCGCGCACGAAGCATCTTTTGCGCCCGTCGCCCATGCGCAGCACCGCCGCGGGAATCACCGGCGCGCCGGGAGGGTCCCGGTACGGCGAGCCGACATCGTTGGCGAT
>CAYZPY010000118.1:0-7873 GCA_964480425.1 uncultured Planctomycetaceae bacterium
GTGGATACTCCAGGCGGGCCTGCGCAAGACGCCCGCAGGACGCAACGTTCACACAGGGCGAAACTGGTAGGTAAATCGATGATACAAACTCGGTAAAAAGGGGCTTTGACCGAGGAGCCACGGCGGTTGTCCGGTTCATCCTGACAGTCGCCATTAAGGAGCGATGTGCCAAAGTTTGGAACCTCGCTAATGGACCGGTTGCGTCGGAGATGAGCGCCCGTCGCAAGATGCCCTCTCCTCCTTGGGGCGTTTCGGTTCGAAGAGGTTCTAATGGTAGAGGTTTGAGCGCCTATGCGAAAGGCAGTGGAGATGAGCGCCCGCTGCTTACTCCGGTCCCTCCTCCGCCGGATTTTCGCAAATAGAGCCTCACAAAGAAGAGGGACCTCTACCGAGGCGAAGGGCGATGACGATGCCTTGAGCAAGCAGCGTCTCGCCCTCTTTTTTTTGCGCCCTCGTAATTATCTATCGGAATTTACCCGCCCCGCCTGAAATCCAAAATGCCCTCACGGGATATTTTTATTCGCCTTCACGATAAATCTCCGCCTCCCGCAGAAGTAACTTATAAAAATCCATGCCACCAAGCCCTACGCACCACGGGAGCAGCGCCCCGCGGGAATCCCAGTAGCCAATCCTGCTGACCTGATACTCCCGCCAGACGCCCTCCAGGACCGAGCGCATCAGCCGGTTTTGCAGGTCCTTCATCTGCCGCCACATCTGCCTTATTTGAGGAGACTTGGGGTCTTCTTTCGCCTGACGGCGTTTTGCGGCGTCAAGGGCATCGAGTTTTTCGTAAATCCTCCCAAACCGCTCCCGTTTCCATCGCTCGCGCGCGGCGTCGTCGCGCAAGGCCTCCAGCTGCGTTTGGGCCTGTTGCTGCAACTGTGTGAATTTTTCCCCAAGTTCCGCCGCCGGGACTGTTTCGCCCTCGAAGCACTCGGCCAGGTAATCCGGCAGGCGTATGTTGCAGCGGGCCTGTTTCATCCTTTCGGGCAGGTTGAACCTAACACGCACCACGGGGTGCAGTTTACCCTGCAGCAGTCCAGCGTTGCGTAGTTTCCCGGCAAGTGCGTGAGACGCCGGCATGTACAGCGACCCCATGTACGGAAGCGCCAGCGGCGCGCCTGCGGGTGCAAGGCGAACCTGGATGGTAAGGACTATCGCCTTAGGCGCGACACATCGGATACCCGCCTTCTTCATTTCGCTCATTGGAGGTTGCCCGTTTGGTGATAATTTGAACCGGCCCTGACGTCCGTCGGCGACGATAACTGCATCTCCGCGGAGGTTCATGGACGTACGCATCATTCGTCGGTTGTGTACAATCACCGCGAAAAACGGCAACTCGCCGCTGGCGGCGTGCAGCGGGCGCAGTTTCGAGCCGGTCTGCTCAAGCGCCTCGTTATACAGCCCTGCCGCGGTCTGATAATCTTTGCAGAAGACCGCCAGCATCGACGTTCCAGGCGAATCCGCACCCGTGGCGAACAGATTCGACGTGGCGTCCGGCCGCACACTCCGGCCGCAGTGACGCCCGAGCCAGTCGGCATAAACGTCCGCCAGACGACCCTCGCTGTGGCGCTTCAGCAGGCGACGGACGAATTTTAGTTCGCCTTGGAACCATTCGTCCAGCCGCCGCCTTGAATCGTCGTCCGGAAATGCGCGATTCGCGTCGTGACAGACCTTTTGGAAGATTTCCTCCACGAAAGATGCTGTTTCACTGACTTTCAGGTCGCCAATGACGCGATG
Source organism: uncultured Planctomycetaceae bacterium (assembly GCA_964480425.1). Taxonomy (GTDB): domain Bacteria; phylum Planctomycetota; class Phycisphaerae; order SM23-33; family SM23-33; genus CAYYMD01. The sequence goes on from CAYZPY010000118.1 coordinate 1,741, forward strand.
ATGCCGCTTGTCGCCGAGATAACTCGAGCCGACAAGTTGCCAGTTGTCGCCGGGCGAGAATCGCTCGTAGAGCCGGGCGACGCTCTGTCCGAGTTTTTTTGCCAGCGTGCTTATCTTCATTCCCAGATACGGTTCAAGGTCGCGCAGGTCCACGGCGTGCCGGCCGAAAAATTCAGAATAAAACAGTCCCGCGCCCCAGTGCGCGGTTCCGCTGTGGTGGAATTTTTCCCTTTCTATACTCAGCCGCTCGTCGTCGACCTTCGCCCCGGGCATGGTGAAGGCCGAATCCACGTCCTCCACGAAATGCCGCACGCTGTAGCCCCTGGCTTCAAGGGCGTTTAGTTTGGGCACCACGTCCCACAGACTGTTGCTGTTCTGGTCTATGCTGATGGTCAGCATAATAAGAGTTCCGTTAGTCGGCGGCGTCCGTGCACAAATGCCCCGTTGGCTCTTTTGAGGCCGTGATTCCAAGCGCCCTTGCGGCGAGTTCCCGATGGCACCTGCCGGTGAAGATGTACCTGACGAGGGTTTCCAGGCAAACGTGGTCGATCCGCCCGTCGCTTTGCCGCGTGAAGTAAATTTTCAGCGCGTCCCCGCCTTTTGTATCCACCCAAACCGCCTTTTTGCCGGAAAAATACTCCCCGGGCCAGTTCCGGCGCAATGCCGTTATTATCGCCGCCGCCGCAGAACCCGTTCCGCAGGCGAGCGTCTCGCCCTCCACTCCGAACTCCCAGGTGCGCAGCGATATGCGTCCGGTATCGAGGATCTCGACGAAGTTCACGTTCACCCCCTGCGGACGGAACCGCTCGTGACGGCGAAGCGCAGGTCCCATGCCGCCGACGTCGGCCGAGTCTATCCGGTCCACGTAAAGAACCACGTGAGGCACTCCCATCACCACGTAATCGCACTTGATCGACCTGTCGCCCAGCAGCACGGTTACGTCCGTTTGCATCTGCTGCGGGTCCGGTATGCAGACCTTTACGTAACCGGTGTCGTCGCCGCTGCCGTTTTCGCCGATGACCACGCCGGCGGGCGTCAGTATGCGGACCCTTCCGCGGGAGACCCATCCGTTGTCTATGACCCAGCGGACAAAGCAACCAGTACCGTTTCCGCACAGTTCGCATTCGCTCCCGTCCGGCTCAAAGAACCTGGCTGCTATTTCACATACACCTTCGACCTGGGGACTTTGGGCGAATATGACCCCGTCGGCGCCGATACCCCTGGCCCGGCTGCACAATGCCCGCGCAAAACCGGCGGAGCGTTCTTTGCCGTCGAGGATATCGTCGTAATCGCCGCAGCGGTTGTCGATGCAGATGAAATCGTTTCCGCTTCCGGACAGTTTGCTGAATTTGATTTCCATTTATCCGTGCGACAGGTGCCTCGCCTGTCGGTATTATTTCCGATTTTAACTATGACGCCTGAAAATTCTACCCGGAATAAGAGTTCACCAGTGTACCTTTTTCCAGGACCGGATTGGACTGCTCGAACGACGGTCTGTGGCACCTGTATATCACGCCGATGGGTATTTCGTGGTCCCATTTCAACGCCATCCCAAGGGCGGCGGACTTGTCGGTGGGGTTGTGGTCGTCGCCGATTTTCTTCACACGCTCCTTGTACCACTTGTACGTGTTGCGATTGTTGAACGTAACGCACGGCTGGAGTATGTCCAGCAGCGCAAAGCCGTGCTCCTGCTCCAGGGCGAGTTTCATCATTTCGGACAAGTGTTCCTGGTCGCCCGCGAAGGACCTTGCCACAAACGGGCAATCCTCCACGATTGCAATCGCCAGGGGATTAAAAGGCCGGGCCGTCACGCCGTGTATCTGCACCGGCGTTACAAATCCTTCGTCGGACGTCGGCGAGGCCTGCCCCTTGGTCAGACCGTAAACCTGGTTGTTGTGCACGAACGCCTTTATCGAGACATTCCTGCGGATGGCGTGGAGAAAGTGATTTCCGCCTTCGCCGTACATGTCGCCGTCGCCGCTGGTGATTACGACGTTAAGTTCGTGGTTGGCGATCTTTATGCCGGTGGCCGCAGGTATCGCCCTTCCGTGCAGCCCGTTGAAGACGTTGACCTTTTTGCCGAGATAGTGCGGCAGTTTCGCTGCCTGCCCTATCCCCGAAACCAGCACCAGATTCCGAGTGTCCAGGTTGGTTTCTTCCAGCACCTGGTTGAAGACCTTTAGAATCGGAAAGTTTCCGCATCCGGGACACCACGCCGGGGACGTGTCCGCCTTGCCTATGTCGGGTATTATCATTATTTCAACCTTTCGGCTAACTCCTCGGCCAGTTCCTGTCCGGTAAACGGCATTCCGTCGTAACGGCTCACAAGTTCGCACTCGCCTATCGCGCCAATTTCGCGAAGCATCGAGGCGAACTGGCCTGTCTGGTTGCCCTCGATGCAAATTAACTTTTCGCGCTTCCCCACGGCCGAACGAATCGCCTCGGCGTCGAGCGGCCAGACCTGCGAGAAATGCAACATTCCGATTTCCAGCCCGTCATCTCCAAGACGCTCCAAGGCCTCAATTGCCGGTCCCAGCGTCGAACCCCACGTTATAACCAAAACGCCCGCGTCTGGTTTTCCGTGCTCTTCGGGGGGAATTATTTCCGTTTTAAGCCCCTTGAACTTGTTCATCCGCTTGTCCTGCTGTTCGATTCGCCCGTTGAGGTCCTCTGCGATGTGCCCGCTGCTGTCGTGCTCGTCGGAATCGGACCTCACGAATCCGTCCCCCCCGGGAATCGCCCGCGGGGAGACGCCGCTTTCGGTCACTTCGTGGCGGATGTAATCCCCGCCGGGATTTTCCACGATGCACCGATCAATCGGATCGTAAGAATCGTCCAGTTCGCCCGTGTTCTGCTGGAGGTCGATGATAAACCTGTCGGTCAGAATAAAGACCGGGCTCTGGTGTTTGTGCGCGGTCTGGACGGCCCGTCGGGTCAGATCGTAGCACTGCCGGATGCTTCCGGGCGCGTAGATGGCGCGAGGGAATTCGCCGTGTCCGGCGCTGAGGACGAATTTCAGGTCCTGCTGGGCCGTCCTTGTCGGCAGACCGGTGGCCGGTCCGGGTCGCTGGGCAATAATGGCCACGATCGGCAGCTCCATCATGGCCGCAAGCGATACGCCCTCGACCATCAGCGCAAAACCGCCGCCGGATGTCATCGTCATCGCCGGGACGCCCGCATAGACGGCCCCGCACACCATGTTGATTGCGGCGATTTCATCCTCCGCCTGTTCCGCCACGAGCGAGTACTCGTCCGACATATTGGCAAGGTTGGTAAACACGGCGGTTGCGGGAGTCATAGGATATGCCGTTGCGAACTTCACTCCCGACACGGCGGCCGATATCGCCACCGCCTGGCTTCCCTCGTAGACCTCCGTCGGCGCATCGCCCGGGGCGGGCGCGTCGTGACTTATGTCCTTGTCGGCGACAAGCTTCGCCCCGGCGCGGGCGCAGGAGACGTTCTTATCGGCAAGTTCCTCGTCCTTGTGGGCGAATTTCTCTTTGAGGTAATCGTACAGCACATCCGCGTCATAGCCGAGTATGGCGAAAATCGCCCCTGCGGCTACGGTGTTGGCCATCACCTTCGAGCCGCCAACCTCATTTGCGGTGTCGGTGAAGGGCAACGGATGCGCATCGTCGGCCTCTGCGCCGTCGAACATCACCACCGCCCCGTCCTCGCACTGTTCGGTCAGGCAATCCAGTGCGTCTTCGCTCAGCGCCACCAGCAGGTCCGCATTGGGCTTGAGTGAATACAGGCGCTCGCCGGCGATTCGCACGTCGTACCAGTTCAGCCCGCCGCGTATCCGCGACATGTAGCTTCGGTCGGCCAATACGTGCAGCCCGCACCGCCCAAAGGCCTCGACCAGTATGGCGCCGGTGGTCTTAACGCCTTGCCCGGCCTGTCCGGCTATCCTGATTTGAATATCCATGTAATCCCTTCGTTTATAACTATGATTACTCGGACTGAATTGTTCCGGTAACATTATATGCCCCGGGGCGCGTATTCAAACCCGGGCCTGGGAAAACGTTATAATGAGTCGGGCGTTTTCCGCTGCCGTCGGAGACCCGGATACATACAATGAATTAAAGAAATGCCTTAGCGCTAAAAGGAGAATACGATGGATTTGACCACTGAATACATGGGAATGAGGCTGAGCAGTCCTCTGGTGCCCTCGTCCAGCCCCCTTACTGGCGAACTGCAGGGCGTCGAGAAGCTCGTCGAGGCCGGGGCAGGGGCAATCGTGCTGCCCTCGCTTTTCGAGGAGCAGGTGGAGCACGAGACCAGCGAACTGGATTATTACCTGCACTACGGGGCTAACAGGTTCGCCGAATCGCTGAGTTACTATCCCGATACGGGCGATTACAGGCGCGGACCCGAGGATTATCTCAAGTTTATTCAAAAGGCCAAAGAAGCGACAAACGTGCCGGTAATCGCCTCGCTTAACGGCGTGTCCGCCGGGGGTTGGGTGTCTTACGCCGAGGAAATGCAGCAGGCCGGCGCCGACGCCATCGAACTGAACATATATTTTTTGCCCACCTCCCCGAACGTCACCGGGCGAAAAATCGAAGACGTGCACGCCTCCATTCTCATGGTCGTCAAGTCCAAGGTGACGATTCCGGTGGCGGTGAAACTTTCGCCGTTCTTCTTGGCGCCGGTGAACATGATGACGCGCCTGGAAGAGGCCGGCGCCGACGCACTTGTGCTGTTCAACCGCTTCTACCAGCCGGACCTGGATATAGACGGGCTGTCCGTAACACCAAACCTGAAACTCAGCGACTGTGACGACCTTCGCCTTCCGATGCGGTGGATAGCACTGCTTTACGGCAAAGTCCGCTGCTCGCTGGGGCTGACCTCCGGCGTCCACGGCGGGCGGGACGCCGCAAAGGCGATACTTGCGGGCGCCGACGTGGCGATGATGTGCTCGGCATTGCTGGAGAACGGACCGGGGCACCTCAAAAAAGTCGGCGCTGAACTGACCGAATACATGGAATCCAAGGAGTATGATTCCGTTTCACAGATGAAAGGCGTGCTGTCGCAGAAGAATTGCGCCGAGCTGGCCGCCTTCGAACGCGCAAACTACACCAGGACGCTCCAGAGTTACGGCGACATGCCGATCCTGGAGTGATACACGCAGGCATCGCAATGCTGATAATCACGGAAAACAACGCCTACCGCATCGACTCGCCGCAAGACGAGCCGCGCCCGGTTAACCCCGGCGCCGGGACGCGACGCGGCGCAGTCGGCCACGGTGTGGAGATTATCGCGAAATCGGGCGGAGAATTTCTGGCAATATACGACCGGGGACGCACAGTAAGCATATCTTCGCCCATCGCCGAACCGGTGACCTCCGTTCTGCCGACCTGCGCCGAGCCGCTGGAGATTCTGGCCGGCACCGAGGGCGCCCACATCTACCGGGTGAGCCCCTCGCTGACCAGGCGGATCGAGGCGTTCGAGGAACTCTCCTGCCGAAAGGAATGGCACACACCCTGGGGCGGTCCGCCGGCGGTAAGGTCGCTTGCGGGCACAAAAGACGGGTGGGTCTACGCCGACATACACGTCGGCAGCATCATGCTCTCGCCCGACGGTGGAGAAAACTGGGCGCCGGTGACGCCGTCGCTGGACGAGGACGTCCACCAGGTGGCCACCTGCCCGGCATCCGACGACAACGTTTACGCCAACACCGCCAGTGCGGTATACGTCAGCACCGATCGCGGGCAGAGTTGGGACCATCGTGCGGACGATCTGGGTGAGCGTTACGGCCGGGCCATCGCCGTGGCGCCGGATAATCCAAAACTAATACTTGCCAGCGTATCCGACGGGCCGCACGGAGATAACGTCCACGGACAACTGTACCGCAGCGAAGACATGGGACGATCGTGGTCCCCGGCGGGCGGTGATTTCCCGCAGTCCACGCCGGATAACATAAACACCCATCAGGTTGCGTTCACCTCCTGCCAAACCGCCTGGGCCGCCGTGGAAAGCGAACTCTACTTCTCAACCGACGGGGGCGAGCGGTGGAAACACTTGTGGTCCGCCGAACGGGAAATCATTATGCTGGCGTGCTGAATTCCGTTTAACTCACGAGTGTCCCATCATAAGTCGAATAATGACAACTGGATAGAATTTGGCTGAT
>CAYZPY010000119.1:0-7842 GCA_964480425.1 uncultured Planctomycetaceae bacterium
CGACCGCCTCATCGTGCACGAAGCGAGGATTGACCAGGGCATAAGCCTGCGAAGATGGCGCCCCAAGGACAGAGGACGGGCCCATCCCATCAACAAGCCGACCAGCCACATTACCGTCGTTGTGGAAGTGGAGTAAATATGGGACAAAAGGTATCGCCAATCGGATTCAGAACGGGTGTAACGATCGGATGGAAAAGCCGATGGTTCGCCCCCAAGGCGACTTTCGGCGAATTCGTCGTCGAGGACGAACACATTCGCCGGTTCATAGACCAGCGTCTGAACCGCCAGCCCCCGTATGCCGCCATCAGCAACGTCGAAATCGAGCGCACCCGCGAGGAGGTGCGGATAATAATCAGTGCGGCGCGTCCCGGTCTGGTTATAGGTCCCAAGGGTGCCGAAGTGGAAAAACTCCGCGCCGCCCTGGAGGATCTCACCGACCGGCGGGTGAATATCAATATCGTGGAGGTTCGCAATCCGGACCTCGATGCGCAACTTATCGCCGATTCAATCGCCGAGCAACTCAAGCGCCGAGCGGGTTTCAGGCGCGTAATCAGGCAGCGGGCCGAGTCCGCCACGCAGGCGGGCGCCAAGGGAGTGAAAATAATAATCTCAGGACGCCTGGGCGGCGCCGAAATCGCACGCAGCGAATCGGTGATTGAAGGAAGCATACCCCTGCACACCCTCGAGGCGAACGTGGATTACGGCCGGGCCACCTCGTTCACCACTTACGGAACGGTCGGCGTGAAAGTATGGGTGTACAAGGGCATGTTTGCAGAACAGCAAAGCGATGAAGAAATCGAACGCCAGTCGGCAATGACCCGTGCGCGTCGCCGCCGGCAGCGAAAGGGGACAGGTAGCGGCGGCCAGCCAAGAGGGCGGAGATCCTCCGCCCAAACCAGACAGAGGTCCGCCGCAAAGGCGTCCGAACCCAGCCAGGAGCCAAAGGACCGAAAAGAGCCCGAAAATACACCCCCCGAACAACCCCAATCCGACGCGCAGCAAGCCCGTGCAGGTGAGCAGACGCAACAACCACAACCTGTGCAGGAGCCGCCCGCACAGGAACAGCCCGCAGAGGAATCTGCCGGCGACCGGACGCAACAGCAACAGCAGCAAGACACAGACAACAAAAAATAATCAGGTGCCGACATGGCGTTAATGCCAAAAAGAGTAAAACACCGCAAGCAACAACGAGGCCGAATCAAGGGCAACGCGACCCGCGGAAACGTTGTCGCCTTCGGTGAGTTCGGAATACAGGCCACCCAGGGCGGATGGATAACCGCTCGCCAGATAGAGGCCGGACGTGTCGCCGCAACGCACTACCTCCACCGCGAAGGGCGCGTATACATCCGCATATTCCCGGACAAGCCGGTTACCTCAAAACCGCTGGAAACCCGAATGGGCAAAGGCAAAGGCGAGGTGGACCAGTGGGTGGCCGTCGTCAAGCCCGGCACGGTGCTCTTCGAGATCGCCGGCGCCGACGAGCCCACCGCCAGGGCCGCTTTCCAGCGAATAGCGCACAAAATGCCCGTCAAGTGCCGCATGATTCATCGGCGGGCGACAGTGTAGGAATTACAGGATTCAATCCGCATGAAAATCGACGAAATCAGAGAATCTACCGACGAAGAGTTGCGCACGGAACTCGAGCGCCTGCGACGACACCTGTTCGACCTGCGCGCACAGGCGGTCACCGAAAAGCTCGAGGACCCGTCCATGATAACCAAGGCCAAGCGCGACATAGCTCGGATAATGACGGTCACCAGGGAGCGACAGCAGGCGCAGCCGACACGGACCACGGAATAAATCATGCCAGAGGCCAAAGAAAAAAAACAGGACGTAAAATCCGCCGCCGGCGGTTCGAGAATCGGCGTTGTAAGGAACATAAGCGGCGATAAAACGATAAGGGTGGCCATCGAAAAACCCATACGCCACCCGATTTACGGAAAGTACATCGGCAGGCGCACTCTGCTGTGCGTGCACGATCCGCAACAGCAGGCGCAGGCGGGAGATACCGTCGAAATCATCCCCTGCCGTCGAATCAGCAAGAACAAGAGTTGGCGACTGCTGCGAGTTACACGCTACAGCGAGATGCCCGCCGAAAAGTAACATTGAATCGATCAGGTTGGGAAGGTTTGCGTTGTGATACAGGCCGAAACACGACTAAACGTAGCCGACAACACCGGCGCACAGGAACTGGGATGCATTCGCGTGCTGGGCGGCTCCACCAGACGCCACGGTATGACGCGAAGAACGGCGTCCCTGGGAGATATTATTGTCTGCTCGGTTAAACGCGCCCTTCCCGGAAGCGAAGTAAAGGCGGGCGATGTGGTCAGGTGCGTGGTGGTCAGGACCGCGCATCCGGTTTACAGACCCGACGGAAGTTACGTCAGGTTCGACCGCAACGCCGGAGTGATAATCGACAAAGACGGAAACCCCAGAGGAACCAGAATATTCGGCGCCGTGGCGCGGGAGCTGCGAGAGAAAAACTTCATGAAAATAATCTCGCTGGCCTCGGAAGTAGTTTAAAGAACGCACGCCGCGGTCGGAAATCCGAACGAAAGATTTAAACGCAATATGGCCAGGCATGTAAAAAAAGGCGACATGGTGATGGTAATCACCGGTGCGGACAAGGACAGGACCGGAGAGATTCTGCGAGTTGACGCTCGCAACGGCAAGGTACTCGTCCAGGGTGTCAACCGCGTGTACGAGCACATGCGCCCCTCCAGGCAGCATCCGCAGGGCGGCAGGATACAAAAAGAAATGCCCATCGATATTTCAAACGTGCTCCCGCTGGATCCCGAGACGAACCTGCCCACGCGCACCGGCATCAAGGTAAATCCCGACGGCGCCAGGGAGCGGATTGCAAAGCGCTCCGGAAAGTCGCTGGGAAAGGTAACAAGGTCAGGAAAGCAGCAATAAAATGCCCCCTCGCTTACTGGAAAGATACAGGCATGAGGTCATGCCCGCCATGACCGAGAGATTCGGATACGACAACGTCTGGGCGGTGCCCAGGATCGTTAAGGTCGTCGTGTCAATGGGCATGGGCGAGGCGCACCACGAGCAGGAAAAATTTAACGCCATCGCCGAGCAGCTTGCCACCATTACCGGACAGAAACCCCTGGTCACCAGCGCGCGAAAGGCCATCAGCAACTTCAGAATCCGCCAGGGCATGAAGGTGGGCCTGAAGGTCACCCTGAGGCGGGAAAGAATGTACGAATTCCTCGACAGACTGATTTCACTGGCCATACCAAGGGTCAGAGACTTTCGCGGACTGAGTCCCTCGGCGTTCGACGGGAGGGGAAACTACAGCATGGGACTGGTCGAGCAGACGGTTTTTCCGGAAATAGACCCCAGCAAGGTGTCGTTCACCCAGGGCATGAACATTGCGGTCAACACCACCGCGAGCACGGACGAAGAAGCCCGCCTGCTGCTGACACTGCTGGGAATGCCTATAAGGAGCTCCTGAAGGACAGGTGAATAATGGCCACTAAGGCGCAGATAGCAAAAGCCAAAAGACCACCGAAATATTCAACCAGAATAGTGCGGAGATGCCAGTTGTGCGGAAGACCAAGAGGCGTCTATCGAAAGTTTCGTATATGCAGGATATGCCTGAGGAACCTCGCCAACGAAGGCAAGATTCCAGGTATGAAGAAGACCAGCTGGTAACGAGGACCGCTTGATATGAGTCTGTCCGATCCAATAGCCGACATGCTGACGCGAATTCGCAACGCACTGGCGATAAAGGCCGATACGGTCAACATTCGCGCCTCGGGCATCTGCCAGGGCCTGTGCAAGGTGCTGAAGGATGAAGGGTACATAAAGGACTATCGAAAAATCCAGGACAACAAGCAGGGCGTCCTGCGGATTTACCTGAAGTACGGCCCCAGCGGCGAGAAGATTATCAATCGCATCGAGCGGGTAAGCAAACCCGGACTAAGGGTGTATAGCGGCGTGGACGATCTTCCGCAGGTCCTTGGCGGACTTGGGATTACGATCGTATCCACCTCGCGCGGAATACTCTCCAACCGCCAGTGCAGACAGCATAACGTGGGCGGCGAGGTCCTCTGTTCGGTTTATTGACAACACCGGATAAACGCAAGTTCAACAAGGTCAAAAATGTCGCGAATAGGAATAAAACCCATAGAAGTGCCTAAAGGCGTCAAGGTGACGCTTTCGGGGCGGACCGTAAACGTCGAAGGACCGAAGGGCAAACTCTCGTGGGAGCATCGCCCCGAGGTTTCCGTCGAGATCAGCGACGACGCAAAGACCGTCACGGTCAGCCGAAAACGCAACGACAGGTTCGTGCGGGCGCTGCACGGGCTGACCCGTAAACTCATAGCCAACATGGTGGAAGGATGCATCAGGGGCTTTTCGCGGTCGCTGGAAGTATACGGCGTTGGCTACGGCGTGCAGGTGCAGGGCAATAATCTGAAAGTGACCTGCGGATTCAGCCACCCGGCCGAATTCACAATTCCCCACGGGCTGAGCGTCGAGGTAACCACCCCCCAGGCCCGCGGCGACACAGAACCGGCGCGATTCACCATAAGCGGACCCGACAAGCACAACGTCGGACAGTTCGCCGCACTGATCAGAAATACGCGTCCTCCGGAGCCCTACAAGGGCAAGGGTATAAGATATGCAGGCGAGCACGTGCGGCGCAAGCTCGGAAAGGCATTCGCCGGCACGGGCACGGCATAAAACTGGTGCAGCATGGGAAAAACTTTGCAAAAACATAACCGCCACTCAAGGCGGAAAAAGAGAATCCGAAAGACCATCGTCGGCACGTCCGACAGGCCTCGCCTGTCGGTATACCGAAGCACGAATAACATCTATGCGCAGTTAATAGACGATACTTCCGGCAGCACCCTCGTGGCGGCAAGTTCGCTTGATAAAGACCTGCAAAAACAGCTCGGCGGCAATGGCGGAAACGTACAGGCCGCAAAACTGGTCGGCGAGCGACTAGCGCAAAAGGCCGTTAAAAAAGGCGTCAAGCAGGTGGTCTTCGACAGGGGCGGATACATGTATCACGGAAGAGTGCGGCAATTAGCGCAATCCGCAAGAGAAGGCGGACTTAAATTCTGATTTTGAGAGGTCAGCAGGTGGCGAGAAAACCCAATAAAACTTCGTCTTCCAGAGACCTCGACGAGCAGTCGGGGCTCGACGACAACGTCATTCAGATATATCGATGCTCCAAAGTGGTCAAGGGCGGGCGCAAGTTCAGTTTCGCGGCCCTGGTGGTCGTCGGCGACCGCAACGGTAACGTTGGTCTTGGATACGGCAAGGCCAACAGTGTGCCACAGGCGGTCGATAAGGGCATTGCCGACGCGAAAAAGAACCTCGTGCCAATCGTAAGAAAGGGCAGAACGATTCCGCACCCCGTCACCGCACAGAGCGGCGCCTCAAAAGTCGTGCTGGTGCCCGCATCGGTAGGCACCGGCGTTATCGCCGGAAAGAACTTAAGACCGCTGCTGGAGCTGGCTGGCATACACGACGTGCTGACAAAGGCATACGGCTCCACCTCGCCCAAGAACCTGTTAAAGGCGGGACTGGGCGCACTGAGAAGTCTGCGCGACGCGAAAATCGTCAGCGATCTGCGAGGAGTTAAGGTCCAATGAAGCTGGACGAAATTTTAAAATCGGCCCATAAGCGCAAGTCCCGCAAGCGCGTGGGGCGCGGCACAGGATCCGGTCACGGAAAGACCTGCGGACGGGGACACAAGGGTTACGGTTCGCGATCGGGCGCCAGGCGCCGTTACAATTACGAAGGCGGACAGACGCCCGCCCTGACAAGGACGCCCAAGAGGGGCTTCTCCAACGCACAGTTCCGCAGGGAATACCAGATTGTAAACCTCGCGGCGCTGGAGAAATTCCAGGACGGCGACGAGGTGACCCCGACCCAAATGCTACAGGCCGGACTCATTGACTCGACCGAAGCACCCGTAAAAATTCTCGGCAACGGCGAGTTGACTAAAAAACTTAAAGTCACCGCGGACAAATTCTCCGCATCGGCGGCGGAAAAAATCGAGTCGACCGGCGGCGAAGTGGTGCGCGCCGAAAAAGACTAACACAAAAAGGCGAACAAGGAATTATTTGTGGCTTTTCGAGTTTTCAAGACAGTGGTGGGATTGATGGTGGCGGCCATTGCGGCATGGCTGATCGTCACCGGTGTGTCTTCACTGGGCACTGTCCTGGCCGCAGAGGTTATCACCGGGGCGGTGGTGACGCCGGTGATAAAACTGCTCGGCGCAGCAGTGCTGCTGGGTCTGTACTATTACGGATTCTGGGCAGAATCGCAAATCAGGGAAGTGCTCCAGAATATCTTTTCGATCCCGGAACTGGTCAAAAAACTCGTATTCACCATCGCGCTGCTGTGTATTTACCGCATCGGCTTCCACGTGCCGCTTCCGGGTCTCAATCAGCAGGAGGTTGTGTCGTTCATGACGCAACAGGCCGAAGAGGGAATCCTCGGACAGGCAATGACCTATTTCGCCATGTTCACCGGCGGCACGCTCAGCCAGGCCACTCTCTTCGGGCTGGGAATCATGCCTTACATATCGGCCTCCATCATATTCCAGCTGCTGACCACCGTCGTGCCCGCCCTGGAGCGCCTTCAGAAGGAAGGACCCACCGGGTACAAAAAAATACAGGAATACACCCGGTACGCCACCGTGGGGCTTTGCATCGTCCAGGCCGCTTTCTGGATGAACTTCATGAGGACCAACAGACTGCTGTATCCCGAATGGCGCGACTCGTATCTGATCTATGTGGTGGGAATATTCGGGCTGACCGCCGGTACGATATTCCTAATGTGGCTGGGCGAACAGATAGACGAATACGGCATCGGCAACGGGATAAGCCTGATAATCATGGCCGGCATCGTCTCCCGCCTGCCCAGGGCGGTTCTCATTCTGCGCGACATTACCGACCTTCGCCTCATCAGCTCCGGCGAGACCGGCAATATCGGCGTGGGGCACATACTGTTCCTTGTGGCGGCGTTCGTATTCGTGGTCGCCGGGACCATACTTATAACCCAGGCGCAGAGAAGAATACCCGTCCAGCAGGCAAAGCACACGCGCGGGCGCAGGGTCTACGGCGGACAGAGGCATTACCTGCCTCTGCGGGTAAATCACGGCGGCGTTATTCCCATCATCTTCGCATCGTCGCTGATGATCTTTCCGAACCTGCTGTTCGGATGGATTAACCAGACGTGGGGAACCAACACGACTCAAATGCTTTATAATGCGTTCACGCGGCAGAGTTACATCTACTGGGTGATATATATCGTTCTGATCTTCTTCTTTGCGTATTTCTGGACCACGGTTCAGTTCCGCCCCAAAGACATGGCCGAGCAACTGCGAGATTACGGCAGCTTCATACCCGGGCTCAGGCCGGGTAAACGGACTGCAGATTATCTCGAGCGCGTCATGGAGCGCGTTACTTATTGCGGCGCGGCGTTCCTGGCCGTTATTGCCGTTATTCCAATGGTGATCGCCGCCATCCTCGGAATTCCAACCACGGTCTCGGCGTTCCTTGGCGGCACGGGTCTGCTTATCGTGGTGTCCGTCACGCTCGACCTTGTCCAGCGGATAGAGGCCAACCTGTTGATGCACAATTACAGCGGCTTTTTGGGCGGAAGCACGCGGATAAGGGGAGCGTACAGATGAAGATAGTGATGATAGGACCGCCCGGCGCCGGAAAAGGCACCCAGGCAAAAATGCTCGCCGAAAAGTTCAACATGAGCCATCTGTCCAGCGGCGACATCCTCCGCGCCGAGCGAGCCGGCGATTCGGACCTTGGCAAAAAGGTGGCCTCTTACATGGACGCCGGCAAGCTCGTGCCGGACGAC
>CAYZPY010000120.1:0-7787 GCA_964480425.1 uncultured Planctomycetaceae bacterium
GCCAAGTGGACTAAGGCGACGGATTGCAAATCCGTTATTCGTGGGTTCAAATCCCACTGCCGCCTTGCAGAAAAAATGCAAGGCGACGGACAGTTTTCCTTGTATTATCGACGGTTAACACACTTAACTACGAGGCGCGCCATGAAAAAATACGCACTTGCAATCCTGACCTGTTGGGCCGTGGTGATGGTCTCATCGGGAATATCCCAGACCAAGAAAGTCACCCTCAAAAACGGAAGTGTGATCGTCGGACAGGTCAAGGAGATCGAGGACGGATACGAGTTCAGCAGGGAAGAAGGTGGTCTGACCATAACCATCGCCAAGGACCAGGTCGACACCATAGAGGACGTAAAAAGTCTCGAGGGACAATACGAAGACAAACTAAAACAACTCAAGGACGAGAAACGACAGGACGACCCCGAGGCGCGTTACGAACTCGCCCTGTGGGCGTACAATAACGAAAAACTCGAAATAGCGCGCAAGAATCTCAAAGAAACCCTCCGCCTGGACCCCAGGCACGAAAAGGCAAAGCTCCTGCTGCGCGTCGTGGAGTCGAAAATAAAAGGCAAAAAAGACGATGATGACGACGACGATGATGTCGACCGGAAAATTAGTCCCAAAATACTCGTCACCATGGAGGACATCTACAAGATACGCATCGAGGAGGTCGCCGCGGGCGAACGCGTGGCTGTGGTGTTCAAAAACGACGTTGTCGGGCGCTTCGTCGACATAATGCTCAAAAGGGGCGAATTCGACCGCAACGAGGCGAAGGAATTCCAACAGTTGCCCGGATTCAGGAAACTCTCGATCATTCTCAAAAACATTTCGCCCACAAACTACGGCATAAAAGACGACATAATCTTAAAGACCGACCCTCAGGTGATGAACGATTTCCGGCGCAAAGTCTGGCCAATCGTATCGAACGGATGCGCCTCGCTGGAGTGCCACGGTTCCGCCGGGGGGCAGGGAAACCTAAAACTGTACAACGTCCCGGGCGCCGACGTGCGCGCGCTGTACACCAATTTCGTTTTAATGAACTCCTGCTCGGCCAAAGGGCATCAACTCATTGATCGCGACAACGTGGAGTATTCGCTGCTGCTCCAGCACGGTCTGCCGCCCCGGCACGCTCGCACGGAGCATCCCGAAGAAATCACCCCGCTGTTTACCGGCATGAAAGACGCCCGTTACGTCACCATTAAAAAGTGGATCGAATCGCTGGCCGGACCGCCGGCGCCGGATTACCGGCTACGTTACAAGCCGACCTCGGCCACCAGGCCCGCCGATTCTTCAAAAAGGACCGGCGCAGGAACCGGCCGCCGGTAGGCGCGAAATTCGCGTCGCCACAGCGGTCAATATGGTGTCCGCGTGCAGATACTGCTTACAACCGCATTTTTCGCCTTGCTGGGGGTGTGCGTGCTATGGTTCGCCGTGATGAGATTCAGGCAGCTGCGACGGACAAACGCTATGGCGCGCATGGCGAACGAATCCGGGCTGAGATTCTCCTGGAGCGACCCGTTCGAGATGTTCGACCGGTACGCGGATTTCGCCGCGATGAACGGCGGGCACAGCGCCAGGTCCTACAACGTCGCTTACGGAATGGTGACCGGCGCGATGATTCGGGGGTTCGACTACTACTACGAAATCGGTCACGGACCCAGGCGACTACCAGTCAATAACAGCATACTGGTTTTCGAGACCGAAACGCCGCTGGGATTCACCGCCGCCTGGAAATTCGATTCGCCCCGCGACGGCGGACCGGTGCCGCTGGCGGCTTGGTTCGCAAGGTCGCGGTTCGGCAAGTGGGGATACGTCGGGCGGGGCGATATCCTCAAAAAAATCCTGCGACACTGCGGGGCGCTTGGCAACGAACTGCTGAGCGTTCAGTGCTGCGGCGACACGCTTATGCTGGTCCTGTCGCGCCAGGTCAATTATCTCGACCACCTCCAGGCCGCCTCGAAAATGTGGGATAATTTCCGAAGCGACCGGAACGCCCCGGACCGGGACGCCGGTGTTTGCAATCATAACGGTTGAAAATCCGCCGCAGGAACCTTAAAAATAACGTACCGGATACCCTCAAAAGAAGCTTAGGAGAAATAAAGTGAACAACGCCAAAATACTTCTTGCCGTTGCGATTGTAGTAGTCTGCTGTGCGGCGGTAGTGATAGGCCTGTCCGTCATACCCGAGCACGCGCCGCGCCGTGCGGGGCGGAACCTTCTCGATGCCGTCTCCCACTCGAATCGGCTTTACGAGCGTGCGCTGTTCGTCGAAAGGCGCGGGGAGGAAAAAACCGCCACGGCGCCCGCGGCGGCGCCCGCCGGTCGGAAGATCCCACTTAACATCCGCGCGCTGGAACTGCTAAAGCGCGCCGAAAACCACCTCCGCGACGCACTGGACGCCAATCCCCGGGCGGAAACAAACGCCGTGAGTCTGGCCAACAGGTTCCTGTCGACCGTTTCTGCCACCATAGGTCGGCTTCGCCTTCATGCGGCGTCCCAGGGCCAGGCGGAACTGAGACGCCAGGCGCGCCAGGCCAAAATGTCGATATCCGACGCCGCCGAGGCGGTGAATTTGATAAAGTACTACCAAATCGCCGCCGGCGGCTCGAACCGCGACGTCGAGCAAATGCTTTCGCAGGCCGAATCCGACGTCGCCTCGCTCGACACAAAAATCAAATCCATAAAAGACAAGTTGGACGAATCGCAAAAACTCCACGACACTCTTCAGGACAAAAACGAAAATCTTCTTGCCCAAATCCGCGAACTGCGGACCAAAAGCAGACTGACCACCGGTAAAAAATCACTGGATCTGTTCAACCAGTCGCTCGAATTACAGGCGAAGGTGAACCAGGCCAATTCCCGCATTAACCAGATAGAAAACGAACAGGACAAGCAAAAGGCCGTCCTGGAAGACCTCCTGGCTCAGCAGGCCTCGGCCAAGTTGCGCCTCAAGGCCGCCGGGGAGATTCTCGCCGCCCGTCGGAGCAACACGGAGAATATCAACGAGATCATCGCCAAACACGAACAATCGCTTTCGGGTGCGATAAACCTGCTCAGGGGCCGGATCGAAAAGATAGTCGACCTGTGCTCGGACATCACCGACAACCGCGCCAGGGCCCTCGACGCCTACACGCGCGCCGGGGGATACATGCAAAGCGCAATCTCCGCCAAAACCGATATCGGGGTCGCCCCCGAAGAGGAGCCGCTGCTGTTCGCCATGCAGGGCGAAATGTATCAATCCCTGGGCGCGGCTAATAATGCCAACATTCTCCTGGCGAATCAGATCGCCTCGCTTACGGGCGACCTGGACAAACTCGCCAGGAATCCGGGCGTTTCGATGGGCGAGGCGCTTGGCGCGCTGAAAGACTGCATGCCCGACATTGAACAGGCGCGCGCCGGCGCCGAAGAAGCCTACACCAAAGCGGCCGAACTGCTCGCCAGGGCGGTCGACGAGGCCCCGGACAGGCTGAAATGGGCATACCAGGGCGCCCTTGCCTCGGCATACGTGGGGCTCTACCGGCTCAACGGCGACGCCGAGGCGCGCAGGATGGCAATAGAAGCGCGCGACATGGCGCTGGAAGGCAAAGAGCCCTCGCCGTTCCTGGAGCCGATACGTCAGATTAAGCCCTAGCGCCGCCGAACCCGTCGCGGATTACCTCCAAAAGCGAATTACCCGCCTCCGGGACGGAGGATCATCTTTATATTGCCATATCTCCATTATTGTGGGATACTGCGATATAATATTCTTACTCTCCCGAGGCGCCTGCGCGCCGCGCGCCGGCGGGAAAAGACCTGCGCCCAATGCGTAATTATCAGAACAAGGCGATGGAGGAACTGGCAGCCCAGTTAACTGCCGGGCTTAAACGTCTTCGCAAGGGGTACGTAGACGCCGCCGAGGCGCTTCTGGAACTCGTAAGCCCCACCCGCCAGTATCCTTACGAATTCGTGGTCTACCGCATCACGGGTTTCCGCCCCGGCGGCAAAGAGAAGCTCTCGCCCATTCCCGGTGCGGAACTCCGCGCCGATTTGCTCAACCTCATGCTGGACGTCAGCGAAAGCTTCAAACTGCGCACCGGCGATTACTCCTCCAGGGTGTACGACACCTCGACCCTTGCCAGGCACTTCGGGGTGACCACCCGCACCATACGGCGATGGCGCCGTGCGGGGCTTCCGGCAAGGGCGCTGATCTTCCCCGACGGGCGCAGGCGAATAGCGTTCCTGGAAAACTCGATTCAATGGTTCGTGCGAAACAGGCGCCGCCAGGTGATGCGTTCGACGAAGTTCACCCAGGTCAGCCGCTCGGAGCGGGCGGACATTCTCCGGCGCGCCTCGCGCATGGCGAAATTCACCCGCTGCAGTCTGATGGACATCGTTCGCCGCCTGGCCGCCAGAACGGGACGGGCAGTGGAGACCATCCGCTACACCATCAGGAACCACGACATCGAGCACCCCGAAAAGGCGATTTTCCCGTACCTGTCGGCCCCGCTGGCCGACCAGGACAAGAACGTCATATACAGGTGCTTTCTGCAGGGCGTATCGGTCCAGCAACTGGCACGCAAGTACGACCGCACGCGAGGGAGCATTTACCGCATCGTCAACGAGATGCGCGCCGTGCGCCTGCTGAAGCGACCGATCAACTACATGTACAATCCCGAGTTCGACACGTCCGACGCCGACGAGCGGATTATCCACGGCGGCGGCGACGCCCCGGCGGCGCCCACCGCCCGCCGCAAAAATACCACACCCCCCGCCTCGGGCAAAATGCCCTCGTATCTCAAGAGTCTCTACCGGGTGCCCCTGCTGGACGCCGCAGGAGAAAAAGAACTTTTCAGGAAATACAACTACCTCAAGTACAAGGCCGACCGCCTCCGGCGCAACATCGACATAAATCACGTTCGCAGCACGCAGATGAAAAACATCGAGTCGCTACTGTTGCGGGCAAACGCCGTCAAGAATCGCATAATCCGCGCCAACCTCCGCCTGGTGGTCTCCATCGCAAAGCGGCACATCGGCGGGCCAAAGAGTTTATTCGAGCTTATTTCCGACGGTAACGTCTCGCTGATGCGCGCGGTTGAGAAGTTCGACTACTCCCGCGGGAACCGGTTCAGCACCTACGCCTCGTGGGTGATTATGCGCAATTTCGCGCGCAGCGTGCCCAAGGAGCAGTACCAGTTGGACCGCTTCTCCACCGGGCACGACGACATACTCGAGGTCGCCGCCGCACTTCAGACCTACGACCCGGACGAACTGAACATCCCGGAGCTTCGCGAAAGTCTCGACGCCGTCCTGGCGCAACTGGCCCCGTCGGAGCGGTCGGTGCTCGTCCAGCATTACGGGCTGGACCGGCGCGACACCAAGACCCTGGCGCAGCTGGGCGAACAGTTGGGGCTCTCCAAGGAAAGGGTCCGACAGATAGAACTCCGGGCCCTGCGCAAACTCCGCAGGATACTAAACCCGCAAAAGACCGACCTTCTGACCTGAGGGACCGCCCGTCATGCGACGAATTTTCACGTTCATAATCTGCGCCGCCGTCGCGGTCAGCTTCGCCCCCGCCCGGACGCGTCCCGCCGCCGAATCCCACCGCCCCGGTAAAAATGAAGATTACCCCCCGCCCCGACTGGTGGAGAAATGCTCCGCCAGGTCCGAAGAAATCCAAAACAGGATCGCCGAACTGGACGGCGAGGGATTCAAGGTCGTCGTCCGGGCGCCGTTCGTGGTCATCGGGAACATGTCCGGCGCCAAGTTGCTCGCGTACACCGAGCGTTCCGTGACGGCGCCGGCCGAGGCGATGTGGCAATCGTATTTCCACAAAAAGCCCGAGCACCCGATCGTCATCTATCTGTTCGCCGACGCCGAAACGTACGAGACCTGGTCGAAAAACCTGTTCGACGACGATGACGTGCCGTACTTCGGATTCTACCGCCCGTCCGACCGCACGCTGGTAATGAACATCGCCACGGGGACCGGCACGCTCGTGCACGAACTGACCCACGCGCTGATCGCATACGACTTTCCCCAGGTGCCCACGTGGTTCAACGAGGGCCTGGCCTCTCTTCACGAGCAATGTAGCGTCCGCAAAGACGGGATTACCGGGCTGGTCAACTGGCGCCTGCCGGGCCTGCAAAAGGCGATCAAAGACGACAAACTCAGGTCGCTGGAAGACCTGATTACCAAGCGCGATTTTTACGGCCGGCTCGGCGGGCTGAACTACGCCCAGGCGAGGTACTTCGTGATGTACATGCAGCACCGCGGGCTGCTGAAGAAATTCTACCGCTACTTCCGCGAGAACTACGACCCGGACCGGTCAAACGACGTGGAGATGGTCGAACACGTCTTCAAAAGCGATATCTCCAAAATCGAGCAGAAATTTCTGGCGTGGGTAAAGTCCCTGCGGTATCCGCCTGAAGGTGAATCGCGCAGCGACGATTAACGAACAGGTGCGAATTTTACCGGTTGAGGGAAATTGCGCGGATCGCCTTATTTCTCCGGGCGGCGGATGAGACGCGCCTCGGCGAGGTCCACGTGGTCGGCGACGTCGAGTTTGTCCCGGCCGAATCCGACCTCCACGATAAATTCCTTCGCGCCGGTAATGTCCAGTCGCACCGTCTGGGGCTTGTCCTTGCCCGTCAGCCGATATCGCCCCAGGACCTCTTGGTCGGCGATGAACTTGATTGTCGCGTCGCCGTCGGGCCTGGCCGCGTCGTCTATGCCGACAACGGCTACGAATTTCTCGTAGCCGCCCTCGAGGCGATACGTCAGTCGGCAGAACGAGTGCAGGCCCAGCCCCGCGGCGTATTCCCTTCCGTCCATCCGCAGCGGGCCCCCGGCAACGGATCTGTTGCGCCGGTATTCGAACGTGCTATCCAGAAAGCCGTGCTGGCGGACCTCGACGGGCGACAGGTCCGTCAAGTCGACCGTCCTGTCGGAAACGAAGCGCACGTGCTGAATTTTTCCGGCGGCGACGACCACGCTGCCGAAATTAATCGTCCCGACGACAAGACGCTCGTCTTTCAAACTGACCGTCGCCAGGGCGATGCGCGTGCCGTACCTGCCGGTAATGTGTCCCGATGGTTCGCCGGTGTCCGAATCCGCCCCCGCCGGAAAAATCGCACGCACTTCGCTGCGATCGATGCACCTTTTGGCGCCTTTCCAGCTGAAGGTTATCTCCCGGCGGTCTATCTTTTCCAGCGCGCCGTTTATGGGAATCCAGTTTCGGGACGATTTGGCCACCACCAGCACGTCGCTGGAGACCTCCTCGCCCAGGAGTTCTTCGCACCTGGCGCGAATGCGGGCGATCGAGGCATCTACGGACGGCGTGTAAATCGCCTTAATCGTCGAGAGGTCCGCGGTCGCACGCCCCAGCAGGGCGTTTGTGAACGTTACGGTCCCCCCGTCAAGCGAGAAATCCTCGACCGGAATCTTCTCCCCGCAGGTGGTGACGATGGTGACCGACGAGCGGTCCACGGCGTGGGCGGACGGCTCGGCGAAAGTGATTTCGGCGACATCCTCCAGTCTGACCGTTTCCTCGCCCCCGCCGGTGTCGATTATCACCCGTCGGCTGTCAATATCCTTCAACCGACCCTCTATCGTTCGGGCGTCGATTGTCCGGACGCTCCGGCCCGGCGCCGCGCCGCACAGACAAAGCGCCGCAAGGAACAATATTAAACATCTTGCGCAGTTCATTCGGACTGATACTCCGCTAACGACGAATGGTAATCGCGAATCATCCGGCGATAGTGTTCGGAAATCGCTTTATCCATGGCGGCCGATATCTCCTGGCGCTTCATTGG
>CAYZPY010000121.1:0-7762 GCA_964480425.1 uncultured Planctomycetaceae bacterium
CGACGACGACACCACCGAGGCGCGCCCCGGTGCGGGATGCCGGGTCGAAATGCAAATAACGATGCAGGATGTCCGATTAGCGTTGAAACGTATATGCTCGTTGTGCTACCGGGGCTATCGGTTCGCCCCGTCGGATTTCGACGATCTCGCCGGTCCGGGCGGGCGGGACATCATCATCGCCGCCGCCGGCGTTTCGGACGCGCAACGGCCGAAATGGTCCGCCGGCTTTATCGAGGTTCCCCCGGCCGGGGTGGAACAGGTGAAAATACCTGACGCGGCGCGCCAATACTGGTCGAGGCATTGTGGCGAAGGTGCAGGCGCGGCGGCGGTGCAATCCGCACTCTCGCGGGCCCGGGCGCGACTGGCCCGGCGGGTGACCGAGGCACACATCACACCCGAGATGACCGTCGGCGAATTCGTTGATTCGTCGTCCGATCGGGATGTCGATCCGGAGCAGTTCATCCTTGCGGCCCGTCCGTCGGGGGTTTACTACCATCGCGACGCGCCGGTAGCGGAGGTCCGGCTCGACATGGAGTTGCAGACCATGTATGCGGCGGTTAGAACGTGGGCGCGGGTGCACGCGCCATCGCGTCGGCGAATCATCGCCCGGCTGGAGAAACTAATCGTAAACTCGCCCGGCGAGATAATCGCCCAGGTCGCACCGGCATCGCCGCCGGAGCGGATGCTCGAAGATATCAACGACCGAGCGAGGGCGAAGATGTCACTGGTCGAAAACGCGCCCCCGTGGCTGGGCAGGTCGCTCAAGGTCGTCACCGTCGAAAAGTCCGGCGGCCAAAAGAAACGCCCCGGCGCCGACCGGCAGTGTCTGGACGCGATGATCGAACTTGTAAAAAGCATCTGTCAACTGCCCGCCGCAGGGGACGGGGAACTGGACATAGGCGACCTGTACGCCGGCGAGCAGGCCGTCGGCGAGGCGCTGGCGGTGTTTATCCAGGACGCCAGGATAATCCGCCGAGCCGAGTCGCCATCGTCGGACACTCAGCCGGCGGCTAAGACCGAGGTCCGCACGGAAGCCCAAATCGACCTTCTTGGACTGTGGCGGATTCTCATGCACTTCGCCCCGGGATGTGGTCGCCCGGGTCGCCCGGTAGGATAAGCAGGTTCACCTTTGAAGCATATTCCCGACGGCATCTGTGCCGCAATCTCGCGTCGGGGATTCGCCTGGTCGCACGCACGCCGCGAGAGGTTCGGGATTATTCCTGCTTATCGGCCAGTTCGGCCAGGTGTTTCATACGATCGCGGATGGGCAGGTGCTGGGTGCACTTGTCCTCGCACGCACCGCACTCGGTGCAGTTCTTGGCGGTGGCGATGTCTTCCTGCCAGTGCCACTTGAGCCGCCCGAATATCGGCTTGTCGTCGTCGTTGCTGAGGATCTTCATGTTGTAGGCGTCCATCATCGCGCGGACGTTGATGCCCTCGGGGCAGGGCAGGCAATACCCGCAGCAGGTGCACAGTCCCTGAAACGAACCGAGGATGTTGCTGCGCATTCGATCGATATGCTCGGCGGAATACGGGTGGAAATCCTCCACAGCCGCTACCGCCTCATCGACGTGTTGCTTCGTGGTGAAGCCAACCAGCGCCGAGGTGATGTTCGGATTGGATACGTTGAACCGCAGCGCCGCTTCGACCACGGACTCCTCGGGTGACGATCTTATAAAATCGAACCGCTCGGCGTTGTTGGGAATCAGTCCGCCGCTTAGAGGATTCATCGTCACCACGCCGATGCCCATGCGTCCGGCCGCTTCCACCGCCACCTCTCGCGCGGGGAAGTTAATGGCGCAGTAACCCAGCGTAACGCCTTCGAAAATTCCCTCTGCCAGGAGCTCCTTCAGATCGTCGCCGGGAAGATGCGAGGAGACAACAAGGTGCTCGATGAGACCTTCCTGTTTGGCCTTGAGGGCTTCGGACACGGCCTGGCGGCGCTTCTTCCACTTCTCCAGCGTAACGATGCACCAGATGTGGTAGAAGTTGATCTTCTCGACGTTGAGTCGCTTCAGCGATCGCTCCAGGTCGGCGCGGAGCCCGTCGGCGCTTTCGGCCTCACTCTTGGTCGAGACGTAAAACGTGCCGGGTTTCATCTGCGCCACGGCGGCGCCGACAATCTCCTCGCTGTGGTCCTTGCAGTACTTGGGTGCGGTGTCGAAATAGTTAACGCCCTTGTTGTAGGCGTGCATGACGATCTCGGCGTTGGAGTCGATATCGTCGGGATTGGCGAACCTCATGCCGCCGAATCCTATTACCGATATGTTTTTTCCGGTCTGTCCGTAAGTCTTGTGCCACATATCAACCTCTCGGGTTTAGAAGATTACCATCCCCCGGCCGATGCCTTTACGAAATTTCGTCATTATAGGCGATTAGACGACGGATGTGAATATTTTCATCGTTTGAAATCATATTTGAACCGTTATTGCGCGCGGAAGCGGTATATTGCACGTTGTCGCGCGTAAAATGGGCGTATCGCTCGCCGTTGCGTGATATTGCGCAAATATACCCCTTGACAAGTTTGGTGTGGACGCTTGCCCTACCGGCTGAATCCGTGCCGGAACAGAAAAAGAGCGCCGTGCACTCCGCTTTGAACCTTTCTGTCGGGGTTCTGCGGACGGAACGGCTCAGGCCAGGTTGCCCTCCAACACACGCCGCCGCTCGCTTATGGCTGCTTCCTTCCGGACCTGACCAGGTTCGCGGCGCGACGTTGCAGAGGATCCGGCCTTCAACGCCGTCCGCACGCAGGGTTGTCCCGACGGAACAAGCCCTGGGCGGAGTATTCGGCCCCGCTATAGCGGATTGCGGGTCATCCCGATAAATCGGGAATCAGGGCACCGCTAGCGCCCCGCTTAGCACGGCATATTAATGATACGAAAATTGAGACATAAAGACAAACGGTTGATTCGTTAACTGGTTAATCGGTTGATCGGTAAATCGGTTAATCTGTTGTTAAATGGATTTTACCTTCCGCACATGGCATGTTTGGGATTTGTTTTCTATTGGATATAAATTTCGGCAGCGGACCATGGTTTGGGTCCGGACTGTAAGACCTTCAGGCGGACGTACCTTGCCAGTATGGGGCGGATAAGCAGCACAGTGGTGACCTTTCGCGTGCCGTAGACGGTCTTTCGCGTGGTAAAAATTTTTCCGTCTGTGCTGGTGGCCAATTCCAGTTGTGTCGCGTAGCCGTGACCGTTGGGTCCGTGATTGACGACCACCATGTTGAACATGCATGGTCTGGACAGGTCGACGGTGAGCGTTGCGCCGCTTCCGGCGTGGGAAGCGACCGCGGCGGTGGAGGGATTGGCATCCACCGCATTGCCGGCGTCGGACACATTGCCGGACGCCCGCCAGCGGTTTTTAGCAGTGACGGCCGTCTTTACGATGTCCGGCGGCTTCTGGATATAGGGCGAGTCGCACCCGACGAGGGCAAGTGCGGTAATCATCAGGACGACGTTAAATTTAATGCAAATACGGCTCAATTTTTCAGGTCCTTGCAGGAGCATATAAAACCGGATTGTATCGGCCCACCACGTGTCCGCCTTATCCGGGTTCATAATATTCGTCTGTAACGGTCTTTAAGTCAAGGCGAACAAATCGCATTTTTATGCGCTATTATGAAGTAGAAGAATATATAAGCACAAGTGCCCGAATGGCAAAGCATAAGCGTAAATATCATGAACAGTAAATATGACAAAACGACTATCAGGACCGCTAACACCTCGCGTCGCAGCAGTCGCCGGACCGGCAGGCAGGGTCCGCGGATAGATCCTCGCAGCATGTTCCGCGTGCCTCCCTCCAAGGCCGGGGCAAAGCGGGTCCTGCTAAACTGCCATTACTGCGGATACAGTCCTCCATCCCTGCCCCAGGGGGGCGTTTGCCCCAAGTGCGGGGGGCACAGTTGGGAAAGATTCGCTATCTCCCGACGCCTGATGCCCGAAGACCAGCAGTAACGGCCGAGCTCGGCGTCGGAAAAAGCAACCCATGGATTACGGGGAGGATTTTTCTATGCGCCGCGGCGACCGGTGGCCGGGGACGATTCGGCGCGCTATAATTATCCGAGGCGCGCAGCGGAGTATCCGGGCTGTGCGGCACTGGAGTGTTCATTTTGCAGGTTTACCGGCCGGGACCCTGAATCCGGCCATGTGCGAGGTTTGAGGATCGGTCCGGCCGGGGAGATGTTTGGACGATGAGGGAAGTATTTGCAAGTCATGTCGTGTTGATCCCACAGACGGAGCTAATGGACAGCCCCGCACGGAGGCACAATCATGGTCACCTTAAGCACACGGAGATTCGCGCATCCCTCCAGCCGCTTCACCTATCGCCACGCCGAGGGTATAGCCCGCAGGGCGTCGCGCGGCGCCCCCGGGGTGGTGTTCGTGGACCTTGACGGCGTGACGGACACCACAACGGCGGCCCTTGCCCGCCTGGTGGTGCTCCGGGGCAAACTGCTGTCGGGAGGCGGCGACCTGATGATAAGCGGAATAGGCGGCAAGGCGCGCAACCTGTATGCGGTTCTGCGGTTCGACAAACTGCTGCCGATGGACGCCGCCTTGTAATCGCCGCAGGCGGGAAACGGGCGCGTTTTTTGCCCGGCGGGCGATTAAAACTTATAATTTAATTAACCCTTAATCCGGGAGGGCCGGAAATGGACCACGATAAAATATGCGACTGCATGTTCAAGGACGACTGTTCGACATATTCCGATCCGCTCATTGACTCGGTGATGAAGGGTCCTGCCGGTTTCGGTTGCACGGACCGCAACGACCACTACCGCAGGGAGCACTGCAAGAGTTTCGACTGCAAGTACCTCTCGGCGATGCTATCGGACATGCTCGGCGGGCAAAAGCAGCATGCCGGTCGATGAGGCGGGGGCAGTCGTGAAAGTCATTGGGCGTCAGGGGCGCGACGGAAAGATTGCTATAGGGAGATTTCCTCTGCGCCGTATCCGACGGATTCGACGGCCTTTTTCAGGTCTTCGGCGTCCATATCTCGACCGGTGACGCTTGCCCGGGCGTCTTTTAGATTCACCGAGACCGATCTCACACCCGCACATTCGCTCAGTGCCTCGTGGACCGTCCGGGCGCAATGCGAGCAGGTCATCCCATTGATTTTCATCTCGATTTTATCGGCGTCTTGGTTGGTTTGCCGCCGGCTGTCCGTTATTGTCGGTTTTCCGCGCACCAGACCGTTGACGATCACGGTCAGGAGTACCACGGCTGCGGCGTTTTTCACCCATGCCGGTATCATGGCGGCCATAGCGGGTTCGGGCGCGAAATCCAAAACGCCGAATATGGAATCCAGGAGCATACCCGCCGCCAGGGCGCAGACGGCGACGGTGGTAACGTATATGACGGCGGATTTTTTACTTACGGTTTTCCATATGACCGCTATGGTGGCGGCGTTAGTGGCAGGACCGGTCATCAGGAACACCAGGGCAGCGCCCGGGGAGGCGCCTTTGCTTATCAGCGCGGCGGCTATCGGTATCGAGGCGGTTGCGCAGACGTAAATCGGCACACCCAGCGCCATCATGATGAGCATCGCCCATACGTCCCCTCCCAGCACGGCGGC
This sequence comes from uncultured Planctomycetaceae bacterium, assembly GCA_964480425.1. GTDB lineage: Bacteria > Planctomycetota > Phycisphaerae > SM23-33 > SM23-33 > CAYYMD01. The sequence goes on from CAYZPY010000121.1 coordinate 5,578, forward strand.
TATGGGCTCCTGGGGGACAAGTGCGGATATGAGCGCCGCGATGATCAGCCCGACAGTCAGCGGCCGCGCGATGTCGCCTGCAAGGATGACGAATCCGTACTTTATCGCCTCAAGGAACCTGTTGTGCTCGCGGCTGGTCCGCATCTCCCGCTCCTGTCGGTCGAGTTCGTGGCGTTCGGCAACGGTTTCTCTGTCGAAAACAGACACTGCCATGCCGCCGACGACGCTGGAGACCAGTGCGACCAGCGGACGGAAAATAGCAAATACCCACCCAAGCAGCGAAAAGGTTACCAGTATGCTGTCGACGCCGTCCTGAGGCGTGGCGATGAGGAACGCAGTAGTGGGTCCCTTTCCGGCGCCGTGGCGGCGCAAGGTGGCGGCGACCGGTATGACCCCGCAAGAGCACAGCGGAAGAGGAATGCCCATTCCAGCGGCCTTGATTGTCGGGATTATTCCCGCACCCCCCATGTGACGCTGTACGAACTTCGGGGAGATGAATATCGACAGCACGCCCGCCACGAAGAATCCGAACAGCAGGTAAGGGGCCATTTCGCCCACCACGGACCAGAATTCGAAGGCGATTTCAAAAAATTTCTCAATCATGTTTCACACCGGCTTTTTTGCATTGTAGGAGGAAATCGTCCATGTCGGCCCGCGGATTTATGCCCAGTCGCGTCAGGGCGAAATCGTAACGCACCGGATCGCGGGGATTGATGTTTCTAAAGGCGGCGGTTATTTCCATGGCCGCCTTCATGTCGGCCGACTTTCGGTGCGTCAGGCCCAGCATAAGCGCCAGGCGGTGCAGGTGGGTGTCCAGCGGAACGATGAGTTTGGATGCCGGCACACCACTGAAACCGCCGGGGTCCACGCTGTCTTTGCGCACCATCCACCGCAAGAACAGGTTGAGCCGCTTGCAGGCGCTACCGGATGAAGGCGATGGCAGCAGGTGCCCGCACCGCCCGTCGGCGCTGCGGCACAGCGAAGCGGCGAATCTGTCCAATGCCGGAAGGACGGTCCGGTTGGAGTTGTCCATACCCGCCCTGAAAAGTTTCTCCAGCGAGCCGTGGGTCCGCATTGTGTACCTGCATGCACAAAACAGTGCTGTAATGTGCCGCTCGTCGGCGAATCTGTGCCTGAAGCCCCGCATCCGCGCGGATATTTTGCGCGGCGAGTTGTTCCATAAAAAGGTCGCCGGGCCGGGCTCAATCCGCTGCAACACCCATCGGATATTTTTCAAAATTTGCCCGACCCGGCCGTATGCCAGGCATGCCGCCACCATCGCGACGATCTCCCTGTCCGCCGGCTCGTTATAATCGTAGAGCACCTCGATTGGATCAGGACGCACGAAACTTCGCCGATTATATTTCCGGTAAGTGTTGTCAAGTATCCGGCGCAGTGAACCATTGTTAAGGTGGGATGGCGTTTTTTTATGCATACTGTTCATCATCATGGTAGGCGCGCTTCAGCGCTGTGTTCAACGCCGCCCGGAAAAATAGCGCGCCGAAAAACCCGGCCCGGTAGTGGTATACGACGACAAGGGCGTATTACTGAGACCGGTAAAACCAATGTCGCCGGGCGCGGCGGCATTCCTACGCCGCCGCGTAATACGCAACGGTTGCGAAGTCGGCGGCCCGGCAAGGCCGTCGACCCTCACGAAACGTGCGGTTCTCATGGACGCGAAGATGTTGTCAATGCGACATTATTTACGCCGGTCTAAGTATCCGGATTCGGGCGACGTGACGGCAAAAAAAAAGACCGTTTGGTCCGTAAGAACCTGAGCGGTCTTTTTACCCTCTCCTCCTACTCCTCGAGTAGGGTTCATAACCCTTATGCCGAGGCAAAGAGCGATGGGCCAACGGATCGAACCGCATGAGCTTTGTCAGTTCGACCTTTTGACCACAATTAAGTATATCACCACCGGACCATTAAGTCAACGCATAAAATCATTACTCAAACTGTGGGGTTTTTTAGAGCAATTTGCAAGTGTTTGATGAAAATGGGTTTATGGATATAAAATTTTCCGATATCAGAAAATTTCTTTCAAACAGGCCCTTTTTCGAACCCCTCGGCGGGGTCTCTGCGGCCCTGCGGCCCGGTCTCGGCAGCGCAGTGATGCATAATGTGGATGCTCCTGAGCTTGTCCCCAAAAACTGAGCGCTGGTGTAAGGTGTAATCGTCTCCGGGT
>CAYZPY010000122.1:0-7737 GCA_964480425.1 uncultured Planctomycetaceae bacterium
TCGCCCGCGCCGGGTGCCAGGCGCTGCGGACACTGGAGCGCACCGGCGCCACCGGCATCGTGCTGGTGGGCAGACCTTACAACGTACACGACGCGGGAATTAACCTCGCCGTGGGTCGAAAACTGCGCGAGCACTACGGCGTCAACGTCATCCCGCTGGACTTCCTGCCCGTCGAAGACGTGGACATAACTTCGCTGAACGACAACATGTACTGGACGCTGGGGCGGCGCGTGATAGCCGCCGCCGACATCGTAGGCCGCCTCGGGAACCTGCACATCATCTGCATAACCAACTTCAAGTGCGGACCGGACTCGTTCATCAAGCACTTCATCCGAACCGCATCGGGCAAGCCGTTCCTGACGCTCCAGTTCGACGGGCACAGCAACGACGCCGGCATGATGACGCGATGCGAGGCGTACCTGGACTCCAAGCGAATCCTCCGCCCCTGGCGCGAGGAACTCCAACTGGCCAAATCACTGGCCTGAGAAGAAACCTCAAAGTAACCGGCGCGGCGGTCCGCCTACGGCGGATAAACGTTCCCACCCGTCCCGTCGGGACGCCGTCGCGGTAAGCCCCGCGTGTAAACGTAAACGCGGGGATTAAATGCGGGGATAATACCCATAAAAACTTATCCCCCGCTTGAGGGCGGGGGCTTAAAAATCGGTGGCCGGCGCGCTATAAGCCCGGGACGATAAAATAAGCGGTTATGACCCAAAATGCGTCCGAAAAACGGCGGTTTTGGCTGGAATCCGGCGGGCGGATTTGAGATAATATAAGCGTGTTCAGGGCGGGGATTGTTAAGACCATTTTCCGGCGGAATTTATTGCCGCAAGGAGCAGGCAGTTGACGAAGAAAAAGCAGAAGAAAAAATCCAAGACCGCACTTAAAAAGCAGGCCGGCAAGACCAAACCCTCCGTCGGCAGCGACTACGACGAGACGCGGATCAAGGTTCTCCGCGGGATGGAGGCGGTGCGTCGCAGGCCCGGCATGTACATCGGCGACACGTCCACCCGCGGCCTGCACCACCTGGTGTGGGAAATCGTGGACAACGCCATAGACGAGGCCATGGCCGGGCGGTGCAAGAACATCAACATCATCGTGCACCCCGACGATTCGGTGACGGTGACCGACGACGGGGTGGGCATACCCGTAGGCAAGCATCCCACCGAAAAGGTCTCCACGCTGGAGGTGGTTTTCTGCCGTCTTCACGCGGGCGGCAAGTTCGACCACGAGACGTACAAGGTCGCCGGCGGTCTGCACGGCGTGGGCGCCTCGGTGGTAAACGCCCTTAGCGAATGGATGGAGGTCGAGGTCGCGCGCGACGGGACGGTCTGGAGGATCGAGTTCGAGCGCGGTAAGAAGCGCACCAACCTCAAGAAAATCGGCAGCTCCAATCGCACCGGCACGCAGGTAACCTTCCGCCCCGACCCGGAAATATTCCAGGAAGTGTCGATGAAGTACGACCTCCTGGCCGGACGCCTGCGTGAGCTGGCGTACCTCAACGAGGGCGTCAAGATCCGCCTCAGGGACGAGCGCGACGGCAGGGAGGAGACCTTCCAGTTCTCCAAGGGGCTGGTGGCGTTCCTCAAACACCTCAACGAGGGCAAACAGACACTCAACCGCCCCGTGCTCATACACAAGGAAGACCCCCAAACGCTCCTGGTGGCCGACGTGGCCATGCAGTACACCGACGGGTACAACGAGACGACGCTGACGTTCGTCAACAACATCAACACGCTGGAGGGCGGCACGCACCTTTCGGGCTTCCGCAGCGCGCTGACGCGAACCATCAACTACTACGCGCGCAACGCCAAACTCATCAAGAACAGCTCTACCCCCACCGGCGACGACCTGCGCGAGGGGCTCACGGCCATTATCTCCGTGAAGGTCCCCGAGCCGCAGTTCGAAGGACAGACCAAGACCAAGCTGGGCAACAGCGAGGTGGAAAGTTTCGTGACCCAGACGGTCAATGAGCACCTCGGCGCCTGGCTTGAGGAGCACCCCACCGAGGCCAAGCGCATCATCAACAAGGCGACCCAGGCGATGCAGGCGCGGGACGCGGCGCGAAAAGCCCGCGACCTGACCCGTCGCAAGGGCGCGCTGTCCTCCGGTTCGCTTCCGGGCAAGTTGGCGGACTGCCGCTCAAACGACGTGAACACCACCGAACTGTTCCTTGTCGAGGGCGACTCCGCCGGGGGGCCCGCAAAACAGGGCAGGAACTCCGCCACACAGGCGATCCTGCCGCTGAGGGGTAAAATTCTCAACGTCGAGAAGGCCCGCCTGAACCGCATCCTGAACTTCAACGAAATCCGCACCATCATATCCGCCCTTGGCTGCGGCATCGGAAACGACGACTTCGACATCGCCAAACTGCGCTACGGAAAAGTAATCATAATGACCGACGCCGACGTCGACGGCAGCCACATCAAGACGCTCCTGCTGACCTTCTTCTACCGGCACATGAAGCCGCTTATCACACACGGGCGGATGTTCATCGCCCAGCCGCCCCTGTACCTGGTAACGCGAAAGAGGCACAAGGAATACGTCATAAACGAAGGGCAAATGCGAGACACGCTGGTGAACCTGGGCCTGGAAGGCACCACCCTCCAGATAAGAAGGGTCAACAAAAAATCCGTAAGCGTTAAAAAGGAATTCTCCGGCGCCAAGCTCCGCAAACTCATCGAACTGCTGCGCCAGTTGAACGAAAAGGTCCACATTCTCCAGCGGCGCGGGTTGCCGTTCGAGGAAATCATGGAAAACCGAAGGAACGGACAGTTCCCCTCCTACTGGATGGTCATCGGCGGCAAGAACGTGTTCTGCTACTCGCCGCAGGAATACGACAGGATGCTCTCCAGGTACGAGGACACCGCCGAGGACGAGGAAAACGACGCAACGGTCGAAAAGAAAATCCAGAAGCGCGCCGAACTGCACGAGATCAAGGACATCAAAAAACTCGTCTCCCGACTCAAGCCCCACGGCATGTCAATCGAGGATTACCTCGTCACCCGCGAGGAATCGGTGACGGGCGAGAAGCCCCCGGCCAGGTTCGTGCTGGTCAACGGCGAGCGCAGTGTGGACCTGGACAACATCTCGCAGATTCTCCCCGGCATACGCAGTCTCGGGGCCGAGGGCATCCAGATAAAACGATTCAAGGGACTTGGCGAGATGAACGCCGACCAGTTGTGGGAAACCACCATGGACCCCAAGCGCCGCGTGCTGCTGCGGGTCAAGGCAGAAGAGGCAGAAGAGGCCGAGCGGCTATTCACCCTCCTTATGGGCGACAACGTGGAACTGCGACGAAACTTCATCGAGGACCACGCGCTGGAAGTCAAAAACCTGGACGTGTAGTTCATAAATTTCTGATTTCGGACCCGCCTGCCGGACGGACAGGTTTCGTCATTCGACATTTTTTGCAAGCCCGCTGTTTACATTTAAATATTATCCCGTGCACCTCCTGCACTTGTCTCCTCGAAGCCCCCGCTCGTGCTTCGTAGCCCGTACGGTCGCAATAGTATGCGCCGGGGCGAAGACGGATCCTGCTAGAGCAGTTTGCAGAAAGATTGTCGTCATGTTCGTTGCTGAGGACGAGTCCGGCAAGGACGGCGAAACAGGCAATGCCGTAGCATTGTCGATGCAGCCGGACGCCGCCGGGCGAAGCCGCAATCAGAAGATGGCGACAAGATTTCTGTAAACTGCTCTAATAGCGCATAAAAAAGCGCCGCCCTTCCGGGCGGCGCTTCGGTTCTGACTCTACAGGGGATCAGCCCTTTGTCACGTTAACGGCGCGGGGGCCCTTTTCGCCCTGTTCGATCTCGAAGGTGACTTCTTCACCCTCGGCCAGGGAACGGAATCCCTCTGACTGGATGTCGCTCTGGTGAACGAACACGTCGCCGCCTTCTTCGGTTTCGATAAAACCGAAACCCTTGGAATCGTTGAACCATTTCACTTTACCTTTAGCCATTTTAATGACTCCTTCAAAAAGTTAAGCACGCTGGATTCGCAAGCATCGTTCATCCAAGCGATCAAACCTGATGTGAACGCAAAACAGTCACTCTGGTAGCCGGGAATGTGCCGCAAACGAAATCGGATGCAATACCGTTTCGCCGGCGACGCGGGGAACCTTTCCACGCCGACGCCGACCCATCAAAACCGAACCTTACCGCCGGGTGGGGCGGATGTCAAATAAATTTTACTGCGAAAATAATTACCTGTGCGCCGTGCGTTATCGGGCACTGGCGGCAAAAAGGCGCGGCTCTATTTCGCCGGGTCATCGTCCGGCTTCGCCAGGCCGAACTTCCGCGCCCTGTAGCGGAGCACCTCCAGGCGCGTCAGCGGCGTTCCGCCCTCGGCGCACAGCGGAATAAAGATTTCGTAAATCTCGGGGCGAAACTCCCCGTACACCACGTAATGACTCAAAAGTCGGAACCCCCTGACGGGTCCGGTACCGTCAACGTTGGTGCTCATTTTCCGCCCGCCCTTGTGCATGTTAAGGATGGTGTTGGCGAAGCGGCGCATGTCGCGGTCTTTCATGTCGTACCGGCCCGAGACGTAGAATTCGTAAATCTGTCGCAGGTCCGCCGCCGCATGCGCCACCTGCTCGGTGTGTTCGCGCCCGGGGTCGTCAATATACTTCCAGGCGTACGCCTCGCCGTATTTACCTTTCCACGTCCAGGCCTTCTCCAGCAGGTGGTCCCAACTGGCCTGGACGACCTTGTCGTAAAACCGCACCTTGTCCGGGTGCACGTCGAGGATTTCCATGCTCCGGGCCGCCAGCGGAAGCGCGACAATCGCGCCGAACCAGCGGTTGTACGCGTAGGTGTTGCCCCACCACTGCTCGGGCACGGTGCATATGCGAACCTGTCCCTTGCGCGGGTCGGGAAAGCGCATGATGTACTTCTCGTCGCCCTCGGCGTCGGGGCGGAGGGTATATTTAAAGAGGTTGTCGTAGCACTCGATCGTCATTTCCAGATACGTCTCGGCGCGGTCCCTGTAGGTCCTCCCGAAGCCGTACTTGTCCGGCACGGGGCACTTTTTGTCCCACAAATCCTTGCGCTTCAGTATGTCGAGCATTGCCCACCCGGCGCGCTGTAAAACGGCGTAATCCGAGACGCCGAAAGACAGCGGCTGCAACTTTCCGTTTTTATACTTCGCGCTGAAGTAGTGAGGCCAGTCGGGGTGGCGGTCGCCGGAGATATAGACTATTGAGGTTTCCGGATCGTTGCGGTGGCCCATGATGGCGTCGGCATGGGCGATCTCCAGGTTCAGCAGTTCGAGGTCGCCGGTGATTTCGTACAAGCCGTGAAGGGTCTGCTGTGCCACGCACGTCGGACCGTAGAGAAGGTCGTTATTGTAGTTGCCCGCACACAGCGGATACTCCGTCACGTACTTCTTGAAGGCGGCGATTTCACCGGGTTTTACGGGTCCGGCGGCGGGCAATTGTTCGGGAAGATATTTCTGAACATGCATGCCCGTGCGGTAGCGCTCGACGTAGTTGTAGGTATCGCCCACTTCCGACCAGGGGCACGGGGGGCTGTCGGCAATTTTCTCCAGCCGCTTCTCGACGGCTTCGCCCGGCACGCCGTGTCTGAAATTGTCGTACCGCACCCGAAGCCCGCGCAGCGGAAGCCAGTACGCAATAGCCACCGGCGCCTCGTCGGGCAGGTCCTCGACGGTGCTGACGCCCTTGCCGTAGGCGCCTTCGCCCACGGCAGCATACCAGTGAAGTTTATCGTCGTCGTCGCCCCGGCCTCGGACGACCAGAATGGTTACGTCATCCAGCCGGGCGCTGTGACGCAGGTCCCAGTCCACGTGGGAATTGTCGTTGAAGACCGTCAGCCCGCGCCCGCCCCAGTTGTCGCCGACAAGGAACGGCGAACCGCCGATCTCCATGCCCACGCGGATCAGGTTCCTGCTGTCGATGGAAATGTCAATCGCCACGGCCTGTCCGGGTGCGAGCGTCACCTTCTTTGACGTCCAGCAGTAGGCCTCTTGCGCCTCCGGCGTGGGGACGAACCATCCGTTTTGCACCTTCCACGGGTTCCCGGAGCCACCGTCCTGCGACGGGTCGGCGATGAGATGGGTAGAATAGGCGTAATCGGATTTGGAGTCGCGGCCGAAATCGTCGACCACTTTCAGTGATTCGACCGCCCGGTTAATCGCCCCGGCGCAGGATGCGAGTTCTTTCGGATCAGCCGCCGCGGCGGAGGCGACGAGTATCACCAAGTACATCATAGTAACAACCGATTTGCGCATGTTTCCGTTCCTCAATCGTTATTTGCGTTACAAAAATTCGCCCGCAACCGCCACGGGCGCACCGTTAAATTCTATCACAAACAAAAAAATGAATCCGGAGTTTTCGCGCCGGCAAACGGCCTTTGGACGAAGACGGCTTGCCTGTCATTAGCGATTTTGATTAATAGCGCCGGGGCTATTTCTTTTTTTGCCCGTGTCGGACGTCGGGGACGTTGGTTTTGGGCAGGTGTTTTTTCAAAGAGGCGATCACCTCGGCGTATTTCTTATCATCGGCCAGGTTATGCCATTCGTGCGGGTCCTTGTCGCGATCGTACAGTTCCTCCGAGCCGTCGCCGTAGCGTATGTACCGCCAGCGTTCGGTCCGCACGGCGTGATTGTTCCGCCCCATGGTGGTCACTGCGGCGTGAGGCCAGTGGGCATCCGGATTCTCCAGCAAAGGCCTGAGGGACACGCCGTCCAGATCGTCGTTTTCCTTCAGCCCGCACAGGTCGATCAGCGTGGGGTATATGCTGAGCAACTCGGCCGGACGGGAGCAGCGTTTTGCCTTGAGCCCTCCGGGCACGCTGAAGATCAGCGGCACGTGCGTGGAGCGCTCCCACAGGGTCCACTTGGCCCAGTGCTGCTTCTCGCCGTGGTGGAAGCCGTGATCCGAATACATCACCACAATGGTGTCCTGGGCATACGGGCTCGCCTCCAGGGCGTCCAGCAGTCGCCCCACCTGTTCGTCCGTCCAGCGGACGCAGGCAAGGTAAGAGCGAACCTCCTGTTTCCACTTTTCATTGTCATTTTTCGTCATCCAACCGTAGGTGGGTATGTGTTTGATGTCCATGTTCTTTGCGGCGATTTGGGGGATGTCGGCCAGGTCGTCTTTCAAGACCTTCGGCAGCGTCACGCCGTCGGCGAGGTCCGGGCTGTTGTAAATCCTCTGCGGCGAGAAGAACGGCACGTGAGGCCGGTAGAATCCGATGGTGATGAAAAAGGGCCTGTCGTGTTTCTGTTTGAACTGCTCGATGACCCACGAGGCGTCCGTGTAATCGGCGAACTTTTTCTCGTCGTAGGTCTGCGGGCCGAAGTCCCACAGCCGGTGCAAGTGCTCCGGCTTGTCCTTCTGGACGACCTGGTCCAGGTCAATCCACTGCCCCGGGCGCGGTCCGACCACGTCGAAGTCGCCTTCCGGAACCGCCGAGGCGTGGTAAATCTTTCCGGTGGTGAAGGTCTTGTATCCGTTTGCTGCCAAGTGCCGCGGCATGCTGACGTGCTCGTTGCAGAAACCCTTTTTCCGTGCGCTGTTTGGCTTGTTGCGGTAGAAGCCCGTAGTGGAAGGCCTCAGGCCGAACATTAAACTCGTGCGAGACGGATTGCACACCGGCGCCTGGCAGTGGGCATTGGTGAACAGCACGCCCCTTTTTGCCAGGCGGTCGATGTTGGGGGTTTTGGCGTCCGGATGGCCTTGCAAGGTCGAGATCGGAAGAGCACGTCTGAACT
>CAYZPY010000123.1:0-7722 GCA_964480425.1 uncultured Planctomycetaceae bacterium
TGGGCTATGCCGATTTGCCGACGAATGCCGATTACCGCTGGCAGGTGGGCGAGTTGGTTCGGCGGCGTCGCGACGAGACGACCGACCTGGTCATTTTGGGCATAGGCGGAAGCGCGCTTGGCAACATCGCGCTGCAAAGCGCGCTGAACCCGTCCACTTACAATCTCATGAGCGACAGCAAGCGCGGCGGTCCGCGTCTGTTCGTAATGGACAACGTTGACCCGGCGGCGTTCGACGACGTGATGCGTTTGCTGGGGCGGCGGCTGAAGTCCACCGTGTTCAACGTGATATCCAAGTCGGGCCGAACGGCCGAGACGGCCGCACAGTTCATGATAATTCGCAAAAAGCTCGAAAAACGTCTCGGCGAGGACTACGCCGGGCGGATCGTGGCCACCACCGACCCAGCGGGCGGGGCGCTGCGCGAGATAGCCCAGGCAGAGGGCTACGACACGCTGCCCGTGCCCGAGGGCGTGGGCGGTAGGTTCAGCGTGCTGTCGCCGGTGGGGCTGTTCGGCGCGGCGATGTGCGGGATAGACATCGAGGAACTGCTTGCTGGAGCGGCGGCGATGAAGAACCGCATCGAGACCACCGCGGAAGACGCCTCCGCCCGCTGGACGAGCAACCCGGCCTGCGTGCTGGCGGCGGTGAAGTACCTCATGTTCGCCCAAAAGCACAAGCCCATGCAGGTGATGATGACGTATTCCAATCGCCTGTACGACCTGGCCGACTGGTATCGCCAGTTGTGGGCAGAGTCGCTGGGCAAGAAGGCGTCGCGCGACGGGCGCGAGGTATTCACCGGGCCAACGCCCATAAAGGCCCTGGGCGCCACCGACCAGCACAGCCAGATACAACTCTACCGCGAAGGACCCAACGACAAACTGGTGGTCTTCCTGGAGGTCACCAGGCATCCCCGCGACGTGCGGATACCGGATATATATTCCGGCCGCGACGGGCTGAGTTACCTGGGGCGCTCGTCTCTGGGCAGACTGCTCAACGCCGAGAAGAAGGCCACCGAGTACGCTCTTGCGGCCTCGGGCAGGCCCAGCGTGACGATACGCTTCGACGAGATCCGCCCGCTTTCGGTGGGCGAGTTCATATACCTCTACGAGTTCACCACGTCGCTGATGGGCGAGTTGCTGGACGTGGATGCGTATAATCAGCCGGCTGTCGAACTGGGCAAGGAGGCCACCTTCGCGCTGATGGGGCGCGAGGGCTTCGAGGAACTTGCCAAAGAAATCAAACCCGTTACCAGGACGGATAAGAAGTATCTGGTGTAGGATAAAAAGCCCACAAGGCGTTGCGTGGGCTGAGAATAAGTCCGATTGAATTTAATCATCAACAAGGGAGCAACGAAATGCGAAAGTCAGCGTTAACGACGGTGTTTGTTTCATTGGCGGTTTGTCTGTTGTCCGCGGCGGCGGCGGCGCGCGTCCTGCACATACACGAGCCGCAGGTAGAGAAGGGCGACCAATGCAAACTCACCGGCATACTGATGGATGTAAACAAGGCCGAGGGCTACCTGCTGGTCAAGGGCCCCAACGGCGACAGTAAGATATACTTCGACGAGAACACGCCCATCCATCAGCACGTAGGCGGCATCAACAAGATCGACTGGGACAAAGGCGTCATCAGTATGGGTCTGCTTGGGGCCGGGCAACCTGCCGTCGCGAAGATTCCCGACCCGGCCTACCTGACGGCCAAGTACAAGGACGCCGGAGAATTCAAAAAGTACTGGCTGAACGCCAAGGGCGCCAAAAAGGTCCGCGACTTTGTCATCTCCCGCGACGAGGTCGTCCCGCACGCCCCCACCGACGATAACCCCAAGGTCGCCGGGCGGCTCGTCGGCGATACGCTGGTGGTCGGGCAGGAAAAGTTCAAGATCGCCCTGGACGGTCATGGGCGAATCAGGATGGCGCCCGGGGACCTCGTGCCGTTTTCTCACCTGGCGATGGGCTTCGGCGAGAAACTCTCGCCCACCGAGGTGCGTGCAAAGAGCATCGGCGTGGAGGACCGCACCGACCCGCTGAAAATCGAGGACCCGAAGCTTCCGCGGTACCTCTACATCGGCGATTCGATATCGCTGAACTACGGCGGCCCGCTGCGCCACGCGCTGGAGGGCAAGGTGAACATTCTTCGCCCGCCGACCAACTGCGGGCGGAGCATCAAGGGCGTCAAGAACCTTCACGCCTGGATGCGGGCATACGACCGCCCCGGGCGCAAGTGGGACGTGATATCGTTCAACTTCGGGCACTGGGACAGCGGCAACTCCAAGGAGGGCTACCAGCAGAACCTGGAAACCATCATTGAAAAGTTAAAAAAGACCAAGGCCAAACTCATCTGGGTGACCACGCCGCCGGTTCCTTTCGGTTACAACCTGCGCCCGGACGAGTTCAAACAGGCCTCGCCGAAGGACATTCCCATAACCGAGGCGAAAAAATTATTTCACCGCGTGCCCGGGCGAATGCGCGTCCAGAACGAATGGGCCGCCGAAGTGATGGCCAGGCATCCCGAGATAATGATCTGCGACCACTGGCAACTCGTGATGAATAATTTCGACGGGTTCTATTCACAGTGGTGCCGCGGGCGGAACGTGCACTTCCGCCACGGGCCTGAGGTGCCGCTTGGCCGGTCGCTCGCCCGCCACGTGATGCGCGCGCTGGGCAAGGACGGCGACGACATCAATCCCCCCCCCGAAGGACAAAAGGAAATCCCCGACCCGCTCAGCGACGAAAAGCCGCCCGGCTGGAAGTACCCCGCCAAAGAAAAAGGAACCGTCCCGGAGAAATAATTAGCGGCAGGCGATCGCGTCGCCGGGCAGTGGGCGCTTAACAGCAGGATTAATCCACCTTTCGTTTGAGCCACACGGCCATGGTATTTGCCCCGCGGTTGGCCCAGACACAGTATGGCACGAGTGTCAGTATTTTTCCGTCGGGAAGTTCGCCGGTGACGACGGTGACGCCGCCCAGGAGGTTCTGGCGATGCTCGTCGGAAAGTTCTACGTTGTCAGCGAGGATGATATCCATTGCCCGTCCGTCGTTGTCGGCGCCCTCGGCGCAGTAGACAACAGGCCCGCGCTGGACGGCGACGCGCCCGCGGTCGGCGGCGACCTTATCGTGCGCCAGCAGCCGACGAAGCGGCATCGGCAGAGTCAGCGTAATCTTATCGCCCGCCTTCCACTTGCGTGCGATGCGGGCGTAGCCGTTGTTTAGTTTCAGCGGTACGGACCGGCCGTTGAGGGCCAACTGCGGTTTTTCGTCGTGCCGCTTTGCGAAGCGGTACAGGTCGCCGGGCACGGGCCTGTTCCGCGCCCAGCCGGGTATGCGCAAGGCGACGTCGAAATTTTTGCCTTCTTGGGGCGGCGTGACGATCAGCGTAATTTCACCGTCCCAGGGGTATTTCGTTTGCTGGCGGATTTTGACTTTATCGTCGCCCAGCGGGATTTCGGCCGTCGAGGCCACGTAAAGGTTCACGTAAACCGTCCCTCCGCGCGTGGCGTAAACGTATCCCGTCGCCGAGGGCATGAACCGCGTAATGTTGCTGGGGCAGCATGCGCATCCGAACCAGGGCTTGCGGGCGTACTTTCCGTCGGACGCAAGCGGGTTGGGGTAGAAGAACCTGTCGCCCTCCAGCGAGACGCCTGCCGGGACGTTGTTGTACATCGACCGTTCCATGACGTCTACGTACTTTGCGTGTCCGTGCAGCAGGAACATTCGGTGGTTCCACAAGACGTTTGCGATGGCGGCGCACGTTTCGCAGTACGCGGTCTTGTTGGGCAGTTGGTAGTTTTCGCCGTATGCCTCCCCGTGGCCGGTCGCGCCTACCCCGCCGGTGACGTAGAGTTTTTTGCCCACGACGTTTTCCCATATCCGGTCGATTGCTCGGACGTATTCCTCGTCGCCGGACAGGGCGGCCACGTCGGCCATGGCGGTGTACATGTAGTTGGCGCGGACGGCGTGTCCGACGGCCTCGCTCTGTTGGGTGACGGGCATGTGGCTCTGGTCGTACTTGCGCTTCTTTCCGTGTCGGCCTCGCATCTCCAGAAAGAACCGCGCCTGGTCGAGATATTTTCGCCGGCCTGTGACGCGGTAGAGTTTGGCCAGTCCGATTTCGATTTCCTGGTGTCCGGGCGGTTCCTTCAGCCCGTCTTGGTTGAAAGTATTGCAGACCAGGTCGGCGTTTTTTATGCACACGTCCAGCAGGGAGCGCTTTGCGGTGGCGCGGTAGTGCGCCACGCCCGCTTCGTACATGTGCCCGACGTTGTACAACTGGTGAGCGTGGTGGATGTTTGACCACCGGTCGTTTTCGTCCGGACGGCAGAGTTTCTTTTTGTAATTCTCGACCTTTCCCATTTTGTGTGCGGTCCAGAGCGTGTAAAGGAAGCCGTCGTCCTCCTGGGCGGTCGCGTAGCAGGAGATGATTTTGTCGAGGTATTTCTCCAGTTCGGGGTCTTCCTTGAGCATCATCGCGTAGGATGCGCCTTCGATGACCTTCGAGACGTCGGAGTCGTTGAAGCCGAATTGTCCGGTCCACTGGGCATCGCTTAGCCCGCCGGCGACGGCGAAGTTGCCGATGCGCCCGGTTTCTTCGCATTTCCGGAATGCGTACGGGATGGTCACGGCGCGGTTGGTCTCCATCCGCGGGGCCCAGAATTCATCATCCGCGCGGACGTTGGTGAACGGCACCGGAAGGTACGGGTAATCCGAATTGTCCTTCGCCTGCGTCCGTGGCGAAGAAACACAAATCGCCACCATCGACGTAATTATGCAGACGGTTTTCATTGTCGTCTCCGTTTAAGGTTCAAATTCCGCTGGTTGCCTGTTTTTCGCCGAAGGTGTTATTCAGTTTTACTCGGCGGTAATGCCGGCCGAAGCGGGGGGCAGGCCTTTTGCCTCTGCGGTGAGGCGGATTTTTCCTTTTTCGCCGGGCCTGGACCGCAGTATGACCACGGCCAGGCCGTGGAATAAGGGATGATCCTTGTCGGCCAGTGAGTCCATCTCTGTCTGGTCGCCGTTTCCTGCGCCCATGATATCGGCCGGTCCTTCCACCTCGAACATGACGCGGTTGTCGGCGTTGGGGCAGAGGTTGCCGTCCGCGTCCACGGCGGCCACGCGGAAGTACGCCAGGTCGTACCCGTCGGCCTTAATCGTTTTCCACTCGGGCGTTACGCGCAATCCTGTCGGTTTGCCCGCGGTGCGGACGGTCGCTTCTGCGATTTTCTCGCCGTCCTTGTACGCTAAGGCCCTGAGTTCGCCGGGCTGATAGGTAACCTTCTCCCACCGCAGTCGGTATCGGTCGACGACGTCGTAATAATCGCCCGGCAGATCGGCGCCGGTTTGCCCGCCTTCGACGGTGGACTTGCTGCGCCGCCCCAGCGACTTTCCGTTGACAAACAGTTCGGCCGAATCGCCGTTGGTGTAGACGTAGACCGGCACATTCTTGCCTTTGCGTTCCGGCCAGTTCCAGTGCGGAAGGATGTGCACGGTGGTCGCCTCGGGCCTCCAGTGGCTGCGGTACAGGTAGTAGCGGTCCTTGGGCAGTCCCACCAGGTCGACGATGCCGAAGTAACTGCTCCGCGCGTTTTGCCCGCTTTTGCCCCCGCCTCGTCCCCCGTATGGCGTGGGCTCGCCGAGGTAGTCGAACCCGCTCCAGACGAATTCCCCCGCCACGTATTTGTGCCTCTCCATCCTGTAAAATTCCACGTCGGGTATGTCGCCCCACTTGGCGGACACGAGGTCGTAACTGTCGCACCGCTGGTCGTCGCTCCAGTCCGTTTTGCCCTTGGGATGGGGCAGGCGGTAGAAGCCGCGGGTGGTGAACGCCGAGGACGATTCGCTGTACACCTGCGGAATTTTCGGGAACCTGTCGCGGGCGCGTGTGTACTTGGCGCCGTAGTTCCAGCCCAGTACGTCGAGTTGCCCCAGGAGGTTTTCTTTGTTCAGGTGGCTCGGATTATTGTGCCCCAGCGAAGCCGGGCGGGTGGGGTCGAGTTTGTGGACCAGTTCCACGCAGGTGCGTATTCGCTCGGTCGTCAGTCCGACGCCGCCGGCGCGTATCTCGTTTCCGATGGACCAGGTGAACACGCAGGGGTGGTTGCGGTCGCGCCGGATGAAGTTGGTGAACTGGCGGGACATGAATTCGGCGAATTTCGACTGGTCGAACAGGTGGGCGGTTCGCTCCCACTTGTCGAACGCCTCGTTCCACAGGATGATTCCCATCTCGTCGCACAGTTCGGGCAATTGCGGGGCCGGGACGTTGTGGCTGGTGCGTATGGCGTTTACGCCCATGTCCTTTAGGATTTCAATCTGCCGCCTCATCGCTCGCCGATAGAAGGCCGCCCCCAGCGGCCCGTGCCCGTGGTGGAGGTTCACGCCCTTTAGTTGCACGCGCCTTCCGTTGAGGTGGAAGCCGTCGTCGTCGGTCCACTTGAACGTGCGTATGCCAAAGGATTGGTCATAAGTGTCCGTGGTTCGTCCGTCACGCCTGACGGTGATTCTCGCGGTATACAGGTGCGCATGTTCGATGTCCCAGCGTTTTGGATTTTCGATCGTCGTCGTCCGGTCGAACCGGTGCGACTCGCCGGGCGGGATCGCCGCCTGCTGCTCGGCCGCGGCGACGGATTTCCCGTCGGGGTTGAGCACGTCTATTTTCACGGCGGTCTCGACCGCCTCCTCGTCGTGGTTCTCGACGTCGACGCCGATGCGCACCGAGGCGCGCGCGTCGGTGACGTCGGGCGTGGTGATATAAACGCCCCATTGGGCTATGTGGACCGGCTCGCACAGCGTCAGCGACACGTTGCGATACAGCCCGCCGCCGGGGTACCACCGGCTGCGTATCTTCGTGGTGTCGCAGCGGACGGCCACGACGTTTTCGGCCCCGAACTTCACGTAATCGGTGGCGTCCACGCGGAAGGAGTTGTAGCCGTAGTCCCATCCGCCGGCGTATTCGCCGTTGACGTAAACCTTCGGCAGCGCCATCGCGCCGTCGAAATCAAGGTAAACGCGATTGCCCCTGGCCCCGGCCGGGAGGGTGAAGGTCTTTCGGTACCATCCCACGCCGCGCCAGGGCAGCGCCCCGGTTCGCCCGTCGCCCTTGGGATCGAAGTTTGCCAGAATGCCCCAGTCGTGGGGCAGGCGGATTTTCGCCCATCCGCTGTCATCGCGCCCGGTCTTTTGCCCGTCCTTTACGTCGTCCCGCTTGAAGCGCCAGTCGAAGTTGAAATCATACGTTGCGCGGCCGACAAGGACCATCGCCAGCGCCTGCTGCATGGGAGCCAGGGCGGCGCAAAGCAATACAATAACCCAAATGCCCATAAGTTTATCCATTTCTCGCTCCTTGGTTAATTTAAGTCCGTAATTGTTGAACTATTACAGCCGGGATGAGTGTCTTTAAAACATTACCATTTTTTTGGTTCGGATTCCCGCAGTTTTTTCATGTGCTTCGCCAGTCGTCGTCGGGCCTTGTCGTCGGGCCTTGTCGGCGGCGGGAAACGGCGGGTCCTCGGACTCGCGACGGTAATTGCAAGCGCACAATGCAAAAAGACAAAACAGCACCAGCAATGTGTTTAAACTCATCATTTGTGTATTTATCATTTCAACGCGTCAACGCGCGATTTTTGCACGGGGGTGTCCTTCTTGGCAAGGAATTTCGCCGCATCCCCGCCGGCACGCGTCATTAATTGATTTGCCCCGCGCGTATCAGAATATATACTCATCCGCGGAGGAA
>CAYZPY010000124.1:0-7592 GCA_964480425.1 uncultured Planctomycetaceae bacterium
GCAGGCGCCCGCAGCGCCGGACCTGAGGGCGCGCAGTTCGCCGCAGGACACGTCATCTGGTCTTTCAGCCGATTCGTTACTTCCGGTTCGATGGCGGTGGGGGTGATAATTTTCGCCATTATCGTGGTGGTGCAGTTCGTGGTTGTCACGCGGGGCGCTTCGAGGATAAGCGAAGTCGCTGCCAGGTTCGTGCTGGACGCCATGCCGGGCAAGCAAATGGCCATCGACGCCGATCTGAACTCATCACTGATAGACCAGCACGAGGCGCGACAGCGCCGCAAGGACATAACCACCCAGGCGGATTTTTACGGTGCGATGGACGGCGCATCGAAATTTCTCCGAGGCGACGCGGTGGCGGCAGTGGTCATTATCATGGTCAACATTCTCGGCGGTCTGTACGTGGGAATGGTCAAGTACGGCTGGGGATGGTCCGAAACGGTCGACCTGTTCACCCAACTGACGATTGGCGATGGGTTGGTCACGCAGATACCGGCGTTCATAGTTTCGGTCTCGGCCGCGCTCATCGTGTCGCGAAGCACCGCAAGCACGTCGCTGGGAGAAGAGATGTTCGGGCAGTTGACGTCCCGTCCGGCGGCACTGGTCATTACGGCGGTGTTTTTGGCGGTGTTGACGATGGCGTCGCTTCCGGCGCTGCCGCTGCTGCTGCTTTCGGGCGTATGCCTGGCCGTTGCGGCAGTGATGCTCGCACGAGGCGATGATGACGAAAAATCAAGTGTCGCAGCAGACGACGCCGTCCCCGATGAACAAAACCGAACACAGGACCTGGATCGCCTGCTTAAGGTCGAACCCCTGAACGTGGAGCTGGGATTCGCCCTGATACCGCTCGTACAGCACGAAGACGGGGGGGAACTCATCCGGCGGATTAACCACACAAGGCAAAACGTCGCGCGCCAACTGGGATTGGTGATGCCCCGCGTACGGATTCGCGACAGTATGGAACTGAATCCGCACGAGTACGTCATCAAGATCAGGGGCGCCGCGGTCGGCGCCGGTAGGGTGTACCCCACCAGGTTGCTGGCCGTGGAGGACGGCACCCCCTCGGGTCAGATTACGGGACGCCGCACGCACGAGCCGGTCTCGGAGATGCCCGCGGTGTGGATAGACAGCGCCCAGCGAAGCCGCGCAATGGCAATGAATTACTCGATAATTACACCGGCCGAGGTGATTGCAGGCCATCTTGACAAAACCGTCCGCCGGCACGCGGACGAATTGCTGATGCGCAGGCAGGTGCTGCGGATGATAGACGCGGTGCGCCATACGTCGCCCGACCTGCATCATGAGGTGGTCTCGTCTGTCAAGCCCGCTACCGTTTACAAGGCCATGTGCGGGCTGCTTCGCGACGGCGTACCGATTCACGAGACTGAAAAGATACTTCAGAGCATTTGTGAACAGGTGCAGGACGGCGCGGCGGACGACTGCGAAAGTCTTGTTGAAAAGGTTCGCCGGGACCTCGGCGCCGCCGTGTGGAGACGCTATTGCGGGCGCGACGGGAAGTTATGGTGCGTCAGTTTAAGTCAGGATCTCGACGAGGCGGACATTACACAAAGCGGCGCGCAGGGCGGGAAGATTTTCCACATGTTACAGTCCGAATTGCTCGAATTGCGAAAACTGGGACGCAGACCCGTAGTGCTTTGCGGCGGCTCCGTCCGCAGAGCGATAAGAAAGATGGTGTCCCGAACGCTGCCGGAAACTGCCGTTTTGACCTACCAGGAAGTGGATTCGATCGACGTTAATCCTGTTGCCACAGTGAGTTCACGGATATGAGCCGAAAGATTTACACCGCACCAACGATATCACAGGCCGTTGGACGCATCAAAGACGACCTCGGCCAGGAAGCGATGATCCTCGGCGCCCGCAAGCGTCGCAAAGGCGGGCTGCTGGGTATCGGCGGAGAGGTGCAGTGGGAGGTCGCGGCTTCGGGCGAAATGCTCCCGGGGCGCCCGCCACATGCGCCCATCGGCAACTACGAGGGGCAATCGCACGCCGAAGGAACAACGGGCGTCATATACCGCGAACTGTCATGCATTAAGAGCATGATGGAATCACTGGTGGGGTCAGACGACGCATCGTGGCGGTTGCCAAGCGAGTTAAGGCACCTGCACAAAGATTTGATAAATCAGGACATCGACCCGGCGACCGCGGCGATGCTGGTGGGGCGTTTGCACGAGGAAATAGGCGCTACGAACCTCAAGAGGACCGATATGGTCCGCGGACGCCTGATTGACCTGGTGGCCCGGATGATCCCCATAGCCGCTGATGATAAGCAAACCGCCAAATCCCAAAGAATAGTCGCACTGGTCGGACCCACAGGCGTGGGAAAAACCACGACGATCGCCAAACTCGCCGCGGGCATAAAACTGAACCACAATAAACGCGTCGGACTGATCGCCGCCGACACCTACAGGGTGGCCGCTGTGGACCAGTTGAAAACCTACGCCAGGATAATAGACGCGCCGGTGAGAACGGCGATGAACGCCCAGCAGGTCAAACAGGCCGTGGACGAACTGAGATCAGTTGACGTGGTGCTGATCGACACCATCGGGCGCAGCCAGAACGACCAACTCCATCTCAATGAGCTTCGCGAAATATTAAGTGGCGCCGCTGCCGATGAAGTTCATCTGGTAGTCTCGGCTTCGGCCAGCCGTTCCTGCGCAAGTTCTGCCGTGGAGAAATTCGACCCGCTGGGTGTGAACCGGATAATTTTTTCCAAACTGGATGAGGCCGTGAAACTGGGAATCGTACTGGATGTAGTCAGCAAGGGCGGCGCGCCGGTGAGTTACGTAACAACAGGCCAGGAGGTGCCGGAAGACATATCGCCCGCAGACGCTTACAGACTGGCGTGCTGTGTAGTTGGAGAACGGTCATATGGGCGTTGACGACCAGGCGAACAATCTCCGCAAATTGATGAACCGCGCCGAAAGCACGCGAACCATAGCCATAGTTTCCGGAAAGGGCGGCGTGGGAAAGTCGAACATCGCCCTAAACCTGGCGCTGTTGCTGTCGGCGGCGGGTAACCAGGTGGCTGTCGTAGATGCCGACCTGGCGCTGGCTAATATCGACATACTTGCCGGTGTAGACGTATGGGCGAACATGGCGGACGTGCTTGCCGGAAGCGTGGAACTTGAAGACATTATCGTTGATTTGCCCCAGGGGGTCCATCTCGTGCCGGGGGCAAGCGGATTGTCTCATCTTGCTGACCTTACGGAATTCGATCGCAATCGTCTCCTGGAAAAACTTACAGAAATCGAGACTGACTACGATTATGTAATTGTGGACTGCGGGGCGGGAATCGGAAACAACGTTTTGGCATTCGCGGCAGGTGCAGACAACGTCATGGTCGTAACAACTAACGAGCCAACATCTATAACCGACGCATACGCGGTGATTAAGGTGCTTGCTGGGAATGATTACCAAGGCCACTTGAGCGTCCTTGTGAATGAATCGACCAGCAGGCACCAAGCAAGAGAAACCACGCAGCGAATACGAGAAGTCGCAAGGCGGTTTCTGAATATTTGCGTATATGACGCGGGGCATGTTTTAGAGGATTCAAGAGTCCAACAGGCGGTAAGTCGCCGTGAACCGCTGGTTTTGACGTATCCGAGATGCCCGGCCAGTAAATGTCTGGCGGCACTTGCGACAAGACTATGCTCGGGTAAGTTAAGAACAGATAGAAAGTTAGGATTTTTTAAACGCGTGGCGAACTGGTTTGCATAAAAATATTTATAATAATATAGTGAAATTGAGATGACTATAGGAATAATAAAGATTATAATATATGGATAAATTGGGATATGAGTGTAAATTTTGAAGATTTAAGAATTATTCGGGTAATGGCATAAAAACGTATGTATTTGTAATTATTATGGTTACGAAATGCGTATACGACATATTGATTCATCCGGCACGTTTTAATTAAGGAGCAAAGTCATGGAAACTCTGAAAAGTAAGGCAACTCAGAAACAACTGGAGAAATGGTGGAAAGATTTCAGGAAGGATGGTGACGAAAACGCGCGCAACTGTTTACTGGAGAATTATTTGCCACTTGTTAAAGCTACGGCGGAGAGACTCCATACAAAACTGCCGGACGAAGTCGAAGTGGACGATCTCATATCGGCGGGAATATTCGGGCTTATAGATACGCTTAATTCATACGATCCCAACCGTGGTGTGAAATTCGAGACGTACTGCACATCGAGGATACGCGGATCAATGCTCGACCAGTTGCGTTCGCTTGACTGGGTGCCGAGACTCGTACGCAGCAGGGCGCATCGTTTGAACGAAGCATTGCAGTCGCTGGAGGCGCGGCTGGGAAGAAAACCAAACGAAAAGGAACTGGCATCGGAAATGAAACTGCCGATAAGCCAGTTTCGGAAAATAAGGCGTGACGCACAGGCGGTCGGATTAATTTCGCTGAACAAAAAATGGACGGACGCGGATTCGAACAAAGACTTACGAGAGATAGACATACTCGAAGACCGCAGCAGCGACAATCCATACATGGCGGCACAGAAGAGAGACCTTAAGGAACTAGTCAGTCGTGGCCTGAGCAGGGCGGAGCGATTGATTATAATGCTCTATTATTTTGAGGAAATGACGATGAAGGAAATCGGCGAGACGCTCGATCTTTCCGAAAGCAGGGTAAGCCAGATGCATTCGGCGGTGCTGATAAGACTAAGAGACCAGCTCGACAGCAGAAGGAAGGAGTTACAGGTGGGTTGAGAAAATAGGTGACCGAACAAAGGGGCAAATACATATATTGCCGAAATTGGGGCGATGAATGGTATAATTCCACGCGAACGTGCGAGGTGCTTAGATGAATTTTTGCAAAATGCAGGGAATCGGCAACGATTATGTATTCGTTGAATGCATTAAGAGGCAGGTTAGCGAACCGCAGAGGCTGGCGCGTGAGATAAGCGACAGGCACTTCGGGGTTGGCTCGGACGGGATGATCCTGATAATGCCGTCAGACGTGGGCGACGTGGGAATGAGAATATTCAACGCCGACGGTTCCGAGGCCGAAATGTGCGGAAACGGAATACGTTGCCTGGCGAAGTATGCGTACGAGCACAACCTCGCAAGGAAAAATCCGATGCGCGTGGAGACAAAGGCAGGTATAAGAATAGTCGAACTTGAAATAACGGATGACGACAAGGTAGCCGCGACGACGGTGGACATGGGAAAGCCAATAACTGACCCCGCCAAAATTCCGGTAAATATCCCACAGCGGAAAGTGGTGGATACGCCCCTGAGGACGTCGGCGAACGTCTTCAAGATGACGTGCGTGTCCATGGGCAATCCGCACGCGGTAATTTACGTGGACGACGTGTCGAAAATACCGCTTGGGCAGCTTGGCCCGGAAATAGAGAACAATCCGCTGTTTGCCCGGCGCACGAACGTGCATTTCGTCCGGGTCGCAGGACCACACGAGGCGACGATGCGCACCTGGGAGCGCGGGAGCGGTCCGACGATGGCGTGCGGAACGGGCGCCGCGGCGGTTTGCGTTGCGGGCGTACTTTGCGGAAAGACCGACAGGGAAATCCTTATACACCTGCCGGGCGGCGACCTGAAACTGAATTGGGACGAGAATTCGGATCACGTTTTTATGACCGGACCGGCCGAAGAGGTATTCACGGGCAAATGGAACAGGTAACCGAATTATCGCAAGGAAAGCATGAACGGATTATTTTGGGCCAGCAGGGTAAGTCCCAATGAAATAATGCGGGCCGAGCACGAGTCGATATAGGCGAGGCACGAGGCCGCTATGGTATTCAAGTCTGCCTGCGGCGCCGGATAATCCGTGCGATTTTATCGGGGGACAATTCCCTGAGCGACACGACAACCTCGTCAGCGGCGGCGCTGAGTTTCTGGCGGGGCGCTGTTCCGGTAATCCCGATGGCTGCCATACCGGCGCGGTGAGCGGCTTGGAGACCGGCCGGGGCGTCTTCGATGACGGCGCACAAGTGGGGGGCAATGTCGAGTTTTTCCGCCGCCAGAAGAAAAACTTCAGGATGTGGCTTTCCATGGGTCACTTGCGACCCGTCTACCGCTGCCGAGATGAGACCGCCCGAAGGGAGACATTCCAGAACGACATTCACGTTTTTTGGCGGTCCCGAGGAGCCGATGGCCAGGGCGAAGCCGGACTGGTGAAGTTTGCGCAGCAACTGGTCGGCGCCGTCCATTTCGGGAAAGTCGTCGTGGATAATTCTGCGGTATTCGGCCTCTTTTTCAGTGTCCCAGGCGGGTATGTCGGCCTCGGCGGCGTAATCGGGCCAGAGGTGTCGAATAATGTCGCGGCTGGTGCGCCCGAATGTCTCGGCGAACTGCTGCTCGGTCATGTCCAGGCCTCGCTTACGCGCCGTTTCGCGCCACGACTGGAAATGCGCTTGGTAACTGTTAACCAGCACGCCGTCCATGTCGAATATCACGCCGTATTTATCCATGTGTATGCCTTTCGGGAAAGAGAACAGCAGCGGGGGAAACGGGAATGTAACAGCAAATAACGGTACAGGCAAGGACGGCGCCTGATTATCGCCCGATTTCAGCGGCGATACGCTCGGCCAGGGCGCTTCGTCCGCCGGTGGCGGCCACGACGTGTCGCCCGGCGAGAATCATCGTAACATCGCCGTTGAATTCATCGTTATAGGCAAGTTCGCCGCCGGAAAACGACGTTTTCACGCCCAGACCGGTGATGGACTTATTGAGGGATTCGATCGCATCGGCGGCCGCGTGGGGCGACTCGTAGCGGCAAATGAAAAACTCAAAACCGTCCGACGTGGCGGATTTGTACTCCGCCGCCACCGCATGCCGCAACTGGGCGAATCCTCTGAAGTTTCGTTTTACGTAGACAATGGAATTATCCACGCGCCCCTCTTTCGGCAGCAGCGACAGGTGCGGCAAGTCCGGTTCGGGCTGGACGAATTCGCCGCCGCCTTCGACGTGTTCCAGTGCGGCGATGTGTCCCGCCGCCTGATCGACTCCGTCCGGATCGGACTTGGAAAATACGCGAACGAAATATTTTCCCATGCGGAAATTCACGCCGCTTTCGTTTCCGATGGCCTGGATGCCGGGATGTATTTCGAATGCGTCTTCGGGCTCCGGTGCGCCTTGTCGCCAGATGGTGTATACGCCGAAGGCGTCATTAACCGAGGGCATCGTATAGACGTCCACAATTATTTTGTTTTTCTCCCGGGATTTGCCGTAGAGCCCGCGGGTGAGTTTTACCAGGTCGTATGCGTAATACAGGCCCGATTCGCCGTTGATGAGTTCTTCGACTTTGGGGCGGGTGGGGGCGTCTATAAGTTTCGTGCGGACGATGTCGTCGCCGATTCTTTCGGGCAGCAGATCCTCCCCCGTTCGGGGGCGGTATGTCCGCCGGTCAATTAAAGTTTGCCGGACACAGCCGATCGCGGCAATCAGCATACCCGCCAGAATCGTTAGGGTCGGTCTTGTCATTACTTATCGTCGGCGCCCTGCGTGTGCTCAGGCGAGTCGGTCGTGCGCGGCGCCAAGCATGCGGCGAACGGGCAGCGCCGAGGGGCACGCCCTCTCGCATGCGCCGCAACCGACGCACG
>CAYZPY010000125.1:0-7578 GCA_964480425.1 uncultured Planctomycetaceae bacterium
TTCCAGAGCCCGGCGGGCCCAGCAGCACGAAGTATTCCCCGGCGCCCACCTCGAGGGTCACCTCCCTCAGGCGGAAGTCTCCAACGCCGTACGCCAGTCGCTCGGTGCGTATCACAGCCGGAATCCTCCCAGCAGGCGGATGGTGGTTAGCGCCGCCAACGCCACCAGTATCATCACCAGCCCCACGGCCAGGGCGACCTCGAGGTTGCCCACCGACTGCTCCAGGAAGATGGTGGTGCTGAGCACCTCTGTCCGCCCGCGGAACGAGCCGACCAGGATAATCAGAGGACCGAACAGCCCGAACGACCTGGCCCAGGTCAGCAGCCCTCCGGCGACGATGCCGTTTCTGGCCAGGGGAAGCGAAACGCGTCGGAAACTCCCCCAACGCGTGCATCCGAGCGTCAGCGCCACGTCCTCCAGGCGCCGGTCAACGTCGTCGAAGGCGGTCTTGGCCGAGCGTATCGCGAAGCTCGACGCCAGAAGGAACTGGCACAGCACGATGCCCTTGGGCTGGAATACGAACTCCACGCCCAGTTCGTCCTCTATCCAGTTGCCCGGGTGCGTTTGCGAGAAGAACACCAGCAGCGTCAGCCCCGCCACCAGGGGCGGAAGGACGATGGGCAAATCCACGATGCTGTCCACAAGCGTCCTGCCGAAGAACCGGTATCGGCTCAGCACGTATCCCATCGGCACGGCGAACAGCAGGGCTATCGCCGTGGCGGTAACGCTGGTCCATATGCTCATCCACAGGGCGTGTCGGATGTGCCCGGAGGTCGCCACGGTGACGACGGCGTCGCGGTCGATGTAAAACGCGTCGGTGATAATCAGCGTCAGGATGAACAGCACGAACACCGCCACAAAAAAAAATCCCCCCGCGGCGAATATTCTTCCCGCCCAGCCGCTTACTGGTTGTGCGCCAGCGGGTCTCATCTCAGCCGTATACGCCCCACTTTGCAAACTCGTGGTGCATCATGTACCACATGCACCCCAGCACCACGAGTATGGCCACGGCGCCGATGAGTTTTGCCGTTTTCGGCGGTAGTTCGGCGGGCGTCTGGCGCCCGCGAAGTTTGCGCTTCAGCACTACGTACGCCGCAAGCGTCACTATCGCCGCCACGAGGTAGGCGAAAACCTGTTTTCCGTACCAGCCCTGGGATGGGATGCCCCGGATTTTTCCCCATTTCCAGGCGTGCAGTGTGGGGTAGTATCGCAGCAGCGGGATTCCCAGCCAGGTGGTGGCGCAGTAGAAGACACCCGTCGCCGCGGCGAATATCGAACCGAGTATGTACGCCATGTCGGATTTTTTCATCAGAAAGACCCTTTCAGCAGCGAGAGGTAACAGCCGACGATTACCTTGTACCACAGGATAACGTTAAGCAGCAGGCACAGCGGCACGTAGAGGTAGAGTTTGTGCTTTTCCTGCGACGGCTGGAACGTCCTGCGGAGCAGGTAGTACACCAGCAGAAGCGCGAGGGCGATGGCGCCCCAGTGCTCCTTGACTTCGAACAGTCCCGTCGCCCAGGGGTAAATCGGGTCGAAATAAAATTCCCGAAGGTAAACGCGAAAGGCCGGGTATATCAGTATCCCCAGCACGTAAACCGCCAGGTAAGACCAGAAGAAGACGGCGTTGTAAAGTTTTTCGCGCCGCTGCTTCGCGAATTTTCCCCTGACGTACCCCGCCACGCACACCAGGTCGTGCGTGGCGGCGCCCACCAGCACGATGGTGCCGACCAGGTGCGCCACCAGCAGGGGAATGTACCAGTTCTCCAGAAATACGTTCATGTCGTACCCTTTGGTAAGTTATTCGTCCGGTCGCTCGCCATGGAAGCAGATTATCCGATTGCCCTGCGTGGTAATATACAATTTTCGGTCGGCTATTATCAATCCGTCCCGGGCGGGCATGGCGTCCGGTTGATATTGTGCGAGTTTGTCGCCGTTCGAGGCGTCCGGCACGCGCAGGACGATTCCCTCTTTTCCGGTGAACTCGTCCATGGAACGCGTGCCGGCGTCAAGCGGACCGGCGGCGAGCAACCACGCGAATACAAAACAGGTTTTCGCTTTCATGTCGGGTTTGCTCCTTTATCCGCCGTAACAAACGACGGTTCCGTTTTTCAGCGCCAGGAACAGTTTACCGTCGTCGTCGGCAAGGGCGTCGAAGACCGGATCTGCCGGGAGATTTACCTGTGATATCTGTTTTCCGTTGGCGACCGAGTAAATCCGCAGGACCGAATGGTGCGGGTCGGGGTTGTCGGGATTTTTAGGCCTGCCCGTCTTGAGTTCTATGACCACGTCGTCCAGCCAACCCGCCAGGCATAGTTTGTCGCCGGTCAGTATCCATAGCCCGCGGCTGGAGTTTTTCGTGTTTGAGCCAGTTTCCGCCTTTACCCTTTGCCGTGCAACGGATGTTCGTGCCCACGGCGAAGAAGTCCTGGCGGTAGCGCGTGAACTTCTGGTGCTGGTGTCCGACCTGGTTGTATTTTTGATATTGACCTTTGCGCCTGTGTTTCAGTCGGGTGTAGATATTCCCGACGTCTATCGAGCGGACTTCGTCGAAGACCAGGAGTTTTCCTTCGGCGCCCTTTCCGCGCCACCCCTGGCGATGGAACCACGAATCGTCCAGCAGTCCCGTGGTGGCGATAAGAAGCCCGCCGCCGCGGCCGGGCTTGAGGTCCTTGTTCAGATTCGTCTGCCGCATGCTGATTGCTTTTCCGTTGGAGGACAGGATGTCGGAGAGGAAGCCCCACTTTCCGTCGTCGCCCCAGTGTCCCGAGGCAAGTTTGTTGAATTGTTTCTGCTTTCCGGTCCGTGCGTCCAGAGCGTAGAGGCGGATGCCGCGATCGAGATTGGAGGAATATCCTGCCGCAAAATAGACCGTATCATCGTTCACCAGCACGCTTCCGTGTATGTGCAGCGGCGAGGCCAGGCGGTCTTCCCAGCCGATTCTGCGCTCAATTATAGAGGTTTTGAACCGCCATGCGAGTTCGCCGCTTTTTGCATCGAGGCAGTAGACCGACCCGTCGCCGCAGCCGAAGATGCACATGCCGTTGTATATCGTAGGGGGTGAATCTACAGGCCCGTTGGCGTGGAATTTCCAGATGGGGCTTCCGTCGCCGGCGTCGAGGCAGTGGACTGTGTATGCGTCGCGCCGGGCCACGTAAACCCCGCCGGCGGCGATGACCGGCGCTGTCACCGGACGGGCCGATTCGGGCTTTCCACTTTAGGCGCGGCTTTGCGGGCGCTTCGCTCGAGGACGAGCCGCTGCGGACATTGTCGCCGCGATACGTCGGCCAGGCGGAATCTGAAATTTCAAATTTGAGATTTGAGATTTCGGAGTATGCCGGTCCTTTTTCCAGTTCGCTCGATATTTCCACTTTACCCCACGAACATTCCTGCGACAGCGCGAAAAAGCCGTTTATCTTGGCGATGTTGTAGCACTGGCACGGGTCGGGCGGGACGTAGATGTATCCGTTGGCGGGCATTATCCCGTACTGGCATATCCCCCGGACCCACCGGTTGGTCTCGTATTCCTTCTTGTGCAGGTCGATTACCTGGATTCCGCTGTGCCCCAAAAGGATGTACCTTTCGGTGGCCTTGTCGCGGTAGCAGCGGTGGTGGTGCTGCGTGCGGGCGAAGTGCAACTCGTCGGTGATCTCGCCGGTGTGGATGTCTATGCCCACGCCGGTCTTTCCGTGGTTGATGAACTCCGAGGTGGGCACCCTTACGCCCGTGATTATGATCCCGTTCTCGTTTTTTTTGCTTCCGCGCCAGATGGCCTTGAGCATCGGATTGGTCCACACCTTATCGCCGATGGCGAACAGGTCGCCCGGCGAGCCGAAACCCATCGAGCCCTTGTGCTCCCACAGTTTCCTGCCGTCCTCTATGGAGAACGCGCAGAGGCGGTTCCACTTGAGGCACATGATGACGTCTTTGTGCGCCAATACGGTGGGGGCGTAACTTCGTATGAACAGACCCTCGGTCGGGTAGGGCGCAGTCCAGCGCTGCCGGCCTGTTTTCGAGTTCAGGCAGTGCAGATTTTCGTTGTCCAGGTAAAAGACGTTGTCGCCCAGCGCGCAGAGCGACAGCGGGACAAGGTATCGCAGGTTTTGCCCCTCGATGCGCCAGCGTTCCTCGCCGCTTTCGGCGTCGTAGGCGACGATGGATTTATCGGCGGTGGGCTCTTCGTACTCGGCCATCTCCCAGTATCCGTGGCAGCCGTCGGACTTTTCAATCAGTATGCCCGGGTCGCCTGTAACCGTCAGCAGCATACCGTCGTGGTGAATGATTTCCTCGGTCTCCTGGGAGCCCTTGTACGTGTGCAGCGTTTTCCCGGTGGCGGCGTCGAGTTTGACTACCGGGGCCTCGAAGCCCAGCGTTACGTAAACGTAATCGCCGAGGGACACCAGTCGGCGGGGTAGTTGCTTGGGACCGGCGCGGAAGTTATACAGGTGCGTCATCCAGTCCGGTATGTCGCGCTTCCACAGGAGTTTCCCGTTGAACGCGTCGCGGGCGATGAGTTTCCATTTTGGCGGGCGGTGCATGACAGATACGGGCCCCTCGTCGTAGATGTAGAACAGCCGACCGTTGCTGGAGGTCATCGCCGACATGCTCGCCAGGGCGTCGTGGTGGCGGGAGTGCCTCGGACCGGCGTACCACTGCATGTGACGGGGATGTCCTACTTTTTTGTCCCTGCTGACGGCGTTTCCGGAGGCGTCGTGGAGGTAATGCGTCCACTGGTCTATTGTCTCGGGTCGGGGCTTGACGATTTTCTCGCCGTTAATCCACGCCACGCCGCCCGGCGCCAGCACGCGCATAATCTCCTTTTCGTCCACGCGGCATTTGTCATCCGTAACGACGATAAGGTTCACGACGTTGTCGCCGTAGGGCAGGTTCCGCCCGTCGTATTTCTCGGCAGAGACCTCCCCGTAAAGACCCAGCGAGTCGATGTATCGCCGCGCCTGCTCCACCTGGACGGCCTCGGTGTCCAATCCGTGGACGAGGTACTTCTTATCGGCGTGCAGGGCGGCGGTCAGTTTTCCATCATTGCAGCCGACGTGCGAAACGACCCCGCCCGCAACCCTGGTTTCTTCGAGTATCTCCTGCGCCTGCTGCTGCGGGTTCCGGGCTGCGTATGCGCCGACAATAAAAAACAAGACGGGCACAAATACATATTTCGCTTTCATGACGGCGTACTCCTCTTTGGTTCAAAATCCGCGGAATGACTTCCGTGGGCTGTTTTTATGGATGCATTATTTTCCGAAGCATAAGACCTTTCCGTTTTGGGTCGAGGCGTAGAGTTTTCCATCCGCGACGGACATTCCGTCCCACACGACGGGGCTGTCGAGTTTGACTTCGGCCTGGCGGTTTCCTTTTGCGGCGTCGTAGAGGAGTATCATCCCGCCCAGGCGTCCTTCGTATGCGGCGTGGGGTACGTCGGGAGGGATGTCCGTCGGCGTGGCGGCGAGGATGAGTTTCTTCCCGGCCTTGACAAGCGCGCGCGGGCGGACCTCGAGTTTGCCGCTCCAGACGTACGGGAACGGGTTTTGGCTTTTGGGCAATTCGCGTATGTCGGGGGCGTCGGTTTTGCGCTCGGCAGGCCCCGGCGAGCCGGAATTCTTTCTGCTAAAGACGGTGTATCGCCCGTCGGCGCGCCCGTTCCTGTGGACGCCCCACACGTTCCGCTCGTCGTAGACGAGGACCACCCCGTACGGCACGGCGGCGGCGAAAAATTTCCTTCGCCCGCCATTGCTGTTGACGATCCACGAATACGCCACGGGGATGCGCGAAAAATCGCCCGTCCCCAGCATCCAGTGCGACCGGTGGTTCTCGGTGTCGTCCAGCAGACTGGAGGTCGAAAACAGGTGGGGCGACATCTTGTCTTTGCGGTCCAGTTCGGCGTCGAAGCGGACGTGATGCAGGAATACGTCTTTCCCGTCGCTGACCAACACGTCGGAGACGGTGCCTTCGGCCATCGAAAACGCGTCGCTCCTGTCGGATTGGAGAAACGTTTTATAATCGGTGGCGTTCTGGTCGATCCTCTTTGAATATTTTTTGTCCGCGAGTCCGGCGCCCTTTTTGAATTCGGGGTGTTTGCTGTGGTAGTGATGCTTGTGGAGCATTTTTCCGCTTTTCGGGTCTATGGCGTAAAGGTATATGCCGTCGTCCAGCCAGGTTGACCTTCCCGCCGAGCAGTACGCCGTGCCGTGGAGCACCATTACGCTTCCGTGCACGGGCCACAGCGACTCGACCCTGTCGTACGAGACGCCCCGCAGGTCCGTCGGCGCGCAGTTGAATCGCCAGGCGAGTTCACCGTCGCTTGCGCGGAGGCAATAGACCCAGCCGTCGGCGCTTCCCAACAGCACCGCGCCTTGGTGCACCGTCGGGGGGGAGTCCACGGGCCCGCCGCAGGTGTATTGCCAGATAACCTCACCGTCCTTTTGGGCGAGTGCGTAAACGGTGTTTTTGTCTTTAGCGGCCACGAATACCTTACCACCGGCCACGACCGGCTGGGTCAACTCCCCGCCTATGTTCGAACTCCACGCCTGTGTTAACTTTTGTGGGACGTTCGTATCGCTTACGCCTCGGCGCCGTGCATCGCCGCGATACGTCGGCCAATCCGAAATTTGAGATTTCAAATTTGAAATTTCAGAATATGCGGGTCCTTTCTCCAGGCGGTCGTCGTCCGTTATGGCGCGGGATGCATCCGCCATCACGGTTCTTTCGTCGTCCAGCGCCCAGAAACTGCGCAACCTGGACTCCATGTAGCACCCGCAGGAATGCGGGGGGGTGTACAGCAGCCCGTTGGCGGGCATCACGCCGTACTGGCACGTGCCCCGAACCCAGTTGTTGCGCGAGTGGTTGTTTCCCGAAAGGTCCATCATCTCCACGCCGCGCTTTGCGGTGATGATGTACCTGGAAGTGGCCTTGTTGCGGAAGCAGCGGTGGTGGTGCCCGGCGGTCTGGAGGTGGGCGATGACGGAATTTTTCGTTTCGGGCCTGCCCGTGTGCAGGTCCAGTCCGACGTTGAAGTCGTCCACCGCCGGCGGGGCGACCGAGCCGGGCCTCCTGGAGCCGAGCCACACCAGCCCGTTTATCACGAAAGTGTCCAGCGGCGAGTGGAAGCCGAACTTGTCCGCCTGGTGCGTCCACAGTTCGCCTCCGTCCCTGGCCGAGATGGCCCGCACCGACCCGGAAATGTTGCACAACACCACCCCGTCGCAGACCACCAGCGTGTATATGCCGAACGATATGCCTATCCCATCCCTGCCCGAGATGTTTCCGTAGGTCCACAACTCCTCGCCGTTTTTCATATCCAGGCATACCACGCCGTCGGCGACCTGCACGTAGGCGCGTTTGCCGTCCGATGCGAGCGTCTCGGGGCGGGGGTCGGCGCCCTTGAAGGAATGCTTCCACAGCGTTTTGCCGGTTTCGGCATTTATAGCCAGCAGCGCTTTTTCGTTGGAGATGCGTTTTTTGCCGCTGAATTTGGGATGCTGCCTGGCCTGTGCGGGAAGCGGCGAACCGGTAAGCGCCAGCAGCGTGCCGTCGGCGAGGATGATTTCCTCTGCCGCGCCGGTTGTT
>CAYZPY010000126.1:0-1150 GCA_964480425.1 uncultured Planctomycetaceae bacterium
GAACACGAATCGGAATTTGTCCGCGAAGTGCCGGTGACCAAGCCGAGCACTCGTCCCGGGGCGACGGCGCCGGCCACCTCTACGGCACCTTCGCAAGAGCAGGAATATAAGACCATCAAGGTGCCCCTTGACCCGTCCAACGAGATTAACGCCTGGGATGAAATTATCGAAATCCTCAGGCCCGAGATGGTAAAGGCGCGGGTGAACCGCATTATCGGCAGGATTGACACCATGCTTGCGGATTACGCCTCCGCCGGCGCCAAGGACGACGCTTACCAGTGGGTCGTGTCGCAATTGCAGCAGCCGGCCCGGACCATCCTCAAAACTCCTCTCAGCGGCGACGACATATCCTCCCAGGGGCTGGACAAGCCAACCCACCTGGAGGATGCGGTCGACAAGCTGGCAGAATTGTCGGGACTGGAGGGGATATGTTTTCCATGGGGTCAAGGATGGGAGATATCGGTCAAGCCGGACGTTAAGGTCACCCTCAGACCCGAGGACATGACGCTGTCCGAGGCGCTGGAGCAGATAACCCGGCAGGCGTTCGCCGTCGAGCAGCCGGAAACCGCACCGGCGCCGGCGACGGGCCCGGTCACACGCCGCGCGGACGCGCCGCAGCTAAAGTGGGTCACGTGCATGGGGATTACAAATGTGCTGTTCTGCCGGGCCGAGCAGGAAGATTTGGACATGTTCCCGGTGGTTCGCGGACGAACCGGACTGCTGTCGCAGAGAGAGGTGATGGACCATCCGAAACTGGGCAACGCGTATATAAAGCCGAGCGGCGGTGAGGGCGTGGCTCGCCTTGCGTTCAACAGTGAGATATTTCCCAACCGCCGCGAGGGGGGGCAACGAGGCGATGGACAGAAGGTTGGGGTTGACGGCCCGTGGATGTACATGATGGGTACGGATGCGGACCGGCTTATGTGGCGTATAGTCGGCGCCGCCTCCTCGCAGGCGCCCAAAGAACTGACTGATGAAATTCGCCGCAACGTGATAGACGACCTGAAGATCGTCGCGGCGTTCGCCCTGGCCGGAGAACAAGCCGGTAAATTACTGGCGGAACTATCGAAAGACGAAACGGACCTCGCCGAACTGGCCGAAAAAAACGAAATAAATACCTGGGAAACGGACTTGTTCGCGCGAAAGCAGC
>CAYZPY010000126.1:1160-7535 GCA_964480425.1 uncultured Planctomycetaceae bacterium
AAGCAGCTGGATAGCCCCGCCTACAACTTATACATGATGATGACGTACGCGGGCATTACAGACGGAAGGGCCATGATACAAAGCGCCCTTCAGAAGCCGTGGGATTTCGGCTGGAACTACATAGAAAAAATTCAGTTGCCAACCGAACGGCTTAAAAAGATGTTCATGACCGAGGCGTTCAATCTTAAGCCCGCGGACGTCGAGCCGCCGTATCCGCCGACTTCGCAGGAAGTAAAAAAGGTTCCGATTCCGCATCAGCGGTCGGTTCTGCTGATTCAGCGGACCGGGTACCGCCCGGCGGTCAGGTCAGAATACGAGAAAACGGAGCGGCGCCAGTTGATGAGCAAAATCCTGGAAATCCGCCTTTGGGAGGCGCGCAGGACCTGGTACTCGTTCGATAACGTTTCGGAACGGGTGGATTTCAAACCAGTTGAGAAATAAGAATAACTCGCCCCGCAGCGCGTGAGATGTATGCGGATTTGACTTTACGGCTTCCGGCGTGCAGAATTCGCCGGTATCCGGCGGCGGCGCCCGCCGGGATGGGCGATGCGTAAATTCAGATAAGTCGAAGCGGGAGTTTAGCAGATGGACATGGACGAAGTACTGTTGGGAACCGAGGAAAAGATGTCAGAGGCGGTGGACTATCTCTGTCGGGAATTCCGCGGCATACGCACGGGAAGGGCGTCTGCGTCGCTGGTGGAGCATATCAAGGTGGACTACTACGGCACGCAGACGGAGCTGCGCCAGCTGGCCAATATCTCCGTGCCCCAGGCGACGCTGATAGTAATTAAGCCGTTCGACCCTTCATCGATCAAGGCGATCGAAAAGGCCATTATGACGTCCGATCTTGGAATTACGCCCAACAACGACGGTAAAGTGATCCGCCTTGCGGTGCCCCCGCTGTCGATGGAGCGGCGAAGCCAGATATCCCAGCAGTTGAAAAAAATGTCCGAGACCGCAAAGGTGGCGATCCGAAATGCACGCAGAGAAGGCAACAAGGACCTGGAGAAACTCCAGAAGGATTCACAGATTACCGAGGACGACCTCCACCACGGAAAGGACGAAATTCAGGACATGACGAAAAAGTACGAACAGAACGTCGATGATTCGCTGAAGGAAAAAACAAAGGAAGTGCAGGAAATGTAAATTAGTTAACCGGTTAACAGATTAACTATAATACTTCAGTGGGGGAGTAGCTCAGTTGGTAGAGCAACGGCCTTTTAAGCCGTAGGTCGTGGGTTCGAGCCCCACCTCCCTCACTTAAAAACAGTCCCGATATTCCGATGTATCGGGACTGTTTTGAAATAGAGCAGTAGAGAGGAAAGAGTAGAAAAACCGGCTGACGTTCGGTTCCTGCGCCCGACCTTAGGGCTAAAAAACGCCCCACAGTTTGCCTGCGGGGCGTCAAGTTCCCCAGTAGATTTGCTCCTCATGTCCGGTTTCGCCGTCGCATTATGGCCGCCCCTCCCAGCGCCAGCAACATCACCGTCGCCGGTTCGGGAATTGTGCTGTCAATCCAGTTGAGGACGTCAGCATCTCGAATTCTGGCGTCAACGTTGAACTCTCCCCAGCTGAAGTTGAGTTCGTCGTCGATGTCGGAAGAATCCTCGCCGGGTATAAACAGCAGACGAAGGGCGTGCGAGTGGGTCCCTGCAATCTTCCACGTGTCGTCCTGAGGGTCGAGCACGAATGACGCCCCTCCCGAATCGCCCGGCGAGAGGCCGGCTTCGTCGTCGCCGAAGCCCAGATCGTGCGGGTCGTCGAAGAAATAGTTGAAACCGTCGTGCGGATAGTCGTCGGTCTCCGTGCCGCCGGTGTTGCGAAAATTGCTGTCGAAATCGCCGGTCAGCATGGTGCTGTTGTTCGTTACGCCGACCACGCCCCGATTGCCGACGCCCCGTTCCTCCCACTTTTGCAGACCGGCCCGCTTTGTGCCGCTGGTGCCGAAGACGTCGCCGGTCTGTCCGAATCCTTTGTTGCCATATCCGACGCACACCACGTTAACGTCCAGTTCTTCGGCAGTTCGATTCAGCAGGTACGCCGGGACCGATGCATCCGCCGGTTCGTCGAAACGAATCAGGGCCACGTCGAAGCCGTTTAACGTGTTTCCGCCCCAGTTGGGGTGGACGTGAACCTGGGACGGGTCGGATACGAAAGAAAACTTGCTGCCCGAAGCGGTGTGGAATTCCATGCGAAGCGACTGTACGTCCTTGTTCGCCAAGGAATCGGTAACGCAGTGCGCGGCCGTGACGGCCCATTGCCGACCGCCGATTTGCAGCAGCGAACCGCTGCACCGGATGTCGAAAAAATCGTCGGAATCATTGTCGATCAGCATGTCGCCGACGCCGTCGTGGTTTACGCCGAAGGCTGGGACGCCCGGTGTGGTGGTGTGCGTGCCGGAGGCGTCCGAGGTTATAATCGTCGGGGCCGCCCATATTTCGTATCTTCCCTCCCTGTGGTGTTCGATTCGGCGATTGGCGCCGTGTGCGGACCACGCTGACGACAGGATGAAGATGGCGATTATTGAATGCGTTTTAAATTTTATTTGGATATTGATGAGAGTCCTCTCTTTTGGGGCTTCGGCCTTGGTTCTATAAATCAAGGTTTCGCGGGCGTCTTTTCCGCACGACGGTGCAGGCGCCCAGGGCGAGCAGGAAAATTGACGCCGGTTCCGGCGCCTGGCTGGCGTCGCCGGTAACGGCGTACACGCTGCTTTCGTCCCCGTACAGGAGATAGCCGTATCCGTTGTCGCCCCAGCCGGCGCCCCAACTGTTCTTTACTATCCAGAATCCGCCCTCATCGAGGGACTCGTCGTCTTCGTATCCCACTACGCATACGCTGTGTGCATTGATTTCGGAATAAGGGGGCGAAGACTGATTCGGCGGTTCTTTGTACAGCAGTTTGTTGAATATCGCGATCACCAGCGGGCCGTAATCCTCCAACGCCCCCTGGTAGTCGTCCGTCTCGTTCAATACGCCGTCGCTGTTGTAATCGACGACGGCGGCGTAGCTGTCGATTGTATATGCCTGGTTTTCCCACCCGGCGGGGAGCGGCCAGTTGGGGTCGTTGGAGTAATCGTCGTCGGCCTGGTAGGGGAGTATCGATTCGGAGACTATGCCGGTATTTTTTATGAAGGACAGTGCGCTGGAGTGCAGACCGCCGTTGCAGTCGCCGCCGCCGTTATCGTCGTATATAAGATGCTGCTCGGACAGATTCGGCGACAGGTTCGGATCGCCGGCGGTGATATCGAGTTTGGCTTCGACGGCCGCGCAGGCCCCGAATGCCCAGCACGACCCGCAGTTCCACTGGTCGCGCACCGGCGTGGTGAAGTCTTCCCCGCCGTAGTTTCGCCAGTCGAACGAATCCCCCAGCGACGGCGCCGGTATGGCGGAAATCAAAACCATTGCGATAATGAACTTTGCAGGATTGCAATACGAAGATTGCGGGCAACTGTCGGCTCCTCGGCGTTTCATTTTTAGTTCTCCTGGTTGCGCCCTCCCTTGGGCGATAAGAACGGCATGGCCTTTGGGAGTATTTACTCGACTTCGATACGCGCACATTTGCCGCGGCGTATCCGACCGTGAGCACAACTCCATGAAATGAGCACAAACTCCTCCCCGCGACCCAGGCCGATAAGAGCGATGCGAAAATTGACCGACCTGCGATCGCTGCGATTCGATTATACCACATAACCCCGATTTCGAGAAGAGGATTTTGCCCGTTATATCCGGTTATTATGTGCAGATTGCGATTATGAATATCTCCCGTGGGGTGAATCGTGCATGTAATTCCTTTATAATATTATCGGGCGGCCATCGGCCGTGGAGTGAATGTATGTCCACAATTAAACTATTGATGACGGGTGCGATTGTTTTGATTTGCCTGCCGCAGGCCTGGGGCGTTTCCAAAAGCGCCGGCGTCGATACCAAAGACTCCGCCCAAGAGGATACGGTCCACGTGGTGGTGTTCGATTTCGCCACTGTCGGCAAAGAGGATCCGCGCGCCGGGACGCCCTTGTCCGGGAGCCCGGAGGGAATGCGCCTGGCCGACAGTATCCGCCTCAAACTCCGAAGTCGCGAGGGATACGAGGTGGTTGACCGCTTCACCACTCGTGAATTTTCCGGGTCGCTGGGTATCGACACAGGCCGAGACAAGGTCGCCGACCTGATGAACAAACTCGCCGTGAACCTCGCCGTTTATGGAAGCGTCCAGAAGCGAGGACGAAGCGTTCGGGCGGAACTTGGATGCATTGACCTGCGCATCGCCGACGAGCCCGGCGGGTGGGAAAAGGTTTTCACCGACGACACCGAGCGCCACCGCGCGGTCATAGCAAAGGCGGTAGTCGAGGCGATCACCGAACGTTCCGGGTGGACCCCGCCACAGTACGGCGACGAAACCGAGCCGGAAAGATTCGGCAACCCGCTGAACACTAACGGCAGTTTCGACGCCGGTTGCCGCGGTTGGGACAGGCCCGACAACGTCGGGACGTTCCTGATAAAGGGGCCCAAAGACCGCGGCATGATATTTAAGGCAAAAACCGACCTGAATCGCGCCACCTGGCTGGAATATCGCAAGAAACTTCGCGCCGGAAAAGCCGACCCGAACAATCCTCCCGAGGTTCCCCGCGACACGAGTTACGGGTCGGTTGCCGCGCTGGAGGGGGTGCATTACCGCAGCGAGTGGATAAAGGCAACGCCGGGCCAACGCTATTGGCTCACCGCCGACAAGAAAGGGCCCGGTGGGGCGAAGGTTTTCGTAAAGGGCTTCAAGGACACCGCCGACGAGGCGCAGACCCTGCCGGAAAACGCATTGAGGCGCATGGGCATGACGCCCGAGCAGTTTGCCCAACTGCCGCGCGAAAGACAAAAGACCATCATCGCCGCCGAGGCGAGGCGCTATCCCGAAAAGTACCGGCGGAAAAATTACCGCTGGTATCTCAACTGCGCAAAATCGGGCGACGGATGGAAGCACTTCGCGGCGCCTTTTCCGCCGCGGGGCGGGCTTCCGGATAACGTCCGGTGGCTCAGGATAGAAATCTATTCGTACTGGCCGCCCGGTGAATACTTCTGGGACGAGGTCCACCTTTACAAGGAACCCCGCCGGAAGACCCCGCCGGCAGAAGAAAAACCCCGCACGCCGAACACGGACGGATAGGCGGTCTTTTATTTTCGCGTCTTGTTTGTGGATTTCGTCACGGCGCGGTGGCGCCCGGGCGTAATTCCGAAGTGCTTTTTAAATGCGCTGTGCAACGCCATTCCGCTGCCGTAACCGGTCCGTCTGGCAATGGCCTCCAGCGACCAGTCGGTGGACTCCAGCAGTTCCCGGGCGCGATTCAGGCGGGCGTTTTTGAGAAAGGCCTGGGGCGAGGTCTTCAGGTATTTATTGAAATTTTCCCTCAGGGCGGATTGCGAAGAGCCCACCTCGCGCGAAATCTGCGCGATGGTTATCGGCCTGTCGCAGTTTTCGCGAATGAATGTAATTGCCCGCGCGGTGGGCAGGTGGGGCACGGCAAGCATGTTCGTGCTCTGCCGCTCGATAACGTACGGCTTGACTGTTATGGTCCGGCGGGGAACGTCTTTGCCGTCCATCATGTCCTCGAGCGTCTCGCACAGTCGGTGGAATACCATCGACCGCCACGGACCCAGCGTGGAGACGGTGGGGCGGATCCTGTCGGTCACCAGCGGCTGCTCCGTGCGCGACAGTACCGCTACTTCCTCGGGGATGTCTATTCCCTCCTCTTCGGCGGCGCGACAGACGTGATACACGTAGATGAAGTGACCCAGGTACAGGGCGCAGGGCTTGGGCAAATCGCGCAGAAATTTCTGCGTCGTTCGCACGATTTCTTCGAAATCGCGCTGTGGCATCAGTTCGGTCCAGCGATAACTGTCCACGTTAAAGCCCGACGTCCTGGCCAATTCCTCGAAACGGTCCGCCGTGTGCAGGTCAACGTGGCGAGCGTCGTATCCGGCGAAATTTTCATAGCCCTTGCCGTGTAAATATTCCAGTGCAACACTTACTAAATCGTCCGGGTCCACGCATAGCATACTTGTCTCACGTTGGGCTTATCGATGCCCTTGTAGCAACTGACAATCGGTATGTCGCGCCGGTCGCGTAGCCCCTCCAACTGTTCCCACAGGTGGCAATCGGTAATCACGCCGTCGCCGTACCACCGCGGGGGAAGCCGTCTTGGGGCGATGTGCACCCGCCAGTCGGCGCGGTCGGCGTAGTCGGCCACCACCCTGTGAATGGACTCGTAATATTCGCGAAGAAACAACAAAACATCGCGCGTTTTGGCCATTTCTGTCTCCCATTCTCTTGCGTTGAGCCAATTGCTTTGTCTGTAAATGATTGTCGTAAGTAGACGTGAAAAAACTT
>CAYZPY010000127.1:0-7381 GCA_964480425.1 uncultured Planctomycetaceae bacterium
AGCAGCAGTAGCGGCGCCGCCATCGCCGCCGCCGGAAGCATGCCCGCCGCCGACATCGCCGCCAGACCGGTCACGCTCCCGGCCGCCAGCACCACGTAAAGCGCACGCGCGAACTTTCCGCTCCCTATGTGCGCAACGGTCTTTATTCCCGCCGCGGCGTCCTCGGCGCGGTCGCGGACGTTGTTGCCCACCAGAATCGCCGCCGTGGCCAGACCCGTAGGGACCGACAGCAGCAGCACTCGCCGCACAAACCCGCCGGTAAACGCATAGGCGGCGCCGCTCATCAGCACCGGTCCGCATAGCGTAAACATCAGCAACTCGCCCAGCCGGCGATACTTCAGCCGAAACGGCGGCCCGGTGTAGGCGTATCCGCCCAGCAGAGCAGCGCCCCCGAACCACAGCACGCCCGCACCGCAGCGCCACGCAAGGTATGCACCCGTGGCGGCGGCCAAAACCGCGCACAGAGCCGCCATGACAAGGTAATCGCGCCCTTTAAGTTCCCCGCGGACCAGCAGACGACCGGGTCGGTTCTCGTCACCGGACAGGCGACGGTCAACGCCGCTGCGGTGGTCGAAGTAGTCGTTGAGCAGGTTACCCGTCATGTTCAAAAACGCTACCCCCGCCATTGCCGCGGCAAGCACGTCGACCTCCCAGAAGTCCACCATCGCGGCTACCACCAGCACCGGAAGCACCGTTATCGAAAGCGAGAACAACCGAAGCGCCACC
Source organism: uncultured Planctomycetaceae bacterium (assembly GCA_964480425.1). Classification (GTDB taxonomy): domain Bacteria; phylum Planctomycetota; class Phycisphaerae; order SM23-33; family SM23-33; genus CAYYMD01. The sequence goes on from CAYZPY010000127.1 coordinate 727, forward strand.
AGCCGCTTGATGAGCCACTCGCCCCGCGCGTGTTGATGTTGCGCCTCGACCATGATCATCCGAAATCGTCGTAATATATGTCCCGCTCGTCGACGCCCTTGTCGACAAGGACCCGGGTGACGGCCCGGATCATCTCCGGAGGCCCGCACAGAAACGCCTGTCGCCTGGCGCCCGCCCGGAGATACTTGTCCACCGAAAGGTGGATAAATCCCCTCTCGCCGTCCCATTGCTCTTCGGGCGAGAGATTATGGGACAGTGCGTACACCACGTGGAAGTTCGGATGCTCGCTCGCCAGGCGTTGGAACTGTTCGAGGTAAAACACGTCGGCGGTTGTCCGGCAGCCGAAAAACAGCCAGCACGACCGCCCCGGCCAGCGGTTGTAGATGGAATATATGATGTTCCTTATCGGCGCCATGCCGCAACCGCCCGCCACGCACACCACCTCCACGTCGGGGTCCTCGCTGAGGCGGAAATCGCCGTAGGGCCCGGTGAAGGTAACCTTGTCGCCGACGTCGAGGTTATGCAGGTAGGTCGAGCCGACCCCGCCGGGCACCAGGCGGACCACCAGGTCGATTACGTCCGTGCGGTGCGCGGGCGAACTTATCGAATACGCCCGCCAGACCGCGCCCTCGGGCGACGGCGCGCGGACCTGGACGTACTGTCCGGGGCGATGGGGGATTTCGGCCGGTTCGTCCAGCGAGAGGCGTATTTCCTTTATGTCGCCGGTGAGATTCTCCGTCGAGACGACCGTGGCGGTGTACAGGCGAACGCTGAGCATCTCCTGGGGAATCTCAAGCGACATGTCGTTGCGGACCTTTATCTGGCAGGCCAGGCGCAGCCCACGTCGGATTTCGCGGCGGGTCAGAAACGGCGTCTCGGTGGGAAGCACCGCATCGGCGCCCGAGAGCACCGTTATCTTGCAATGCCCGCAGGTGCCCTTGCCCCCGCAGGCCGAGGGTATGTAAATCTCGTTCTCGTAGAGCGTCTCCAGAAGCGTCTGTCCGCCGACTACGTCCAGGATCTCCTCGCCGGCGTTTATCTCGATGGTGCAAGGCCCATAGGACACCAGCACGCGTTCGGCCACCACCAGCCCCGCCGCAAGCGCCGCAAGCAGCCCGGCGACCACGCCGACCGATATTAAAAGCACGCTGAACATCGCTCAGTTATTGTATCGCCACCATTCCGGCGAATCCCATGAACGCCATTGCCATCACGCCGGTGATTATCATCGTTATCGCCACGCCCCGAAACGGGGCGGGAATGTCGCTGTAGGTCATCTTCTGCCTCAGACCCGCCATGAGCACTATCGCCAGGGCCCATCCCACCCCCGCGCCGGCGCCGAAACCCACCGTCTGGGCCAAGCCGTACCGGCGGATTATCATGAACAGCGACGTGCCTAGTATCGCGCAGTTGACCGTTATCAGCGGCAGGAAAATGCCAAGGGCGTGGTACAGCTTCGGGGAGAACCGCTCGACGAACATCTCAACCAACTGCACGAATGCCGCGATAACCGCGATGAACACGATAAACGTAAGGTGGGTGAGGTCCGCAGCCGCCAGCGGGGCGTCTTTGACCAGCAGCCCGTAGTATATCCCGTAATTGATAATCGTCGTAAAGAACACCACGAATATCACCGCAGCCCCCAGACCAAGCGCCGTGCCGATGCGCCCGGAGCAGGCAAGGAACGAACACATGCCCAAAAAATTGGACAGCAGAATGTTGTTGGTGAAGATGGCCGCTATCAGGATTACCCACGCCGACGTCTCGTTCATGTGTCCGCCTCCTGCTGCCCGCTCTGACCTAAAACGTTGAACACCGCTATCAGCACGCCCAGCGTGATGAACGCCCCGGGCGCAAGGATCATCATCTGGTTGGGCGTGTACCAACTTTCCGAAAGAACCGCGTACTGGAATATCGTTCCCGAGCCCAGCAACTCGCGGAAGAATCCCACCAATCCCAGGACTATGGCGTATCCCAGCCCGTTTGCAAGCCCGTCCACCATCGCCAGCAGCGTGCGGTTCTGCATGGCGAACGACTCTGCCCTGCCCATCAGCAGGCAGTTGGTGATTATAAGCCCTACGTAAGGACCCAGCCGACCGGACATCTCCCAGTAATACGCCTTGAGGAACAAATCGAAGACGATAACGAACGTTGCGATTACGCCCACCTGCACTATCATGCGTATCCGCCGCGGGATTATACCCCGCATCAGCGAAACCAGCAGGTTCGTCCCCACGGCGGTGAATATCACCGCCGCGCCCATTACCAGCGAGTTCTCCAGCCGGTTGGTCACCGCTAGCGCCGAGCACACGCCCAGCATCTGGACAGAGACGGGGTTCTCGCTCCATGCGCCTCGCTTGAGCGTTGCAAAACCGTGCCCCCCGCACGGGCCACCGCCGACGGGACACGTCATGCAGGATTGCATATCGCTATCCGCCACGACCTCTCCTTATCTCCACTATCCGCTCGATTACCTCGTTGAGCATCGTCTCGACCTTGTTGCACGTCAGCGTCGCACCGGAGATGCCCTCTATCTCGTTGTCCGCGTCGGGTTCGCCCACGCGCAGGATTTCTATCCCCGCCCGACCGACCGCGTCGGTGAGCGACCTGCCGACGAAACGCCGCTGGAAATATTTCTCGTCAATCTGCGCGCCCAGCCCGGGCGTCTCGTCGTGTTGGTAGAAGTTGATTCCGCGAATCTTGTCCAGGCCCGCTTCCAGCGCCAAGACGCCCTCGATGGGTCCCCACAGCCCCGGCCCGGAAAAGCGCACGGCGATCGTCCGCACGCCCGACGGATCCGTGTAGGCGTAGGCGTCCAGGTCGCCCAGTTCGTAGGGGGCGACGTTTTTATCGAAGGCGCGCAGGACCTCTTCGCTTGTCGCGTCTGCGTCAAATTCCACGTCCAGCGCCTCGAGGATGCTCCGCGCCCTGTGGGCCTGGGCGTTTGCGCGGCACCGCTCTTTTGTGAACTCGGCCAGTGTCGTCAGAAGCGCGGCGCAGACGGCCCCGAAAATCGCCGCGAACATTATCGTGTAAATATTACGCTTCACGACGCAGTCTCCTGATCTCGAACTGCAAAACTATCTCGTCCAGTATCGGGGCGCATATGTTACCCAGCAGAATCGCGAACATCACGCCCTCGGGATAGGCGCTCAGGTTTCTTATCAGCACGGTGCACAGGCCTATTATAAGCCCGTAAGCCCACTTTGCCTGATTCGTAGCGGGACTGGTGACCGGGTCTGTGGCCATGTAAAACGCACCGAGCATAAATCCGCCCCCCAGCATGCCCCACCAGGCGGGGGGGTAACCTGCGGGCGCCGCGGCGTGCATGGCCGAGGCCGACGCGACAAATCCGACCAGCGTCCCGACCACGGTGCGCCAGTTTACGACCCTTGCGGCGATAAGCGCCAGCCCGCCTAATATCAAAAGCACCGCCGAGGTCTCGCCCACGCTACCGGATATGTCGCCCCACAACATGTCCCACGCCGGCGCCAGTCGCCCGCTGCGCGCCTCGACCAGCGGGGTCGCCTGGGTGACCGCCTCGGCGGCCGAGGAGATATGTCGCCCCGCCGCGCCGCCCCATCCGCTCGCCGGCGCCAGCCAGTATCCGCCAGACATCGCCTCGGGATACGCCACCGCCAAAAAGCACCTGCCCACCAGGGCAGGGTTGAACAGGTTCCGACCCGTGCCGCCGAACAGTTCCTTGCCTATCACCACGCCGAAGACCACGCCGGCGGCCACCATCCACAGCGGAAGCGCCGGGGGCAGCACCAGCGGGAACAGCAGCCCGGTAACAAGGAAGCCCTCGTTTATTTCCTCCCTGCGTATAACGGCAAAGGCCACCTCCGCCGCCCCGCCCGCCGCGTACGACACCGCTATCATCGCCAGCACACGCGGACCGAATAAATATATCCCCGCCAGCGTTGCCGGTATCAGCGCCGCTATGACCACGGCCATGTACCGCTTGACGTCCAGCGCGTCGCGTACGTGTGGCGCGGTCCGCGAGCGGTTAAGCGGAAGGAAGAATATCGCTTCGGCGGCGTCGAACACGCACGCCAGCGCACGCAGGCGACCGCCCGCCTCGAAGTGCCGGCGCCCGCGGGCGAATATCTTCTGGAGCCACTTCACCAAGGCGAGCCCTTTCTGCCTTCGGCGCCGCGGGCCTCGCGTTCGGCCCGTTCGGCCTGTTCTTCTAAAATCTCGTCGCGGATGGCCTCTCTGGCGTCGTCGAACTGGCGGCGAAGTTCGATCTTCGAGGGGCACACGTACGAGCACAGCCCGCAGTCCACGCAAAGTTCCAGACCAAGGGCTTCGGCGCGGTCGTGGTCCTCGGCGTAAAGGGCCTTGTGTATCATCTGGGGGCGTATGGGCGCCGGGCAGACCTCGTCGCAGTATCCGCACGCCACGCAGGCGCGCAGTTCGCCCATCACCGCCGTGTCGCAGGCAGGGGCAAGTTCGCTCCGCAGCGCACCGGCTACGCACCGGCTGTAGGACCTAAGCGAAAACCAAGGCCTGGCCCATGAGAACATCGGGCGGCGAACCTGCTGAGGGATGACGGTCAGACCCGTGCAATCGGCGCCCAGACCTGCGCCGCGGGGCGAAATCGCCCGCCCCGTAAGCGCCCCTCCGGCAATCACGCGGTAATGTTCGCCATCCACCCTGTCTTTCAATATTTCTTCGACAGGGTAGCCCACCACGGCGCGCAGGTGGCGTGGATTCCTCACCGCCGGTCCGCCAAGTGAGATAATCCTTTGGGTGCACGGGCGCGACGCGCCAAGCGCCGACCGGACCGCCAGTACGCCCTCCACGCGCATCGCCCAGACCGCCCCGTCGCGGCGCTTCAGGCCTAGCGCCCTTGCAAGAACGGTGAAATTGTCGAAGGGGTACTTCGGCGGGACCGTTACCGGCTCGATCCACGCGTATCCGCGGACCGCCTCGTGCACCCGTAGGCCCAGGTCCGATTGCACGTGTGGGACGACGAGGTAAATCGGCTGGTATTCCAGAAGCGACTGGAGGTGCTCCAGCCCGCAGGCCAACGCCTCCAGCGACCGGCTTATCTGCACGTCGCCGCGGGCGAGGTAGGGCTCCAGCGCCATGGTCGAGACGATTACCGCCTGCGGCGTCTCATCCGGGTCGGCGACGCCCCGGCCGTGAGCGTCGCAAAAGTACTGCCAAGCGCCAAGGGACAGCAGTTTGCGCTTGATTTCGTCGGCGTCGGCGGTCCCGCACTGCGGGTGCACGCCGGCGACGGAAGCGTCGAAGCCGCCGGCGGGTGGGGTGGCGTTGCGGATTATCACCTGTCCGTTGTCCCTGTCCAACTGCGCCCTGCCGCCGTAAGGGGACAGAAGCGGCACGGAGTAATTGTCCGGGTCGACGGCTATCGTCTGACCCGGATGGATATCCTCCCCGTCGGACACGCGCACGTCCCCAAACGCCAGCCGACCGGTCTTCAGCGGAAGGCGCAGCACCCTGGCGGGAGGAAGGTCCTCGACCTGGCCGGATGGTCGTCCGGCAAGTTTCACGTTGTAGCCCCCGCGCAGTTTCATGACACGCCTTTCATAACGAATCCAGAATGCCGTTTATTAACGGTACTGCTGTCCGCAGTAACGGCACGACGAATTCAAAGAGTATATATCCCCGAAATCCCCCAGGCAAACGTCAGTGCGCCTCCGGCGAGCGACGTTACCTTCGGAGACTGATGCTCGAAGCGATTTGACGGACCTTTTGTTTTGCGGCGTCGAGCGAGCGGTCGGCCTGGTCCGCCCCTCCGTGCAGCGTGGGTTCCACGACGACGGTGTGTATCTCCTCGAAGCCGACGAACCGCAGGATGCACTCCAGATAGTTCTTCTGGTAATCGAACCCGGCTTTTTCCCCGGAGTACGTCCCGCCGCGGGCCAGGCACAACACGGCGGGCCTGCCGGTCACCAGACCGCTGTATCCCTCCTGCGGCGAGAACGAAAACGTAAGTCCCGGCTGAACTATCACGTCTATGTACTGCTTGAGCCGCCAGGGTATCGAGAAGTTCCACATCGCGCCGGCCACGACCAGCACGTCGGCGGATTTGAACCGCTCGACGGCGTCGATGACATGCTTCCAGGCGCGCTGGGCGTCGCCCTGCGGCTCGCCGCCGCCCATCACGGCGTATTTCGCCGCCGCCGACGGGGCGCGGAAATCGTGAATCTTCTCGGCGAACACGTCCAGCAAGTCCACCTTTGTACCGGGGTGGGACTCTTCGAACGCCCGCACAAACTCCCCCCCGCAGCGAATCGAATACGAATCGTCCCCCCGCGGACTGGCGGTTACGTAAAGCAACCTTGGCATAACGTTCTCCTGTTCAATGCGCCGCGGCGTCGAGGGATCTCATTTTGCTCAGTTCGGCCTGCTGGTAGCGACGGGACATCAGGGGCATCAACCCGCCGAACAGCACCGCCGTTATTCCCCCGCCCCCCAGCATGGGGTAATAAACGCCGTAGGGCTGCCCGACCAGCAGGGCGACCGCGCCGCACGCCAGCGACGCCCCGCCAATGCCGGCCATTATCTTCATTATGGCCATCACCGCACGCCTGCACTTGCCCATGCTGCCAAGTATGCCCACCACCGCGCCCATCAGTCCAATCACGCCACCGCCGATGCCGCCGACGAGACCGCCCCGGCG
>CAYZPY010000128.1:0-7273 GCA_964480425.1 uncultured Planctomycetaceae bacterium
CCGTCCGAAGGCAAGAAGCCCCGGCGGCGCAGTCCTCGCCGGCGCGGCGGTCGAAGCGCCGCCAGCGGCGAGGGCATAAAGGAATGGCGCGATCGCGACCTCCAGGAGCGTTCGCAGCGGCTGGCTGCCGCAACCGGCGGAACCCTGCGCCGTCGGCGCGCCTCGCTGTCGAAGAAGTCCACAGAGACCAGGCCGGCTGTAAAGCCCGGAAAGGTCGAAATCGAAGAACCCATAACCGTCAAGAGTCTATCGGCCGCTACGGGCTTAAAAACCGCCGACATAATCAAGGACCTTATGAAACAGGGGGTGATGGCCACAATTAACAAGATCCTACCGCGCGACCTGGCCGAGTCCGTCGCCATGGACTTCGACGTGGAGCTGGTCATCAGGCGCGCAAAGACCGCCGAGGAGGAGCTCTTCGAGCAGTTCGAGTCGCGCAAGAAGGGCAAGGAGGTCCCACGTCCGGCGGCGGTGACGTTCCTGGGGCACGTGGACCACGGAAAAACATCCCTGCTGGACCGCATCAGGCACACCAGCGTGGTATCCGGGGAGGCGGGCGGGATCACGCAGCACATCGGCGCTTATCGTTACGACGTTCAAGGCAAGCGCGTAGTGTTCCTCGACACGCCCGGTCACGAGGCGTTCACCGAGATGCGCGCCCGCGGGGCCAACATCACCGACGTGGTGGTGCTCGTGGTCGCCGCAGACGACGGCGTCATGCCGCAGACCGTCGAGGCGATCAACCACGCAAAGGCCGCCAAGGTCCCCGTCGTTGTCGCGGTCAACAAAATAGACCTGCCCGGCGCTAACGTCGAGAGGGTGATGGGACAGTTGGCCGAGCACGACCTCCACCCGAGGCAGTGGGGCGGACAGGTCGAGGTCATCCAGACCAGCGCCGAGACCGGGCAGGGAATAGACGAACTCGTGGAGACTCTTTCGCTCGAGGCCGAAATACTCGAGCTCAAGGCCGAGAAAGACGCGCCCGCCAGCGGGTACATCGTCGAGGCCCGACAGGATCCCGGGCTCGGACCGCTGGCCACGCTGCTGGTCCGAAACGGCACGCTCAACGTTGGCGACATCGTGCTGGCAGGGCTGGGATACGGGCGCGTGCGGCAGATGAGCGACGATCGCGGACGGGAGATAGAGCATGCCGAACCGGACACGCCCGTGGAAATAGCCGGGCTCGACGAGGTGCCCCAGGCAGGCGACAGGTTCATGGTGGTCGACGACCTGGACAAGGCGCGCCAGGTGGCCGAGGACCGCCGCCAGCACGCGCGCAGCCGGCAACTCGCCCAGTCCAGACCCGCAACGCTGGACGACCTGCTGGGCAGAATCCAGGCTGGCGAAAAAAACGAAGTCGAGATTATCGTCAAGGCCGACACACAAGGCTCCGTCGAGGCGGTATGCTCCTCGCTGGAGAAACTCCAAAGCGAGGAGGTTGGAGTGAACATTATACACTCGGCCGTGGGCGGCATAAGCACCGGGGACGTGACGCTGGCAGAAGCGTCCCAGGCGCTCATCATCGGCTTCAACGTAGCGCCCGACGCCGCCGCGCGAAGTCTTGCCGAGATGAAAGGCGTGGATATCCGACAGTACAACGTTATATACGAGGCGATAGACGACGTGCGACAGGTGGTTTCCAAGGGTCTGGCGCCGGAGATCCGACAGGAAAGCGTCGGCACCGCCGAAGTCAGACAGGTGTTCAGGATATCCAGGGTCGGCACCGTGGCCGGCTGTTACGTGACAGACGGACAGGCCGAAAGAAACGCCATCGTCAGGATCATCCGCGACGGAAAGGTCATCGCCGACCAGCGCCGCCTGGAGAGTCTCAAGCGCTTCAAGAACGACGTTCGACAGGTGCGCAGCGGAATGGAATGCGGTGTGAAGATCGACGGATACGACGACCTGAAGGAAGGCGACGTGCTGGAATTTTATCGCCGGGTGGAAGTGGCCCGCACGCTGTCGGAATAATGGAAATATGCGGTTGTCGGCATTGCCCAGAGGTTCAAAATGCCAACTACGGTAGGACTTGTTCACCTGTGGCTGCGAGTCTCCCAGGCGGGCAGTCTCAAGGACAAGAGGCGGATTATAAAGAGCTTCAAGGACCGCCTGGCCGCCAGGCGCAATGTGTCCGTGGCGGAGGTCGACGGGCAAGACAGGCGGCAGTACGCCGTCCTCGCCGTCGCCCTGGTCGGCAGCGACAAGAGGTATCTACAGGGCGTGATGCAGAAAATCGTGAACTCCGCCAAGAACCACAGGGACATGGTCCTGACCGATTACGAAATACAATGTTTGTAGCCGATCGGACGGATTTGTCGAAAATGAAAATGTCAAGGCGCACAAAGCGAATTAGCAATTCCATCAAGTATATTATCGCCCAGACGATTCTTACCAAGCTGTCCGACCCGCGGGTTGATTCTGCCAGGACCTCGGTTACGCAGGTGGAGGTGCCCGAGGACCTGCTGTCGGCAAGGGTGTCGGTTTCGGTTATCGGCACCGAAAGCCAGCAGCGCCGTACCGTCGAGGCGCTACAGAACGCCTCGGGATTCATGCAGGATATTATCTCGTCCCGCCTGCGGCTGCGGCATACGCCCGTGTTGAACTTTGTGGTCGATAAGCGACTGAAGAACGCTATGGATACGATGGAACTTATTGACAAGGCGATGGAAGAAATCCGCGACAGGGAGTCCTCGGACCGGCTCGGTAGGCCACCCCGTGACAACCGGCAAGACGGAGAATAAATCCCCGATACTGTGAAATGAAAAACGCGCGAAATTACGAAAAAGCGGTCAGGAAACTTCTATCCGGCGTCAAGAAGTCTTCCCCTTCGCGGGATGGCGGCGATTCGGCCGACCCGCTCGAAACGCTCATCACCGCGGTCTTCGAGGAAAACACCACCGCCAAGCGAGCCGGCCGAGCCCTGAACGCCATAAACAGGGAATACGTGGACTTCAACGAGTTGCGCGTAGCCCAGCCCAAGGAAATCGTCGAGTGCATCGGCAAGGATTACCCGGACGCGCGTTCCAAGGCCGGACGACTCAGGGGTGCCCTGAACGGAATTTACTACCGCGCCGACAGTCTCTCAACGAAGTACATGGAGGAGATGGCCAAGCGCGACCTCCGCCAGCACCTGCTGGAGATAGGGCTCAGTCCTTACGCCGCCGCGTGCGTCACGCTGCTCTGCTTCGGCGGGCACGCCGTGGCGGTGGACCAGCGTCTGCTGGCGCATCTCAAGGCCGACGGGTACGTCCACCCGGAATGCGACGCCGAAGACGCACAGAAGTTTCTCGAGCGCGTAATTCCCCTCAAGGACGCAGTCGCCGCCCACAGTTTCTTCCGAAAGTACGCCCAGAAAAAACCAAAACCTTTGCCCAAAAAGCCCCCCAAGAAAAAAGCCGCACGGAAAAAGACCAAAAAGAAAAAGTCCGCCGGGAAAACGAAAAAGAAAACGAAAAAGAAGTCTAAAAAGAAGCCTAAAAAGAAGCCCAAAAAGAAAGCCGAAACCAAAACCAGCGCCAAAAAGCCCATAAAGACCGGCAAAACCCCAAAAACCAAAAAGACCAAAAGGGCGAAGAAAACTGTTAAGAAAAAGCCCGCCTCCCGTCGCAAAATACAAAAAAAATCCGCGAAAACCAAAAAGGCAAAAAAATCACGCAAGCCGAAGCGATAGACCGGGTTTACCATATCGGCACGTCGACCCGCCCGCGGCGGATAAACTTTCCAACGCCGCCGTGCCGTTGCACAAGCGAAAGTAAATCCGCAAAGGTAGAGCGTGCAGGTTTGCCCGCGAGGGAGGTTCCCCACGCGGGAGAACCGGGCGTACCGGCGCGCCCTTCCCGTATACGCTATTTCCCCATCCGGTATTTATACATTTCCCGTCCTATTTGGCGAGCGGCCTGGATTATCTTCGGATACGGCGTGTCGGCGATGTCGAGGAAACCTATCTGGTAGTTCTCCCCGTCCAGGGGCCGACCGGTCGTCGCCTGGTCTTTGTACTTGAACCAGTGGCAGCCGATGAGGTTCGGATGCTCCAGCACGCTGCGGACGTAATTTTTATACGCCTCGGCGCGGGCGTTCTGGTTTTCAGCGGCCCGCAGGCCTGTGTGGAACAATCCCCTGTCCAGCGCGCCAAAGTGGAACTCGCCGATGATAATCGGCACGTCCGCATCGGCGGGGAATTTGAAATTGCTGACGTCCTTGCGATACCGGTTGAAGCTGACCACGTCGCAGTATTGTGCGGCGGCGGCGGCGACGGGATTCACCCACGCAAAGCGACAGCCGAGGTACAGTTTTTTCGGCGAGGTCTTTCTAAGCGCGTCGCGGCAGGTCTTGAAGTATCGCTCGGCGATTTTGCGTGTGAAGTCGACGAGGTCGGCGCGGGACGCTTTGGACTTTGGCGGTCCCTTGCGGCTTTTTAGCATTGCCGACCACGATTCGTATTCGGCGCCCCAGGCGGCGTTGAGCTTGGCGACCTGGCCGTATTTGTCCCGCAGTGTTTTTATGAATACCGCCTTGGACGGCTGGTCCGCCGGCGATTTCAGCGCCGCCGCGGCCAGAAACTCCTCGTCGCCCCAGGAAAATTCATTGTCCACGAAGTATCCGATGCACCACGGATCGCGCGCGGACTCCCCGGCCGCCGATGCCGCCGCCTTGTACGCCTTGGCGACGAACTGCTTGTCAAATACGTCGGGAAACTTCTTCCAGTATCCTTCGCTTCCCTCGATTCGCATGCACGCGCCGGTCGAGACGGTCACCACGTACGGCGTCTTGCGCATACGGTAGATGTACTGGTTGGACCAGTTGCCGATGGTGTTTAAGCCCCAACTCCTCAGGCGCACGTGCGCCAGCGCCGCAGACTTGTCGCGACACTCCCTGCCGAACTTCCGCAGCAGATTGGCAGAGCCGAAATCGTAACACAGCGGATGCCCGCCCGCGTACGGGCCGCGACGCACGTATCCGCTGTGCGAATAAAATCCGCCGAACGGTCCGTCCCGCGGCGGCAGATGTTCGAACCATTTCTTTCGTCCCTCGATTATGGTGTGCACGTTAAACCTCACGCAGTCGATTCCGTGGGAGAAGAACAGACGCCCGGACGGGTCGACCAACCACCACTTGCCCTCGTATTTTTTGGTGTAGAAATGCCCTGTGGCCTTGAGTTTTGGTCCGTTTTCCCACCCGCCGAAGCGGTTGAGATTCGCCGCTCCGGGATGGTTCGAGAGGTCCTTTTTCTCGGCCTTGAGGCGATCGGCGAAATCGCTTCCGGAATGAATCTTCCCGGGCCAGTCGTCGTGGATGTATTGCCCGTAGCGGTCTATGAAGGGATAAAAATCTTTTTTCTTCACGTCCTCCTCCGCCGGTCCGCCCCGCATGCCGGACAGCGGCTTGCCCTTCATCTTCCCCCCGCCCGACGCCGCGGTTGCAGCAAGCAGAATCGCCGCAAGGCACAACGTCGTTATCGCTTTTGGTTTCATGTCATACTCCTGAGAACGCGTTGAATCCCCCGTCCACGGGCACCACAGCGCCGGTGATGAACGCCGCGGCGTCCGAAATCAGCCACGCCACCGTCCCGGCCAGTTCCTCCGGTTTGCCCAGTCGGCCAAGCGGCGTGTGGTCCACGATCGTCCGCCCCCGCGGCATCAACTCGCCGGTCTTTTCTTCGGTCAGCAGGAAACGGTTCTGCTCGGTGAGGAAAAATCCCGGCGCCACGGCGTTTACGCGGATATTCGGCGAGTGTCCCCGGGCCAGGTATACAGCCAGCCACTGCGTGAAGTTGCTGACCGCCGCCTTGGCTGCCGAGTACGCGGCGATGTTCGTCAGCGGGCGGAACGCGTTCATGCTTGAGATGTTGATTATCGTGCCATCGCCGCGTTCGGCCATGGAACGCCCGAAAACCTGCGCCGCCAGTATCGTACCCATGCAGTTCAACTCGAACACCCACCTCATGGCGTCGGTGGGCAGGTCGAAAAATTTCTTCGTCGGCGCGCAGGTCGCCTCGGGCTTGTTGCCGCCTGCCCCGTTTATAAGGACGTCTATGTGCCCGAATTCCTCCCGGCAGCGATCGGCGGCGGCGGCGATGGATTCCTTTTCCAGCACGTTGCAATGGACGGCGACGGCCTGGCCGCCAGAGGAGTTTATTTCCTCGGCGAGTTCGCCGCCGGCCTCGTCACGCACGTCGAGTATCGCCACCTTCGCGCCCAACTCGCACAGGCCCCTGGATATCGCCCCGCACAACACGCCCGCCCCGCCGGTTATCGCCACTCGCCTGCCTTTTATGTCGAATAAGTCGTCGCCCATGTTCGCATCCTTTCCTTACGCACCGAATCGTACTATACATCCGCATCCCGGTAAAGTCCGGCCGAGGCGATACGTTGCTGTACGTGCGAGGTGATATGGTTATAATGACCCCATGGACCGACAGACGCTAAAGCGGATACTCGACGACGTCAGCGCCGGGAAACTGGACGTCGACGACGCGGTGGAGTGCCTGGCGCACCTGCCGTTCGAGGTGACCGAGTTCGCCACGGTTGATCACCACCGCTCGTTGCGGTGCGGCTTCGGGGAGGTTATCTACTGCCCCGGCAAGACCGTCGGGCAGATAGTGGCCATCTTCGAAAAGGTCGCTTCCGGCGGGCCCGGCGCCTCCGGGCCCGTGCTGGCCACTCGCGCCGACGAAAATATATACCGCGCCGTGGCGGAAAAATTCCCCCGCGCCGAATATGACGAACTTGCCCGCGCCATAACGCTCAGACCCGAGAATCCTCCCGCGCCGACAGGTCGCGTGGCAATAGTGGCCGCCGGCACCAGCGACCTGCCGGTGGCCCAGGAGGCGCGAGTGACCGCCGAGATGCTGGGCGCCGAGGTCTCCACGCATTACGACGTGGGCGTGGCCGGTCTGCACCGACTCCTGGCGCACCTTGGGGAGTTGCGCAAGGCCAACATCATCGTCGTGGTCGCCGGCATGGAAGGGGCGCTGGCAAGCGTGGTCGGCGGGCTGGTGGCAGTGCCGGTGGTGGCGGTGCCCACCTCCGTGGGATACGGGGCGAGTTTCGCCGGCGTGGCGGCGCTTTTGACAATGCTAAACAGTTGCGCGTCGAACGTGACGGTGGTGAACATAGACAATGGCTTCGGCGGCGGTTACGTCGCGGCCATGATAAACAGACAGGCAACCGCCAGTAAGTAAGCCCCGCACGAAAGTAAAGTGCGGTGGTATATGGGTAAACGTCGAACCGATGAAAGACAACGCCGAACAAATTGAGAATGTTACCGAGATCGC
>CAYZPY010000129.1:0-7140 GCA_964480425.1 uncultured Planctomycetaceae bacterium
AGTGCTGTTCTCCGGCGGCGAGCCGCTCATGCGGGACGACATTACCGAATTAATCTCCCGCGCCCGCCGGAGGGGCATGCGTGCGGTGCTGTCCACCAACGGTACGCTGATAACGCCCGAAGCGGCCCGTCGCCTGGTCGAGACCGGCGCCGCGTACGCCGGCGTATCCCTGGACGGTATGGAAAAAACAAACGACGCGTTTCGCGGCGTCAAAGGCGCGTTCCGGCGCGCCCTCGGCGGCATACGCAACTGCCTGGACGCCGGACTAAAGGCGGGCCTGCGAATGACGTTGACCCGGCGGAATCTCGGCGAACTGTCGGCGATATTCGACCTCATCCGGCGCGAGCGAATCCCACGGGCGTGCTTCTATCACCTAGTTTACACCGGCCGGGGCGGCGACATCCGCTCGGAAGCCCCCGACCACGCCCAGAGCCGGCGGGCCGTCGATATGATTATCGAACGCACTGCCAAACTTCAATCCGCCCATAAGCCGCAGATCCTCACCGTGGACAATCACGCCGACGGCCCGTTCCTGTACATGCGCCTGGCCGGGGAGAACCCCGCACGCGCCGCCAAGTGCCTGCGCGACCTGCGGGCAAACGGCGGCAACCGCTCGGGCGAGGGCATCGCCGCCATAAATTACAACGGCGACGTGTATCCGGACCAGTTCTGGCGGCGGCACGTCCTGGGCAACGTTCTGCGCCGGCTGTTCGGGCAAATCTGGAACGATACGGACGCCACGCTGCTGGTTCAACTTCGCAACCGCAAGGAGGTACTTACCGGCCGATGCGCACGCTGCCGATGGCTGGACGTGTGCAACGGCAATCTCCGCGCTCGCGCCGAGGACGACGGCAACATCTGGGGCGACGACCCCGCCTGCTACCTCACTGACGACGAGATTTCGAAATTCAGTTAATCGGTTGACCGATTGATCGGCCTGTGGCGCCGCTTGTTCGCACCGGGCTTACGCGGTAAGGGACAAACACGGATGGATGCAAACGCGGATGACACTGTCGCACCAGACCACTGCACCGATTTTAACAAATGCGATTCTCAACGTGGCAACGCCATCCTGGTCATGAGTATCACGGTTGTCCCGGCCGTGGTGGTGATATATGACTTGGCAATTCCGCTTAAAACGCCGGTTCTGTGGCCTGGTAGGATTCAGGCGCAGCGGCCTCGAAGCGCGTGCACTGCGACAGGAAGGTGAACTTTACCAGCCCCGTAGGCCCGTTGCGCTGCTTTGCGAGTATCAGTTCGGTTATGCCGGTTGGCGTGTAATCGCCCTGTCCGCGGTGATAATAGTCCTCGCAGTGCAGCAGTGAGACCACGTCGGCGTCCTGCTCCAGCGAGCCGCTCTCGCGCAGGTCCGACATTCTCGGGCGGTGCCCCGGCCGGTCAGTGGGCGAGCGGTTCAGTTGGGCCGCGGCGATGACCGGCACGTTCAGCTCCCGCGCCAGCGACTTTATGCCGCGGGAAATTTCGGCAATCTGGGCCTGTCGGCTGTCGGCCCGGCCGCGATACGTCATCAACTGGAGATAATCCACGAATACGCAGCGGATTTCATGCGCTGCAGCCAGGCGACGCGCCTTGGCGCGGAGCTGAAGGATGGTAAGCTCGGCCGAATCGTCCACGTATATCGGCGCCGATTCGAGATCCCCGGCGGCCAACTGAAGGTTGGTCCAGTCCTCGGCGGATATCATGCCCCTTCGCATCCGCCTCAGGTCGAACCTGGCGTGCGACGCCAGAAGGCGCTGGGCGAGCTGCTCCTTGGACATCTCCATCGAAAATATCGCCACGGGCACCTTGTCGACGACGGCCATGTGCTCGGCGACGTTCAGCAGCATGCTGGTTTTTCCCATCGAAGGCCTGGCCGCGATTATTATCATTTCCCCGTTCTGGAAGCCGCTGGTGATTTCGTCCAACTGGTGGTAACCGCTGGCCAGTCCGGTAATGAGCTTTCCGTCGTGCTCCTGGAGCGTTTCGAACGTCTGCTGGAGCAGGCCCTTGAGGCCCACGGCCTGGTCGCCCACATGCTCGGTGGCGATCCGGAAGATGCGGTTTTCAGCCCGGTCGATTACGTCTGTGGCCTCTTCGCGGGTTTCGTACGCCTGTCGGACGATATCCGTCCCGGCGGTGATAAGCTCCCGCAGAAGCGCTTTGTCGCGGACGATGCGGGCGTAATACTCGGCGTTGGCGGCGGTCGGCACGCCCTCGACTATGTTCACCAGGTAATCCACGCCCCCAACGCTCTCCAGCTGCTTTCGGCGGGTAAGTTCGTCCTTCAGCAGGACGAGCTCTACGGGCTTCTTGACCTCGTGCATTTCCACCAGCGTCTCGAAAATCAGACGGTGCGATGGTCGGTAAAAATGCTCCGGGCGGACAATCTGGACAACAATGTCGATGCAGGGCGCGTTGAGTATCATCGAACCCAGCACGCATACTTCCGCCTCTATCGACTGCGGCGGAACACGGTTCAGCGCCAGGGTGTCGGGAGATGTATTTTGAGACTCGTCCGCGGCCATAAAATCACTCAATCACGCTCGTGCTGCCCGTCGCGGCGCCGCAATCGCTGCCTCGGCGCGCCGGCTCATCAGTCAATTTACAAACTTATCCACCGTCCCGCCAGCGCCGGGGGGGAAATTTATTCCTCTCGCGTCTGCTCGCCGCCGGACGGTTCCGCCTCGCCGGTCGGCTCGGCCTCGACGGGGATTTGCTCGGGCGGGCCCGACTGTTGCGGCGATTCCGGCGTTTCGCCCGCTTCGTGCAGCGGAGTGACCCACACGTGTATTCCGGCCTCGACCTCGTTGGCCAGTCGGATGCGAACCTCGTGCCTGTCCAGGCGGTCGATCGGCTCGCCCAGCATTACGTTCTGCGGCTGGATGAATATACCCTCTTCGGACAGGGCAGCCACTATCTGCGCCGGACCGACAGAACCGTACAGATGCCCTTCGGGATTGGCGCGGGCCGAGATGGTTATCTCCTTGCCCTCGATCTGCGAGGCAATCTGCTCCTTGTCGCGCCTTTCCCTGGCCAGTTCTTCCTGATGCTTGCGCTTTTCCTCTTCGATGGCGCGGAGATTCGCCTCGGTGGGCGTTACCGCCAGGCGCTGGGGAAGCAGATAGTTCCTGGCGTATCCCGGCTTGACCTCCACCACGTCGCCGATCTGTCCGAGATTCAGCACACTCTGTGTCAAAAGCACCTTCATGCGTATTTTCCTTCCTGGTGTTGCGCGTTCAACTGACGTAGGGCATAAGCGCCATGTAACGCGCGCGTTTGACGGCCCGCTTGAACGACCGCTGGTGACGCGCGCAGTTGCCGATGCGCTTGCGCGAGAACATCTTTCCCTGCTGGGTGGTCAGGCGGCTGAGAACCGAGACGTCCTTATAGTCTACCTCGTCCACCTTGTCCCTGCAGAAACGGCAGGTCGCCTCTTCGCGCATCCGCGACTTCCTTCGCCGCCTGGAGCCGGAAGAACCTCTTGGTTTAAATTTTCTTCTCGCCATTGCTCAACTTTCCTGATTATAGAATCAACGAATTACCTCTCCCGCGCACGGCGCGCAGGGTGTCATTTAAAACGGTATATTGTCCTTATCCGTATCGGGGGAATAATCGTCCGATGGTTCATATTCCGGCTCGGTGTTGTTAAATTGCCCCTGGGCGCCCCTTGGGCCGGAATCGCCCGAGCGGGAGCCCTGAGCCGAACCGAGAAACTGGAACCTCTCCACGATTATCCGGTGCTTGCTGCGCTTTGTGCCGTCCTTGCCTTCCCAGGTGTCGAGTTGCAGCCGCCCTTCTATCAACACGGGGCTGCCCTTGTTCATGTACTGGTTGAACGTTTCCGCCTGGCGCCCGTACAACCTGCAATCCACGAAACAGGTCTCCTCGCGCTGCTGACCGTTCTGTCCGCGCCACCTGCGGTTAACCGCCAGACCGAACTCGGCCACGGGTGTCTGGCTGGGAAGGTAACTCATCTGCGGGTCGCGGGTAAGATTGCCGACCATGATAACTTTGTTGTAATTTGCCATTGTCTGCTCCCTGACGGATTAAGCTCCCATCACCGTCGTGTTCATTCCGTCGCGGCGGACGTGTCCTGTTTCTGTGGAGATTCCGCATCGCCTTTGGCGCCGGCGTCCGCCTGCTTCGAGGCGACATGTGCGGACTGGTCATTTTGTTCTTCGGCGGACTGTTCGGCGGCGGCGTCTTTGGCGGATGATTCGGCCTTCTCCTTCGCCTTGCGGGGCGGGGGCGATTCGGACGGGGTTTTCTCTTCCTTGACGGGCGGGGACTTCGGCGGCGCCTTTTCATCCTTTCGTCCGCCGGACTCGCCGCGCTTGCGGGTGGTTTTTGTAGCCGGCGTCTCGGCGTTAATCAAATCCTCCGCGAGGGTATCCCGGCGAAGTATCAGTATACGAATAACCTTGTCGTCCAGTCGGCAGTCGTGCTCGATATCCACTATCCGCTCCGGCGCCGCCTTGAAATAGGTAAGCACGTACAGTCCCCGCTTTTTGCCCGATATGCTGTAGGCGAGCTTGCGCTCGTCCCAGAGCTTGACGGAGACCAACTCGGCCTCGGACCGCTCCAGCAGTCCGATGATCTTATCCTGCACCGCCTGGAAATCCGCCTCTTCGGCGTCCACCAGGAACATACCTTCGTAATTATTCTTGCTGTCGGTTTTCATTTGGAAATTCAATCTCCTTCGCCGCAGTTTTGTGGGGCATTATACCTGTTCATGACGTAAGTCATACCATGAAACAACCAGTCTTCCACGGCCTGTGCGGCCTGTTGGGCGGCGCGCCGTATGGTTTCGGTTTCGCTCTTTGTGAATCTTTTCAAAACAAAATCCGTCGCGTCCGCCCCGGCCGGCAAAGGTCCTATGCCTATCCTCAGGCGCGGCAGGCGAACGCCTTCTTCTTCGGCGCCGAGGCGCCTGATTATGTCGGACAGGCCCTTGTGGCCTCCGGCAGAGCCGCTTTGCCTGAACCGCAGTTGGCCAAGCGGCAGCGCCAAATCGTCCATCACTATCAGCGCCTCGTCGGGCGAGGCCTTATGGTAACGCAGCGCCTCGCAGACCGCCGTTCCGGAACGGTTCATAAACGTCATCGGCTTAAGCAGCACCGCCCGGTAATCCTCGCCGCCGGGCAACCAGGGACGGGCCTGGTAAATCTCTGCGTCGAACTTATACTGCGGGCCGTCGGCGTCCCACCGCCCGACCAGCGTGTCAATCACCACAAAGCCGACGTTGTGGCGCGTCCGGCGGTAATCCCGTCCGGGATTGCCCAGCCCGACGATAAATTTCCTCGGCGGACGCTGGTAATACCATTGTTCCATTCGCTGTCACCGGCGGGTCGCTTACCTTTTTTCGGCGGAGGGCTCGGTCTGTTCGCCTTCGGGTTTTTCCTCTTCGGGCTTGGCGCCGATAACTTCGGGTTCGGCGGCCTCTTCGGCGGCTTCTTCTTCGGGCGCCTCTTCCTTCTCGGCCACCACGCTCACCGTGCATACTACACCTTCGGGGTCTTTGGTGAGTTTGGTGTTTTCCGGCAGCGGCAGGTCGCCCATGGAGAGCGAGTCGCCGATGTTCAGTTCGGTGACCGGAACGGTTATTTCCTCCGGTATGGCCGATACTTCGCACTCCACGCCCACCTCGGCGGCTATCTGCTGAAGCACGCCGCCCTCGTTGACGCCCGCCGGCGTGCCGCGAAGCACTATCGGAACCGTAACCTCAACCCGTTCGTGCAGAGACACCCGAGCAAGGTCCACGTGGAGTATGTCCTGACCGAAAGTGTCGTACTGGACCTCTTTTATCAGTGCGTTCTGCTTCTTTCCGTCCAGGACGACCTCCAGGAATCTCTCCCCGTGCATCACCGCCAGCTCCACCTCGTGTGCGTCCAGGGTGATCGGCTGGGCCTCGATGCCGTGGCCGTATATCACCGCAGGTATCTTGCCGCCGCTGCGTAGGACCCGCGCCCTGCGGGTGCCTGTCTCGCTGCGTGATTTCGCTTTCAAACGCGCCATTGTTTGTCTCTCCATACGGGCAGACTGTCCTCGCGCCGACGTTAAGAACGCGGCGGTCTTACATCGAGAATAACCTGCTTACCGATTCGTTGTTGTGAATTCTATGTATCGCCTCGCCTATAAGTTCGGATATACCAAGGATCCTCAGTTTTCCGATCGCATCCACCTTTTCCTGTGGGATCGCGATGGTGTCGGTCACTATGACCTCGTCAATCGGCGCATCGCGGAGTCTGTCCATCGCCGAGGGGCACAACACGCCGTGGGTGGCGCCGACGTACACGTTTCCGCTTCCGCTTTTCTTGCATAGTTCCGCCGCGGCGCAAACCGTTCCGGCGGTGGATATCATGTCGTCCATCATCAAGACGGTGCGACCTTCTATCTCGCCGATGATTCTCCCGGCCTCGACCTGGCTGCCGCTGACCCGGCGCTTGGATATTATCGCAAGGTCGCCGCCGAGGTGGTCGGCGTACATCCTGGCGCGCTTGGTGTTGCCGACGTCCGGGCTGACCAGCGCGAGGTTCGATAAATCCAGCTGCGAAAAATATTGCTGGAACACCGGCTCGGCGTAAAGGTTGTCCACCGGTATGTCGAAAAAGCCCTGTATCTGGGCGGCGTGCAGGTCGACCGTCAGCACGCGGTTGGCCCCGGCGGTGGTTATCAGGTTCGCCGCCAGTTTTGCGGTTATGGGAACCCGTCCCTCGTCCTTGCGGTCCTGGCGGGCGAAGCCGAAGTACGGTATCACCGCCGTTATCCTCGCCGCCGACGCCCGGCGAACACAGTCGATGAAGATCAGCAACTCCATCAGGTTCGTATCCTGCGGATACGACGTCGGCTGGATTATGAACACGTCCCGCCCGCGGATGTCCTGGTCAATCTTGACCAGCAGTTCGCCGTCGGGAAACTGCATGTATTTCACCGCGCCGAGTTCCACGTGCAGGTATTGGGCAATTTCCTGCGCCAGGCGCGGGTTCCCGCGCCCGCCGAACACCACAAAATTGTTCATGTACCTTTCTCCGGTTCGCCGATCTCGTCCGCCGTGCGGATTAACCACGCCGCGG
This sequence comes from uncultured Planctomycetaceae bacterium, assembly GCA_964480425.1. GTDB lineage: Bacteria > Planctomycetota > Phycisphaerae > SM23-33 > SM23-33 > CAYYMD01. The sequence goes on from CAYZPY010000129.1 coordinate 7,074, forward strand.
GCGACGAAAATTCTACCCGGCCAGGACTCGAACCTGGAACGGGAGGACCAAAACCTCCTGTGTTACC
>CAYZPY010000130.1:0-7101 GCA_964480425.1 uncultured Planctomycetaceae bacterium
GCACGTACGGTTCTTAGGGGGGTGGGTGGCGGCAACGTCACCCACCTACCCGCCGTTTGAATAAGATTCGCTCGCATAAACCTCCAGATTTTCAGCGGGTTAATCCGATAAGTATTGCTGTGGCGCCGGTGCGCCGCACCGCGCGGATTATCCCCACTGCCCGAGTCGACATGACGAACGATTCGTTGATAAAAGAGTTTCTCGATTACCTCCGGTCGCAGCGGAATTTCTCCGCGCACACCATCCGCTCCTACGCGGGGGACCTCAGGCAGTTCGTCAGGTTCCTTTCGGGGGGTGAAATCCGCGTCTTAGACGGCGAGGCGCCCCGGGGCGCGGGCGGCGAATCCGCCGGCGGGTGCGACGGGGGGGACCTCATCGGCGCCGGTCCTATGGACTTTCGAGCGTACCTGGCCGCTCTTGGAAACGAGGGATACTCCCGCGCCACGACCGTCCGCAAACTCGCCACGCTGCGGAGTCTGTATAAATTCCTGGTGCGCACGGGCCGGATAAAATCTTCGCCGGTCAGCGTCATCCGCACGCCGCGTCAGGAAAAGCGCCTGCCAAAGTGCCTCGACGTCGAGCAGGTCGCCGACCTGCTGGAGGCGCCCGACACCGAAACGCTTTTCGGTCTGCGCGACCGGGCCATCCTGGAGACCATCTATTCCTCCGGGCTGCGGATAAGCGAGGTGGTCTCGCTGAACGTCGAGGACCTCAACGAGTTCGGGCGGGTTCTGCGGATTCGCGGAAAGGGCAAAAAGGAGCGGCTGGTGCCGCTGGGCGCCTGTGCCGCCGGCGCCATCGGCGACTACCTGGACAGGCGCGCCGCAGAGTTCGGCCGGGCGCGAAACGGCGCGCTGTTCGTCAACAAGTACGGCGGCAGGATAACCGACCGGTCGGTCCGCAGGATTTTCACCAAACACCTGGCAGCGGCGAACCTTCCTGCCGATTTGAGCCCGCACGTGCTGCGGCACTCGTTCGCCACGCACATGCTCAACGCCGGGGCGGACCTGCGCAGCGTCCAGGAGATGCTCGGGCACCGCTCGCTGTCGACCACGCAAATCTACACACACCTGACCACCCGCCGGCTGAAGGAAGTCTACGACCGCGCGCATCCCCTTGCGGAAAAATCCGCGTGAAGAGCGAATAAACCACGGAGGGCACAGAGAACACCGAGACCAAAAGAGAATATTCAATTTATTCGTGGTCCGGCCCAATACGCCATGCGGCAAGTTTTCCAATTCGTTTCACACGTTCGGCAGGAACTACGACGAAATAAACTGTGTTCTCAGTGTCCTTTGTGGTTTACGAATTATCCGCCGTAGGCCTCCGGTCGGGCGGGATATTGGGGCTCTCGGTCCTGTAGTACGGCGATTACGTCGAAGACCACTTCGCACATATTCTCCATGGCTTTTGGCACTCGTGCGGCGATGTGTGGTGTGAGGATAGCGCTTTCGGGCGGCAGGTCGAACAGCGGATAATCCGCGGGCGGCGGCTCGGGGTCGTGGCAGTCTATCGCAATGGTCGAGATGCGCCCGGTCTTGACCGCCTCCGTCAGGGCGGCGTAATCCACGCAATGCCCGCGTGCGGCGTTGATGAACTGCGCCCCGGTCTTGAACCGCCGCAGCGCGTCGGCGTTGATGAACTTCCGCGTCAGGTCGGTAAGCGGAACGTGCAGCGTAACGATGTCGCTGCGGGCGTAGAGGTCGCCCTTGTCGGCCTCTTCGGCGTCGTAGTCCAGCGAGATGGGGCGGATGTCGTTGTAGATGACGTTCATTCCCAGTGCGGCGGCGGCGCGTCCGACGCGGCTGCCAATCCGCCCGCAGCCCACTATTCCCAGCGTCATATCGGCCAGGAACCGCCCGAACCGCTGCTTGCGGACCTTGTGGAACTCCTCGGGCGGCAGGTGGGCGTCCATCGGCCAGAATCGCCGGTTGAGCATGATTATCATTGCGATGGTGTAGTCGACCACCGCCTGTGTGTTCGCGGCGGGGGTGTGGACGACTTCGATTCCGCAGGCCTTTGCGGCGGGCACGTCTATGTTCTCCAGCGCCACGCCGGCCCGTCCTATGACCTTGAGCCGGGAGGCCTTCTCCAGAAGCGCACGGTCAACCTGTGTGTAGGTTCGCACGATGAGCCCGTCGGCGTCGCCGATAACGCCGGACACTTCCGGTGGGCCGCAGCGGATGACCTCGGCGTGTTGATTCAAATATTCCAGCGCCGTGTCGGTAAGCGGCTCGGTAACGACTACCGTGGGCTTGCCGCGAACCGTCCCGCGGGCAGTCGAGTTGCCCGCACTGCGTTGCCTGTCGGTGTTCATCTCGGCGATAATGTTAATTTCCCGCGGATAAGATTGTCCAGTGGAAGTAAAAGAAGGTCGGCCTTGCTTATCGGTATATCCGCGGCTCCGCAAAACATCGCTTGGGGACCCGGACGAAAAAATGTCCTGTTATTTCATCACCTGCACTTTTGGGACGCTAACAAAAGATTGCGCAAAAAGTGGGATTTTATCCCTCGCAAATGTCGCAAATAATGTGCGCCGGGCATAAGCGAACGCTACGCGCCTCGGCGTGGAGGCAGGCGAAAGGTGCGCGACAGGCGTCTCTTGCGCCGGTTTATGCGGTGCCAGAGGCGCTTGATGGTGTGGTTTTCCGGAGACAGTGCAAGCGCCCGCGCGGCGCAGCGCCGCGCCCTTCGCATCGAGCCGGACTGGAGGTGCGCAAGTGCCAGGTTGTAAAGGGCAAGGGAGTAGTCCGGGCGGAGTTTCAGCGCCTTTCGGCAGTGCCGTATGCCTTCGTCCATGCGCCCCAGTCGGAACAGGCACACCGCCAGGTTGTGATGCGCGCGCGGGTCGCTGGGGGTGAGTTCCACAAGGCGGTTGAACGCCTCCAGCGCCTTTTGGGGCATTTTGATTTCCAGGAGCATTCTTCCGGCCTCGGCTACGGTCCGCGGCGCGTCGCGGCTGATTCGCAACTCCGCACACAGGTGTCCCAGCGCCCTTTGACGGCACCGGCGGCGTATGGCAAGACGCGCCAACTCCAGGTTCGCGCCGACAAATTCGGGGTCGATTTCCAACGTCAGGCGGAACTGTTCGGCGGCGTCTTCGAGTCGACCTTGTTTTTCGGCCAGTTCACCCAGGCAGTAATGCGCCTCGGCGCAGTCAAGCCTGCATTGCAGGGCGCGGATGAAGATTTTTTCGGCCTTGCGAGGATAATTCATCTCCATCAGCAGGGCGCCGAGGTCCAGCATGGTTTCCACGTCCTGGTGGTACAGGGCCAACTCTGCGCGGTAATGCTTTGCGGCCAGCGTCAGTTCGCCCCCGGCCCAGCAGGCGTCGGCGATTCTGGCGTGCGCCTGGGGGTGGCAGGAGTCCAGTCGCAGCGTATTTTTCCAGCATTCGACAGCGCGGGCGTATTTGCGCCGGACGTAAAAACTGATGCCGAGGTTGTACCAGCACAGCGGGCATTCGCTCTGCACCTGTCGCGCGAGGTAGAACATCAGCTCCGCCTGCTGGTGGTCGCCCATCTGGGTGTACGTGATGATGCAGTTGCAGTACGCCGGCTCGAAGTCGGGATCCAACCGCTGGATTTGCCTAAAGCACTTCAGCGCGCGTGCGTATTTGCCCAAATGGGTCAGGTTGACGCCGAGCGAGTTTATGAATTCCACCTCGTCCGGGCACAGGCGGATTGCGTTCAGGCACGCCCGGGATGCGCCGCGGTAATCGTCCGTCGCCTCCAGCGCCAAGGCGAGGGTGTGATGCCAGTGGGGATTGTACGGATTAACGGCGATGGCGGTGCGAAGTTCCGCAATGGCCTGTTCCCACATGCCCTGCTGGTAGTGCTCTTCGCCCCGTTCGGCCGTTAGTTCGGCTTTAATCCAGTCGTTCACCTTGTCGTCTTCCTTTTTTCAAATGACAGGGCAATCAAGTAAAACCAGACCACGACGGTTACCATGTTTATTTTAACTCCAATGTCCGTTTCGGGCAACCTGCAAACACAGTGTAGTGGAAATATTTTTGACCCGCCCGTCGCGCCGCAGGCGGACAATGGTCAATCGCCGCCGGCCGTGATAACATTCGATTATGTCCCGGCATGAATATCTCGGCGCCGACGATAAGACGCTGCTGTCGCAGTGCCGTCTGGAGGCGTATCGCGCGTCCGGACCGGGCGGTCAGCGGCGCAACAAGGTCTCCACGGCCATACGACTGAAGCACGAACCAACCGGCGTGACGGTGCAGAGCGAGGACTTCCGCTCGCAGCTCGACAACAAGCGCCGCGCGCTGCGGCGTCTGCGGATGGAGATCGCCTGCGGCGTGCGCGAGCCGTTCGACGTCGAAGGTCGAATTCCGGCGATACTGGGCGAGTGCGTCTTCACCCCACGCGGGGGGGGGGCCGGAAAAAAACGCCTGCAAATCGGGCGAAAAGACAGGCGTTTCTGGTCGGTCGCGGCGCTGCTGCTGGATTTGCTCGAGGCGTGCGAGGGGCGGATGTCAAAAGCGGCCGACGTGCTGGGGATAACCACCAGCAACCTGTCCGGCGTGCTGAAATCCGAACGTCGCCTGCTGACGTCGGCCCAGCAGATACGGGACAGGTTCGGGCAGAAGCACATCAGGTGATTCAGCAACCGGTAAACGGTAATTAGTTGATTCGTTAATCCGTACCACGGGTCCGCGTTGTTTGATATTTGGGCATTTGGGATTTTTATCTCGGACCCGCCCGAAAAGTTGGCCGGCAAGTCTCTGAACTAATACCTCGGACCTATCTTTTCCGTCTTTTGCTTTTTCCCCGGCGGGTGGTCGCGTGGGGGTCGGACTGGTCTTTTAGTTCGGCGAGGCGGTCGCGGATGCGCGCGGCTCGTTCGAATTCCATCGCCTCTGCGGCTTCGTACATTTCCGCCTCCAACTGCGAGACCAGTTCCGTGCGGTCGTATTCCTGCTGGGAGGCGTGTATGGCCTGTCGGACGATCTGCCTTGCGCGGACCTGTTCGGATAGCGTGTCGCGGATTGCCTTGCGGATCGTCTGTGGCGTGATGTTGTTTTGGCGGTTGTATTCCACCTGGAGTTTTCGCCGGCGCCGGGTTTCGTCGATGGCCTTTTTCATGGCGGGGGTTACCTTGTCGCCGTAGAGAAATACCTGCGCGTTGACGTTCCGCGCGCATCGGCCTATGGTCTGGATGAGACTGGTGGCCGATCGCAGGAAGCCCTCCTTGTCGGCGTCGAGGATGCACACCAGCGACACTTCCGGAAGGTCCAGCCCCTCGCGCAGCAGGTTCACGCCGACCAGGACGTCGAATTTTCCCTTGCGGAGGTTTCGCAGGATGTTCACGCGCTGTAAGGTGTCGATTTCGCTGTGGAGGTATTCGCAGCGGAAACCTTCCTGCTGTATGTACTGGGAGAGGTCTTCGGCCAGGCGCTTTGTCAGCGTGGTGATGAGTGTTCGTTCGCCTTCGGCGACCCGCCTGCGGACCTCGACCAGGATGTCCTGAACCTGCCCGCTTGCGCTTCGGACCTCGATGGCAGGGTCCACCAGCCCGGTGGGGCGGATGACCTGCTCGACCACTTCGCCGCCGGCCTGTTCGATTTCCCACTGCCCGGGCGTAGCCGATACGAAAATGACCTGCTTCCACAAATCCCGGAACTCCTCGAACCTCAGCGGTCGGTTGTCCAGCGCGCTTGGCAGGCGGAAGCCGTGGTCCACCAGCACCTGTTTGCGGTGGCGGTCGCCGTGGTACATGGCGTGCAGTTGGGGGAGTGTGACGTGCGACTCGTCGATAATCAGCAGGTAATCTTCGGGGAAGTAGTCTATCAGGGTGTAGGGTCTCTGTCCCGGGGACCGGCCGTCGAGGTGGCGGGAGTAGTTCTCTATGCCCGGGCAGAAGCCCACTTCCTGGAGCATCTCCAGGTCGTAGTTGGTGCGGGCCTCCAGACGCTGGGCCTCCAGGAGTTTGCCCTCGTTGCGCAGTTCTATCAGCCGTTGGGCGAGTTCTTCCCTTATCGTGATGATTGCCCCGTCGATGGTCTCCTGGGGGGCAACGTAGTGCACGGCCGGGTATATGAACGTCTGTTCCTCCCGACCGAGTTCCTCGCCGCTTGTGGGGTGGACCATTCGGATGGCTTCGATCTCGTCGCCGAACATCTCGACCTGGTAGCCGAACTCCTCGTATGCGGGGAAAATCTCGATGGTGTCGCCGCGGACGCGGAACGTGCCGCGTCGGAAGTCGATGTCGTTCCGTTCGTAGCGCACGTTTATCAGTTGCCTCAGCAGCTCGTCGCGCCCGATGACCTGACCTGTGCGGATGGGCACTACCATTTCCTTGTACTCCTGCGGTGAGCCCAGGCCGAATATACACGACACGCTGGCCACGATAATCACGTCGCGCCGGTACGACAGGGATGTGGTGGCAGAGAGACGCAGGCGGTCGAGGTCCTCGTTGCGGGAGGCGTCCTTTTCGATGTATATGTCGCGCTGGGGGATGTACGCCTCGGGCTGGTAGTAATCGTAGTAGCTGACGAAGTACTCCACGGCGTTGTTGGGGAACAGGTCCTTGAATTCCTCGTAGAGTTGTGCGGCAAGGGTCTTGTTGTGCGAGATGACCAGTGCGGGCCTCTGGAGTTTCTCGACGACGTGGGCTATGGTGAATGTTTTGCCCGAGCCGGTGACGCCCAGCAGGACGTTGTGCTCCTGTCCGGCGCGGAGGTTTTCCGCCAGGCGTTCTACAGCCTTTGGCTGATCGCCGCGCGGCTGCATCTGCGAGATTACTTCAAATTCCGACATAGATTCACACGTTCGTTTTATAGTGTGATTATAACGCGCGTTGCGTTCGAATCGGAGATTCTGCCCGGCGCAGGCGATGCTTACGGCGTCGAATGCGCATAATTTTATCTGTAAACCGGCGGCGATTTGAATATCCTGCGTTGGCGTGATTGTTCCGATAATATTGCTGATAGTTGGCGTTTACGCCTGCTCGACGGCGGTGCTGTGGATAAAGTCCTGCCAAGTGGACCCGATAGTTCTCGCCTCCTACAGGCAGCTTCTGGCCGCGGCGCTGCTGTCGCCGGTTTTCGTGCGCGAACTCGTGCGCCGGCGCGGAAGCTTCGCGCCGAGG
>CAYZPY010000131.1:0-7074 GCA_964480425.1 uncultured Planctomycetaceae bacterium
CTGCTGCTGACGCCGGCGAACCGCACAATCATCATCGCCGGGGACGCCGCCGTCACCGCCGGGCACGTATTGCGCGGGCGGGTGTGGTCCGGCTGCGGCGACACGCAAGCGGCCTTGCGAAGTCTGGGCGATATACTCGAACTGGCAGAGATTATAATACCAGGTCACGATAACGTTATGTTCTGGACGCCTGCCTTCTTGCCGCACCTGCCTGCCTAGCGCCAGTAGGCAGGGGCAGACAGGGACGCTAAGGCGCCAGTATAAACGCCAGGACGAAAATCGAATGATTATCAGGCCCATACGCATAGACATATATCGCACCTCGATACCCATGCACCTCTTCGAGCACGCCACAGCGTCGCGCGCCACGTCGCAGGGCATTGTAGTTTGCCTGACGTGCAGCGACGGCAACGTCGGTTGGGGCGAAACACTCCCGCGTGAATACGTCACCGGCGAGACGCTTGGAAGCGTTCCGGACGACATCGAAAAAACCATCATCCCCGCCTGGCGCAGCAACAACCAAACGCCCGCCGCTTATCTTCCGCAAATCACGCCCCACACCGCCGGCGACAGGTGCATCAACGCCGCAGCGTGCGCGACGGAACTTGCCGCCATGAGGTGGACCCTGTCCGATGAGAAGGCGACAAAAGCGGTTCTCGGCGCCGTTCCGACGGGCAGGCGCATCGCCGCGCGGGTATCCGGCGTGCTGGGCTCGTCCGATCCGGCGGCGACCGCGCGGCGGCTAAGAATGATGCGCCTGTACGGCCTGCGCGATTTCAAACTGAAACTGGGCCTCGACGAAAAGACCGACGAGCAAAATCTCCTGGCAGTTGCCAAACAACTGTCAGGCGGCATCAAAAAGGGCAAGTACACGCTGCGGGTGGACGTCAACGGCGAATGGCAATACGACACGGTGCCCGGCCGCGTTAAGGAACTTAAGCGATTCGGCGTGTGCGTTGTCGAACAACCCGCCGGCGCCACGGCGGAAGAATTCGTCGAACTGGCCCGCATATGTAACTTGCCACTGATGGCCGACGAAACACTCCTTACCGAGCGGGACGCACGGATTCTCCTGGGCGAGCCGCGACGCGTGTGGTGGAATATACGCATCAGCAAAAACGGCGGCCTGGGGATGTCGGCGCGCCTGGCGAGGATGGCCGCCGAGGCGGGCGTGAAGTTCACCCTCGGATGCATGGTAGGCGAAAGCGGCATTCTCTCGGCCGCCCAGAGGCGGCTTCTTGAGGTGATACCGCCGCCGACTTTCATGGAAGGCAATTACGGGCGATTTCTCTTGCAGGGTGACATTACCAAAAAATCTCTGCGATTCGGCTATGGCGGGCGGCTGAAAACACTGGGGTCCGAGGGGCTGGGCATAAGGGTGAAAAAATCGAAATTTAACCTTTACGCCCGATTAAGCAGGACCTTACACGTCTAAAAATTGACGTTGCGCAGAAAAAACTTCCATTCAAGGCCCAAAATATATAAGTGCCTTAATATTATATATATATATTATTATTTTGCGTATTTCGCCGGTCAGGACGATGCACCCGGGCATGCTGCGTAAAATTCCGATAAAATATTCGTAAGTCTATGATTAATAGTGTATTATATTCCCATGCTGGCTTCCACACTCATTCACCGACCGTGTTGAATAAAACACGCCAAAAGGGGTTTTTGTTGCATGCTTTGTTCAAGCAATTAAACTATTTACGCAGTTTGTACGAATCGCCGCCGATTATCAAATAGGGTCCCCGTCGCGGACCTGCTTGTTGCGTATGGGTCGGGAGAATCGCGGCGATGCGCCCCTCCAGGGCGAGGAATAAATACATGGCAGAGATAAAGTATGACGATGGCTCACTCATGTTGGACGCCCAGCGGATCTGGCTGGTCAGCGGATCGGTCCATTATTTCCGAATACCGTCCGGGCTCTGGCGAGATCGCCTCACCAAGGCAAAACGCGCCGGTCTTAACTGCATAAGCACATTCATCCCCTGGAACTACCATGAACCCGCCGAGGGCCTCTGGGAACTTTCCGACCACAAAGACGTCTCGGCATTCGTGCGTCTGGCCGGCGAACTGGGACTGTACGTAATCATCAAGCCCGGACCCTATATCGGGGGCGACGTGGACTTCGGCGGGCTTCCGGGGTGGCTTACGTCCAAAAGCGGAATCGCATACCGCAACTCAAACGCTGCATACACGCACTATTTCGACAAATACCTGTCCAGGATTCTCGCCCCCCTGGCCGAGCACCAGGTTACGCGCGGGGGCAACATCATTCTGGTCCAGAACGAAAACGACTGCTCAATGGATTCGCCCGAGAGGGTCAAGTATCTCCAGTTCGTCAATCAACTTATCCGCCGGACGGGCTTTGACATACCCATCATCACGAGCAATTCATCGCCAGAAAAGCCGCTGGATGGCACCATCCAGTGCCTCATTGCCAAACGCGCCCTTGTTGCAAATCTCAAGCAACTGCGCCTGTATCAGCAGAACGCTCCCCTGATAGTCAGCCAGCTTCCCACCGGCGCTGCGGACAGTTGGGCGCAGGAGCATAACTCTATGCCCGCTCACCAGAACATCCGCCACGCGCTTGAGGCGCTTGGCTGGGGCGCCCAGTACAATTTCTACCCCTTCTGCGGCGGCACGAACATGGAATTTCTGGCCGGCCGGGGGCAGGAAAATCCCCAGTCCTACCGCACAACCTCGTACGATTGCGACGCGCCGGTGGCCGAGGGCGGCGGCCTGACCCGGAAGTACTACCTGTCGCGTCTGGTGAACATGCTGGCAAACCACATGGGTCCGTTCTTCGCCGAGGCGTACAACGAGGAGCCCGGCGTCAACATCCACGACAGCACCGACGTGCTGAACATTTACAGCCCCACCGGGCAGTGGGCGGTCATCACCAACAACGATCGCCAGGAGATAACCACCGCCAGGATTTCGCTACCCAACGCGCACCGACTAACCGTCCCCCTCGAACCGCTGGGCGCAACGGCTGTGCCGGTGAACCTGCAACTCAGCGAAGAGCATAAACTAAACTACACCAACCTCATGCCGTTTGGATTTTTCGGCGGCAAGACGCTGGTGTTTCACGGACCGGCCGGATGGGAGGGGCAGTTCTGCCTGGACGACCAACAGTACCTGCATCGCGTGCCCGACTCGGACGAACCGGACATCATCGAGCACCAGGATCTGAGGATCGTGATTATCAACAGCGAACTGGCGCAGCGTTGCTGGTACGTTGACGAAATGCTGATATTCGGCCCGTCGTACGTGGGGGCGGACAGCGAGGATGTCACGCCCCACTCGAGCGACAAGCAATACACCATCCTCGCGAGCGACGGCGAACCGGTACGCAAAAAATACAAGCCCCAGTCCGCCGGCAAGCGAACCACGCCGCGCCTCAAGAGCTGGAGCCGGATGCACGTATGCACCGAACCGGTGAACGACGAACTGGAATGGAGCAAGCTCGACCACCCGCGCGACGTGGACAGACTCGGCGCGCACTGGGGATACATCTGGTACAGGATCGAAAAGAAAATGCCCCGGGCGAAGAAATGCCGCCTGCTGCCGGGAGACTTCCGCGACCGGGCGATAATATACCTCAACGGCTCGGTCATCGGCACGTGGGGTCGCGACCAGGACGCCACACGCAAACCGATACGCGCCTCGTTCAAGCGGGGGCAAAATTCGCTGGTAATACTGGCAGACAATCTCGGCAGGTTCTCAGCCGGTCCGCGCCTGGGCGAGCAAAAAGGGCTCCTTGGGCACATTTACTCCGCTCAGCAGATCAAGACGCGGAAATTTCGCATCAAGCCCGCAGAGGGTTTCGCGCGGCGCATCGTGCCCCGCTCGATGGGATACCTCCTTGGCGAACTGGAGAACCGTCCGGTGTGGACCGCCGAGGTCAGCATCCCGCTAAAAAAGGTCTCGCCCGTTTACATGTCTTTCGAGGAGGTTAATTGCCCCCTTGCAGTGACGTGCAATAACCGCACATCGGGATTCTTCTGGCCGACCGAGAGCACGAACTTCGGCGAGGTGACATTCGGGTCGGAACTAAAAAAAGGCGCCAACCGGATAACCCTCTACCTGTGGCCCAAGGGCGACCAGGAGCCCCTGGGCCTGGACAGTTGCGAATTTTACGCGCTTAACGACACGATAACTCAGGGCGCGAAGATGTTCTACAGACTCTGGACGCCGCCGGAAGACCAGGGCCGTATCGTCGGCAAGGACCGGCCGGCGTGGTACGTCACCGGATTCAAATACAAACCGCAGGACAGGGCCCTGTTCGTCCACATCATAGGCGCACGCAAGGGACAGATATTCCTCAACGGTCACAACCTCGGCCGGTTCTGGACCGTCGGTCCACAGCAGGATTACTACCTTCCCGAATGCTGGCTGCAAGAAGGCGACAACGAACTGATGCTCTTCAGCGAGGAAGGTCGAATCCCCACCGGAAGCAAACTGTCCTTCAAACCTCTTGGTCCGTATCGCGACTGACACGCCGGGCGGGCGAAATTCGACAAATCGCAAAAAAGATTCATGCCCGTCATGCGGTTTGGCCGATGTTAGGTAAACAAGTCGCATAACGATACACCGCATTGTGCAAGAGAACCGTAGCGAACATCGTTGACTCTAAGGATGTTATAGTGTCGGATATACCATTGTGCATATTCGGGCCCGGCGGCGACTTTATCCGTTATTGGCCCAGGCCCGCCGACACCCGGCAGAAGGGCGGATTCGGCAAATGGCAAAATGGCGTGATTTCGTCCGGGTCACTGGGCGCAAAACAGGTTCGGCGTCACCCGTCCCCCTCGGTCATAATCGGATACACGGAGAGCGTTAATGCAAAGACCCACGCCCCGACAACTTCAGATACTGAGGGTTATACGCGAATATCAGGACAACCTGGGCTATTCCCCCACATTCCAGGAGATAGGCGATCGTCTGGGTCTCACAAAGGTAACCGTGTTCGAACACGTCGCGTCGCTGGAGCGAAAAGGCATCGTAATCCGCGGGAGCAAACACACTGCCCGCTGTTTGCAGATAAGCCCTGAGTTCCACTTCCCCGGCGAATCCGACCGCGCCATTCCCCTTGCGGGGAGAATCGCCGCCGGGTCGCCCATCGAGGCCGTCGAGGACAACCTCGCCGTGAACCTGGGCGACATGTTCCGCCAAAGCGGCGAGATATTCGCCCTACAGGTCGCCGGACAGAGCATGATAGACGAGCAAATCCGCGACGGCGATTACGTCATCTGCCGTAAGGCCGATTCGGCCCGCAACGGGCAGACCGTCGTGGCGCTGCTGGGCGACGGCGAGGCCACGCTCAAGAAATTCTACCGCGAAAAAGGCGCCGTCCGCCTTGCCCCGGCCAATCCTCAGCACGAACCCATATACGCACGGGAGGTCAAAATCCAGGGCATCGTCATCGGCGTGGTGCGGAAGATGTGATTCCTGCCGGACTGGCGTCCGGCCTGTCCAGGATGCGCGGCGGCGTTCCCACGCCGCCGCGGAGAACTTGCCATCGAAAAAGTCGGCGGCGCAGGAACGCCACCGACCCATGTTTGGTGTGGATGCCGACCCAAGTTCAAGAGATTTAAAAATATTCGTTCCGGGCGATATTAAAAGCCCGCGGTCTAAAAGGAACAGGCCGCGGGCTTTTTTCGCCAATCAGGCGTTTTGTGGCGTTATCTGCGTTTGCGCCACAGCAAACCAAGCCCGCTGAGGGCGAACAGGCTCATGGTCGCCGGCTCGGGCATGCAGCGCGTGTCTACGACAATCTGGTCCACCACCGTGCATTCCTCTACTTCGATCTCTATTGTCTCGGATTCGGGATTCGGCTCGATGGTGAATCCCCAGTTGTAGGTGTACCAGGAGCCCTCTCCGGAGATCGGAGGCGGGGAACCCTCCTGGTAGTCGGGTCTACCGGTGGGGAACGTGCCGGAGGTGTATCCGCCCGGTTCTCCACCGTGACCGGTCACCGTAATACCTGAGGGTAACTTGCTGGTGGTCATCTGCATGAAGATCTCTTTGATCTCCCTGTTTTCCGGATCGTTCGGTATTTCAATCCGTATCGTACCGCCTTCGGCATCGGCGCAGTGCCAGCCGTCCGTTACACCCGAAGGATCCATGCCTTCCGGACAGGGCCACTCATTAGACCATTCCCAGAATCCCGTGCCATTTGTGGTCAATTCAATAAACGGCACGCCGTTTGGATTCCAGAAATCTTCGGGTGAACTCGGCATATCCGACGTGGTGAATTCCCAGTGCGCGAAGGTGGCGTTGTTGGCATAACGGTCCCATCCGACCAGCGGGCCGTAATCCTTGGCCTGACCAACGCCCGACATCACCAGCAGCACAGCCATCGTCGTCAGAATTGTGACCTTTTTCATTTTCGTTCTCCTTTTTCAATATTTTCTTAAGCAAAATAAGCAAACAGACCTTTTCCGCCTCAACTACCCCTCATCGTGAAAGGAATTTGCAGGAATATGTTTCTTCATTCATTTCTCCTTAAATAACGGGTGTTGTCCGGCATCGTCGCAAACGGAGAGAAACGCCGTTAGACCTTCCTGGAGATGTCAATACCATCGAGGGAGCATGCTTTGATGGCCACCCTGATCCATCCGAGCCACGTTCTCTGAATTTGGCAACTCCGGGCCGCAATAGCATTTCAAACTATCCTTTACATTCTTTTTGCGAGCGTAGCATTTTGTACACTCACATCCGGTCTACATCCTTTAAATAACACTTAAAGATAAACAGGAACTGGGTTTTTTGGCCCGATTGGCGGCGACGAGCATTCGCCGCTCTCCTCCTATACGAATTGGACTCCGCCGTTCCAAGCGGTCCAGAGCGAAATTTATTATACCCGAAAGTCGGATTTGCCCAAGTTAAGTTTTATTTAAGAGTTATCCAATTTGTCGGAAATCGAAAAACCACGTAATATCTATAGTCGGCGTTTGCGCAGCATCGCAACACAACCGCAACTTATCGTCAATATCGCAGCGGGCTCGGGTATTGAGCCAATTGCTTTGTCTGTAAATGATTGTCGTAAGTAGACGTGAAAAAACT
>CAYZPY010000132.1:0-7007 GCA_964480425.1 uncultured Planctomycetaceae bacterium
CGCGGGCAAGATGCCCGCGACACGGGTCCGCCGGTTTTCATACACATTCTAAGTTGCACGCCCTGCTGATTTGGGGAAATAATCCTGTAGTGGGCGGACGCACCAGGGTTGTTCGCCAGCGGGGGATTTACCGGCGCGCATGGCGGCGATGGCGTCGGCTGCCGCAAATGCGGCGGTCAGCGTGGTTATCAGCGGTATGCGATGAAGTGTCGCCAGCGAGCGGATTTTTCCCTCGTCCGTGGACGGGCCGTGCCTGGTGGGCGTGTTTATTAGCATGTCGACCTCGGCGTTGGCGATGAGGTCGGCGATGTTTGGCCGACCCTGGGAAAGCTTTGGAAGCTCCCGCACCGTCATTCCCGCCTCGGTCAGCGCCCTGTGCGTGCCGCTGGTGGCCACCAGATCGAAACCCATCGCCGCCAACCGCTGCGCCAGCGGGACGACCTTGACCTTGTCGGCGTCGCGCACGGAGACGAAAACCGTCCCCTCCAAGGGCAGCGAAAGCCCGGCGGCGACCTGGCTCTTGGCGAACGCCATGGCGAAACTCATGTCTATGCCCATCACCTCGCCGGTGGAGCGCATCTCCGGACCGAGAACCACGTCCACCCGGGGGAACTTGGTGAACGGAAACACGCTTTCCTTGACGGAGGTGTGCCTTGGGCGCGGCACCTCGGCAGCGCCGAGATCCTCCAGCGACTCGCCGGCCATGACCTTTGCGGCGACCTTCGCCCACGGAACGCCGGTGGCCTTGGAAACAAACGGCACCGTCCGCGAAGCGCGCGGGTTCACCTCCAGTATGTAGACCTTTCCGTCCTTGACGGCGAACTGGACGTTCATCAGCCCACGGACGTCGAGTCGCTGCGCCAGGAGTTTTGCCTGTCGGCGAATCTCCGCCTCCACGCCCTCGGTGAGCGAAAACGGCGGAAGCGCGCAGGCCGAGTCGCCCGAGTGTATCCCCGCCTGCTCGATGTGCTCCATCACGCCGCAGACCAGCACCCGCGGATTGGGCGGCCGCGCGCCGTCGGGACCCGGACCGAAATCGGACACGCAGTCCACATCCACCTCGGTGGCGCCGTCGAGAAATTTGTCTATGAGGATGGGATGCTCCCTGCCAACCGTCGAGGCGTCCACCGCACGGGTCATGTAAAGGTCCAACTGCTCGGAGTCGGAGACAATTTCCATCGCCCTCCCGCCCAGCACGTAACTGGGGCGCACCAGCACGGGGTATCCGATGCGGGCGGCGATCTGGCGGGCCTCCTCGACGGTAAGCGCGGTTCCGCTGGGTGGGCTCCGGAGGTTAAGGTCGGACAGTATCCTGGCGAAGCGCTTGCGGTCCTCGGCGACGTCTATCGATTCCGGCGATGTTCCGATGATTGGCACGCCGGCGGCTTCCAGACCCCGCGCGAGGTTCAGCGGCGTCTGCCCGCCGAACTGGATTATCACCCCGTGAAGCAAACCTTTGGCGGTAGTCGCAGAGGCAGCAGGGTTATTACTGAATTTTTCCTCCGCTTCCTCCGCTACCTCAGCGACCTGTCCAAGAGGCCGCCCGTTGAGGCGCCGGCAGACGTTCAGCACGTCATCGAGGGTCAGCGGCTCGAAGAACAGCAGGTCCGACGTGTCGTAGTCGGTGGAGACCGTCTCGGGATTGGAGTTGACCATGACGGCCTCGAAGCCCATCTCCCGCGCCGCGAACGCCGCGTGTACGCAGCAGTAATCGAACTCGATTCCCTGGCCGATACGGTTCGGCCCGCCGCCGAGGATGACAATCTTTTTCTTGTCCGTTACGCGAACTTCGTCGTCGTAAAAGGTCCCAGGTCCCTGGTCCCAGGTCCCAGGATCGTTTTTTCCCGATTTATTATCCGCAATGCGGTTAATGGGCGATTCATAGGATGAATAATAATAAGGTGTATACGCCTCGAACTCGGCGGCGCAGGTGTCCACGAGTTTGTAGGTCGGTTCGATGCCCATTGCCTTGCGAATCCGGCGGATCTTCTCCGGCGTCGTCTGCCAGATGGTCGCCAGTTGGATGTCCGAATAGCCCCACTGCTTGGCGCGACGAAGAAGAGACTCATCTGCGCCGGATAAATCACCGGCGGCGGATAAATCGTCCTCGAAATTCACCAGTTGCTTCAATTGCGTAAGGAACCAGCGGTCCACCCAGGTTATCTTATAAATTTCATCCACGGACCACCCGGCCTTGAGCGCGTAGCGGATGTAAAACAGGCGGTCATCTGTGGGTATGGAAAGTTTTCTGTGCAACCGGCGATGCCCGATGGGGCAGGCGCTGCCGTCCGTTAGGCCCTTTTGCGCCTTTAACCATTCGTCCTTTCCGTCCAGTCCGAACCCAAAACGCTTTATCTCCATCGAGCGGATGCCTTTTTGCAGGGCCTCCTTGAATGTCCGGGCGATGCTCATCGCCTCGCCCACGGACTTCATCTGCGTGGTGAGCGTGTCGTCGGCGTCGGGGAATTTTTCGAACGTCCATCGGGGAATCTTGACCACGCAGTAATCTATAGTCGGCTCGAAGCACGCCGGCGTCTGTCGGGTGATGTCGTTTGGAATCTCGTCGAGCGTGTATCCCACGGCGAGTTTGGCGGCTATTTTGGCGATGGGAAAGCCGGTGGCCTTGGACGCCAGGGCCGAGGAGCGACTGACTCGCGGGTTCATCTCCACCACGGTCATCCGCCCGGTCTGCGAATTGACGGCGAACTGGATGTTGCTGCCGCCGGTCTCCACGCCGATGGCGCGGATGATGACCAGCGCCGCGTCGCGCATCCGCTGATATTCCTTGTCGGTGAGCGTCTGTGCGGGCGCGACGGTTATCGAATCGCCGGTGTGTATGCCCATGGGGTCGAAGTTCTCGATTGAGCAGACGATGACGACGTTGTCGGCCTTGTCGCGCATGACCTCCAGTTCGTATTCCTTCCAGCCGAGCACCGACTCCTCGATGAGTATCTCGCTGATGGGCGAATAGGCCAGCCCCCTTGCGGCTATCTCGTCGAATTCCTCGACGTTGAACGCGAACCCCCCTCCGGTGCCGCCCAGCGTGTAGGCCGGGCGTATGCAGCACGGAAGGCCCACCTGTTCGAGCACGTCTTTGGCCTGATCCATGGTGTGGGCTATGCCGCTTTGCGGCACGTCCAGACCTATGGACTGGCAGATGTTCTTGAACTCGGTGCGGTCCTCAGCGCGGTTGATGACCGTGCGGTTGGCGCCTATCATCTCCACGCCGTACTCGTCGAGCACGCCGGCGTCGGCGACCTCGGCTGCGGTGTTCAGCGCGGTCTGCCCTCCGAGCGTCGGCAGCAGCGCGTCGACGGGATTCTCGCCGCTGGCCTCGGCTCGGATAACCTTGGTCACCGCCTCGGGCGTTATCGGCTCGATGTACGTCCGATCGGACACTTCCGGGTCGGTCATTATGGTGGCGGGATTGGAATTGATAAGCACTATGCGATACCCCTCCTGACGCAGCGCCTTGCACGCCTGCGTGCCGGAATAATCGAACTCGCACCCCTGCCCGATGACAATCGGTCCCGAGCCGATGATGAGCACGGTGTGTATGTCGTCCCTGCGTGGCATGTTATTTCAGCGTGGCGGCGACAAGTCCCTCGTAAAGCGGATTAGGTCGAAGCGGGCGTGATGTAAACTCCGGGTGAAACTGCGAGGCGATGAAATACGGATGGACGTCCTGGGAAAGTTCGAGAATCTGCATAATCGGCTGCTCGGGGTGCCTGCCCGAAAACACCAGCCCCGCCTGCCGGAGCGTCCGGACGTAATCCGGGTCCACCTCGTAACGGTGCCGGAACCGCTGGCGGATGCTGGTGGCGCCGAACAGCCGGACCGCCAGCGTGCCGGGGCTGATCTGCACGTCCTGACCGCCCAGGCGCATGTTGCCGCCGAGACCCTCGATCTTCTTCTGCTCGGGCAGGATGCTGATCACCGGCGTGTCGCAATCGGGATTTATCTCGGTGCTGTCGGCTGTGGGCAGGTTGCAGACGTTGCGGGCGTACTCCACCACCGCCATCTGGAAGCCCAGGCAGATGCCGAGGTACGGAAGTTTATTCTGGCGGGCGTGCTTGATGCAGGCGATTTTCCCGCTAGTGCCGCGAACGCCGAACCCGCCGGGAACGATTATTCCGTCCACATCCGCCAGAGCGTCGGCGACGTTATCATCCGTTACGTCGGTGGTGTCTATCCACTTGACTTTCACCTTGACGTTGTTAGCGGCCCCGGCGTGCTCCAGCGCGCGCAGGATGCTGGCGTAACTGTCGCGCAGCGACGTGTATTTGCCGGTTATGCCGATGGTGACTTCCCCGTTCGGCGCGGTGATGATGGAGGTGTACTTTTCCCACTGGGCGGCCGAACGGGCATCCGCGGCGGAGTTAACCTTGCCCCCGAGGTCCAGCAGCTGCACCACCTCGCTGTCCAGCCCCGCCTCGCGCATCTGGTGATTAAGCAGATATATGCTCTGCAGGTCGTGCATGGAGAACACGCATTTAAGCGGCACGTTGGTGTAAAGCGAAATCTTCTGGCGGACCTTTTCGCTGACGGGCTTTTCGCATCGGCAGGCGATAATGTGCGGATGCACGCCGAATTCCATCAGGCGCTTTATGCCCAACTGGGCTGCCTTGGACTTCTGCTCGCCCAGCGAGGGAGGGCTCAGCACGTACGTCAGCGCCACGAACAGAACCGAACCGGACCCCTCCTCGTAACCCATCTCGCGCAGCGCCTCGATGTAGAATGCATTTTCGATGTCGCCCACGGTCCCGCCGACCTCAACGAAGATGGCTTCGGCGGAGGTTTTGACGGCAAGGTCGCGAAGGCGATATTTGACTTCGCCGGTGACGTGGGGAATCATCTGCACGTCCCGTCCGAGATACACACCGGCACGCTCCTTGGCGAGCACGGCGGAATAAATCTGCCCGGCGGTGACGAAATTGTCGCCGGTAAGGTCCTGGTCGAGCATGCGCTCGTAGGTGCCCAGGTCCATGTCGGTCTCGGTGCCGTCGTCAAGGACGAACACCTCACCGTGACGGTAGGGATTCAGCGTTCCGGAATCTATGTTCAGGTAGCCCTCGAGCTTGACGGGCGATACGTTTAAGCCCTTGTCCTTGAGCAACTTAGCCAGTGACGAGGAGAAAATACCCTTGCCCAGTCCACTCATGACCGTTCCGAAGACGGCCACGTATTTACACCGTCCGGGAACGTATCCGTCGGGGTGGGGGGTGTAGAATTCGGTTTCGTCGGTTTTATTGCTGACTGAACGCAGCAAGTCCATGGTCTGGTTCATGGACCCACAATATACCACCGCCCCGCCGGCATGGCAACAAAAGACCGCCTTATTTATCCGATAAGCGGACCTGATACTGAAATGCGCTCCGCGGGAGAATGGATGCGGAAATGCGGGTGCCGCCTGATTATAATTCTTTGGATATTTTACCGACGGCTGTCCAATAGCGTAAACTGGTTTCGGAATTACAGAGATAAATCAGTTAATACTCCCAGGGACAGTAAAAGGACACAATAATGCCACGTGAATCGAAGGAAAGCGTCAAGAAGCGGACGGCGAAAATAATTTCCAAACTTGGCAAAAAGTATCCGCACGCACGCACGGCGTTGCGACACGCCGACCCGCTGCAACTGCTGGTGGCTACGATTCTCTCGGCCCAGTGCACCGACAAGCGGGTCAACATGGTCACCGACGAACTATTCAAAAAACACAAAAAGGCCGCGGATTTCGCAAAAATCCCCCAGCCGGCGCTGGAGAAGCAGATCCGCTCGACGGGTTTTTTCCGCAACAAGGCAAAGAACATCCGCGCCGCGTGCAAAATAATAGACGAGGACTTCGACGGAAAGGTGCCCGACAACATGGAAGACCTGGTGTCTCTGCCCGGCGTGTCGCGCAAGACCGCCAACGTGGTTCTGGGCAACGCCTTCGGCAAGAACGAGGGCGTCGTTGTGGATACGCACGTAAAGCGCCTGTCCGTCCGGCTGGGACTGACCGGGGAAAAAGACCCCAAAAAGATAGAGCAGGACCTGATGGAGCTGGTCCCCAAAAAACACTGGACGTCGTTCCCGCACATGCTGATATTCCACGGGCGGGAAACCTGTACTTCTCGAAAGCCCAAATGCGCCGAGTGCGTCGTCAACGACCTGTGCCCCTCGGCGTTCAAGGTTTAATCCAGGGAACTTGGCGAGGTGAAAATGGACAGCCAGGAACAACTGCGTCAGACGCTCAAAAAGACCCGGTGTTTTTCAGCGCTGGACGACGAGGCGCTGGACGAGATATCCCGGATGATGTACGAGGCCAAATTCTCGCCGGGTGAGATTATTTGCCGCCAGGGCGACAGCGGCGCGCAGATGTACGTCCTGTGCCGGGGTCACGTGCGCGTGCTCAAAGAAGGCGCAGGGGGCGAGCAGGCGGTGGTCGCCGAGGTCGGACCTGGGCAGACTCTCGGGGAAATGTCGTTGTTTCTTGACCGCTGTCGCTCGGCGACCCTCCAGGCGGGCGACGAGGTGCATCTCCGCGTGCTGGACAACGAGCACCTTGAAAGGCTGCTCGCCGACAGGCCCGGCGTTGCCAGGGGCATGTTAACCTGCCTGGCGCAGCGCCTCAGCGAACAGACCAAGACCCTGGCCGACATATATACGGCCGAGGACGACGGGCGGGTGAAGGTGGCTATCTTCGACGCCAAGTCGTACACCCGCAGCACGTTCGAGGATAAAAACAACCGGAGGTTCGCGCTTAAGTTTTTCCAGCCGCGACTGAACCTCGACACCACCTCGCTGGCCGAGGGCTTCAGGATCATTTGCGGATTCGTGAACGACGACCTGTCAGGAGACGTAATCAACCGCCTGGCCGATGCCGGCACGGAACTTATCGTCATGCGGTGCGCGGGCTACAACAACGTGGACCTGCAAACCTGCCGGAAGCGCGGCGTATCGGTGGCGCGGGTGCCGGCGTAGTCGCCCCACGCCGTGGCCGAGCACGCCGTGGCGCTGATGCTGGC
>CAYZPY010000133.1:0-6997 GCA_964480425.1 uncultured Planctomycetaceae bacterium
CGCCGTCAAGGTCGCCGACCGGCTGGGCTACCCGGTGACGATCAAGGCCGCCGCCGGCGGCGGGGGGCGCGGCATCCGCTTCGCCCACAACGAGGCGACGCTGCGCAGTTGCTTCGAGCAGGCCCACGCCGAGGCGCAGGCGGCGTTCGGCGACGGGCGGCTTTACATGGAAAAGTGCATCGAGAACTTTCGCCACATCGAGGTGCAGATACTGGGTGACGTGCAGGGTCACGTGGTGCACCTTTTCGAGCGCGAGTGCTCCGTGCAGCGCCGCAGGCAGAAAGTCATCGAGGAGACGCCCGCACCGGGCCTGGACGACGAGCTGCGCCAGGAGATATGCAACTCCGCCGTGCGACTGGCGAGGCAGGTGGGGTATCACAACGCCGGGACGGTCGAGTTCATGCTGACCGAGAGGGGGGAGTTTTACTTCCTGGAGGTCAATGCGCGCATACAGGTCGAGCATCCCATAACCGAGATGGTCACCGGTCACGACCTGGTCAAGTGGCAGCTGAAACTCGCCTCCGGCGAGCCCCTGGACCTCAAGCAGCGCCAGATATCCCAGCAGGGACACAGCATCGAGTGCCGCATCAACGCCGAGGACCCCGAGCACGGATTCCGCCCATCGCCTGGTCGCGTGGAGGCGTTCGTCGCCCCGGGAGGGAACGGCGTGCGGTGGGATTCACACGTTTACCAGGGCTATACCATCCCGCCAAACTACGACAGCCTGATAGGCAAACTGGTGGTTTATCAGCCGGACCGCATGCAGGCGATCGCCACCGCAAGACGAGCACTGGAGGAGTTTGTCATATATCCCACAAAGACCTCCATCCCGCTTTGCAGGAAGGTCCTGGAGCATCCCAGGTTCGTCCGCGGGCGGTGGAACACCACCTTCATTGAAAGCCACATGCTGACCGATAAAATGAAGTCCGGGGGCAAAAGCCACGGATATTAAACACGCCTTCGCGCCGGAATTCGATATCATCGAGGACGGTTTGTATGATTTTCGCCGGAAGAATCCGTTTGAATTTTAGAGCAGTTAATTCCAGAAGGAGCACAGCCAAATGACCGGGACCATAAAAGGAAATGCGGTAGTAGGACAGTCGGGCGGACCCACGGCGGTGATTAACCAGTCGCTTGCGGGCGTGATGGAAAAGGCCTCCGAAAGCGGCGACATCGAGCGCCTGCTGGGCGCGCGCCACGGCGTTCGGGGCGTCATCGAGGAGAATTTCGCAAATCTCGATAACGTCGACGCCGATTTGCTCGCCCGCGTGGCGGATACGCCGTGTGCGGCGCTGGGCTCGACGCGCGACAAGCCCGACGAGGAATACTGCGAAAAAATCTTCCGGTCGTTCGAGAAGAACAACGTGCGCTACTTTTTCTACATCGGCGGCAACGATTCGGCCGACACGGCGCGCATCGTCCAGCAGTGCGCCGCCGAGGCGGATTACGAACTGCGCGTGTTCCACATACCAAAGACCATAGACAACGACCTGCGCGTGACCGACCACTGCCCGGGTTACGGTTCGGCGGCCAGGTTCGTCGCCTCGGCGGTCATGGGCGACGATCGCGACAACGCATCGCTTCCGGGCATAAAGATAGACGTCATAATGGGGCGGCACGCCGGGTGGCTGACCGCAGCAAGCGCGTTGGCAAGGGTCGACGAATCCGACGGCCCGCACCTTATCTACGTGCCCGAGGCGCCGGTTTCGGAAGATAAGTTCGTCGAAGAGGTGGCGGAGGTCTATGGAAAATACGGGCGCTGCCTGATATGCGTCTCGGAGGGCATCGAGGACGAGCAGGGCCAGCCGTGGGGAGTCAAGATCACGCAGACCGCCGAGCGAGACAGTCACGGAAACGTTCAGTTGTCCGGCACGGGCGCGCTGGGCGATTTCCTTGCCGGCATCGTCAAGACCAAGGTCGCCGACAAGCTCGGCGTCGAGAAACTCCGCGTCCGCGCCGACACTTTCGGATATCTCCAGAGGAGTTTCGCCGGTTACGCATCGCCGGTGGACCGCGACGAGGCGCGCCTGGCCGGGCGAACCGCAGTGGATTACGCCATGTCCGGCGAACTGAGCGGCTCGGTCGCCTTCAAACGCACCGGCGAAGGCGACAACTATGCCGTCGAGTGCTTCCGGGCCGAACTCGCTGACGTCGCACGCGAAACCAAGCCGCTACCTCCGGAGTTCATAAACGACCAGGCAAACGGCGTTACCGAAAAATTCATCGCATACGCAAAACCCCTGACCGGCGAACTGCCGCAAATCGGAAAACTCGCATGACGTAAATTTTGGAATCAGCGCCGCGGCGTTATTTTGGAAGGGTTGGAGCGTTCCAACGCCGCTGCGCTGGAGAAGATGCGAAAAATCTACGACGCGTACGTCGAGCAGTTCCGCCGCCGGGGCGTCTCCCACAACGACTACCAGCGATACGAAATCCTGTTCGACCGGCACAAATCATGGCAGTCAAAGAAGCGCCTGTTGCGAGCGAAATAAGGCGCACTGCACGAAAAGCGGTAATGGCGCAACAGACGCCCTGGTGGAGTTGCGGCGTGTTGGGCGGATAGTCCGGATGGTTGTTTAAGCATGGGAACTTTCCTATCCTTGATTGCCCGTGGTGCTTTACTATTTACAGTCAAAACTGGTTTATCAACCGACGGCGGAACTTCAGGGCGTGCCGCGCGATGCGGGCCTGACGTATCGCGACGTGTGGATGGAAACCTCCGACGGCGTGAAGTTACACGGCTGGTATGTCCCCGCCGAGGACGCTCGCGCCACGGTGCTGTTCTGCCACGGAAACGCCGGCAATATCTCCCACCGCCTGGACACACTGGCGCAGTGGAACCGGCTGGGGGCGGACGTGCTGATTTTCGACTACCGCGGATACGGGCAAAGCGAAGGCAAATGCTCCGAGGACGGCACCCACCGCGACGCAACCGCGGCGTGGGAATATCTGACAGGACGATGCGGCTTATCGCCGGGACGGATTATAATCCACGGCCGGTCTCTGGGCGGGTCCGTGGCGGCCCACCTGGCCGCACGAATGACTCCGGCGGGGCTGATAGTCGAGTCTTCCTTCACGTCGATTCCCGATTTGGGGGCGCAGAAGTTCTTCTTTCTGCCGGCCCGCTGGTTGTGCCGATTCGGTTACGACACCGTCGCCGCCGTGCAGAAGGCACGCTGCCCCGTTATGGTGATCCACAGTCGCGGGGACGATTTAATCCCCTTTGAACACGGGCGGAAGATATACGAATCGGCTCCCGGTCCGAAGCGACTGGTCGAAATCTCCGGCGGGCACAACGAAGGTCCGTGGGTGTCTGAGCCGAAATACGCCCGGGCGCTGGAGGCGTTCGCGGTAACCTGCATCGGCTGTTAGCCGCGTTTTTTTCTTGACCGCGGCGGCGTGATTTTATTTGCTCGCTGTCCCGGAGGGGATCAATGACGCAGCGCAAGGGAATCGCGCGCGTATTATTTTTACAATAGTCAACAGGAGCGAAAAATGACGGATGAACACGCAGAGGCACTGAAAAATTTTCAAAAGCAGCACGATTTCTTCGTCGGCATTGACTCCGACGGCTGCGCGTTCGACACCATGGAGATAAAGCAGAAGGAATGCTTCATCCCCAACACGATATACCACTGGAACCTCCAGGGCATCTCGCGGTTCGTACGCGAAACGGAGGAATGGGTCAACCTCTACAGCAAGTGGCGCGGGGCAAATCGCTTTCCGGCCCTGGTGAAGGTCTTCGACCTGCTGAGCGAGCGGCCCGAGGTCATTGAGCGCGGATACCGGTGCCCGCAGATAGATTCGCTGCGCGACTGGATAGACCGCGAGTCCCGCCTGGGCAACGCCGCGCTCCAGGTGGAGGTCGACAAGACCGGCGACCCCGTGCTGACAAAGTTCCTGGCGTGGTCCAAGGAGGTCAACGCAACGGTGGCCAAAATGGTCAAGGGCATCCCGCCGTTCCCGCACGTTCGCCAGTCGCTGGAGAAACTCTCACAACAGGCCGACGTGGTGGTGGTCTCCGCCACGCCGTGCGAGGCGCTTACGCGCGAGTGGGAAGAGCACGACATCGCGAAGTACGCTCAGGTGATATGCGGCCAGGAGATGGGCTCCAAGAAAGAGCACATCGAGCAGGCGGCCGGTGGCGAGTACGACGACGGCAGGGTACTGATGGTCGGCGACGCCCCGGGCGACATGCGGGCGGCAAAGGCGAATAACGCCATGTTCTACCCCATACTGCCCGGCCAAGAGGCGCAGTCCTGGCAGCGGTTCTACCAGGAGGCAATAGACAAGTTCCTGGCGGGTCAGTACGGCGGGCAGTACGAAAAGGACCTCACCGAGGAGTTCCTGGCCCACCTGCCCGAGACGCCCCCGTGGGAAACGATATAATAACATTACCGTTTCCATCGTCCCTATTGGCCCCTTCGGGACCGGATAACGGGTCAGTTCGAGAATACAATTAACAAGTTTGTTATGCCTCCAAATAACGACGACATTTTCACCGTCGGCTACCGCAAGGCGATTGAACTGCTGCGTGCCTGCGCCACGGAAAACGGTTTTCTGGCCAGCACCACCGACCGCGCCAACTACCGGCGCATCTGGGGGCGCGACGGCTCGATACTTTCTCTGGCGG
This sequence comes from uncultured Planctomycetaceae bacterium, assembly GCA_964480425.1. GTDB lineage: Bacteria > Planctomycetota > Phycisphaerae > SM23-33 > SM23-33 > CAYYMD01. Next base: position 4,634 of record CAYZPY010000133.1, read on the forward strand.
CCTTGCGGACCGGCGACGATGAACTGATAGACTGCGCCCAGCGGACGTTGCGGACGCTGGCCAAGCATCAGGGACCCCACGGCGAGATCCCCAGCAACGTCGACACGTCCACCGGTCGGATAAGCTACGGCGGGACGGCAGGGCGGGTGGACGCGGACCTGTGGTTCGTCATCGCCTGCGGGCAGTATTGGCGCGCCACCGGGGACGAGGATTTTCTCGACCACATGCACGAGTCGCTGGCGAGGGTGCGGTTCCTGCTGGGCGCCTGGGAGTACAACAATCGAGGGCTGCTATACGTGCCGCTGACCGGCGACTGGTCGGACGAATACATCCACAGCGGGTACGTCCTGTACGACCAGTTGCTCTACCTCCAGGGGCAGCGGGAACTGTGCGAGTTTCACCGCGCGATCCACGACGGTGACGACGACCACGTCCTGAGGCAAAAGTGCGATCGTCTCATGCACATGATCCGCTCGAATTACTGGTTCATCAGCCGAGAGGAAATGCCCCAGGACGTCTACCACCCCGTCCTGTACAGAAAGAGCAGACTCGTTCCCAACCAGTTTTGCGGAAAATGCTGGATGTCGTTCTTCGCCCCCACCGGCTACGGATACCGCTTCGACGCGATGGCCAACGTGCTGGCGTCGCTGGTCGGCGCCGCCGACGACCGGCAGCGGCAGGTCGTGGATGAGGTCATCCGGCGCAAGATCGTCGCCGACGAGGTGATGCTCATCCCGGCGTTCCACCCGGTCATCACACCGCTGGACAAGGACTGGGAGGAACTGCACATGAGTTTCCAGTACAAGTTCCGCAACAAGCCGTACGAGTACCACAACGGGGGGTTGTGGCCTCTGGTTACCGGCTTCTACGCCGCGGATCTGACCACGCGCGGAAAGGACGACCTGGCGCGGAAGTATCTCGAGGGCGTCCACAAGGCCAATTCCGCGACGATGGACGGCCAGGAGTGGAGTTTTCCCGAATTTCTAAACGGCGAGACCTATGAGCCCGGCGGCACGAAGAACCAGGGATGGTCCGCCGCCGCCGCCGTCCTGGCCCACCACGCACTGGAAGGAAAGCCCGTCTTCGAAAAATAGATCGTAGGGTTAATTTGAAAAATGGTGCATACGGGTCGGTGGCGTTACCGTTCCTGCGCCACCGGCTGTTTGGATCGCGAATTCTACGCGGTGGCGTGGGAACGCCACCGCGCCGGAATATCATTATTTTTCACGATATGTGCACCTGGACGTGTCGGATTCCCACACCGTCACCGCGGTCAGCCCGTCTACGGCAGGCGCGATTCGCTCGTAGATGTATTTGGCAATGTTCTCGGCCGTGGGATTTTCCAGACCCTCGATTTCGTTGATATAGCGGTGGTCCATCCGCCCCAGGACCGGCTCGACGGCCTGTTTTATCTGCCCGAAGTCCACCACCCATCCGCTTTCGTCGGGCTCGCCGGCAACGTGGATGTCCACGCGATACCCGTGCCCGTGCGGTCGGCGGCACTTGTGTCCCTCGGGCGTTTTGGGAAGGTGGTGTGCGGCCTCGAATCTGAACGTCTTTACAAGTTCAAATGGCATCTCATACTCCAAATTCTCTGTCCGGCCAGATCATTTTATGCAATTGCACGGACAATCTCACCTGCGGCGCGTCGCTCAAAATCCACTCGGCCAGTTCGCCCGCGGCCAGTTCGCCCCATACCGGCTGAAACTCCGCGGTACACTTTTCGTCCAGGCCGTGCCGCCGCACCGCCTCGACGGCGAACTCGAAGTCCTCACGCGTGGCGACGACGAATTTGACCTCGTCGTCGCTGCGCAGATGCCCGGCGTTGGACCAGAGCGTCTTGTCCGCCTCGCCACTGGATGGGCACTTGAAGTCCACGATCCGCACCACGCGGGCGTCCAGGCCGGATATGTCCTGCGTGCCGTTGGTCTCCAGCAGGGTCTCGTATCCGGCGTCGCACAGGCGAGCCAGCAGCCCGGACGTGCCGTCCTGCAAAAGCGGCTCCCCGCCGGTCACTTCCACCAGCGGGCAGTTATAGCGGGCGATTTGGGCGAGTATGTCGTCAACGGTCGTCTCGCTGCCGCCTTGCCGGGCGTACTTCGTATCGCACCAGCGGCAGCGGAGGTTGCAGCCCCCCAGGCGGACGAACGCGCAAGGCCGGCCGGCACGCACACCTTCGCCCTGTATCCCGTAAAATATTTCGCAGACGTTAAGCGTCTCGCTCATAACGGTATTGTATTGGGAAAACGCGTTTTTTTGTAAGCCCCCGCCGTCAGGCGGGGAATGTGTTTGTCTATGTTTTACGTATTATCCCACGAGTGTCCCATCATAAGTCGAATAATGACAACTGGATAGAATTTGGCT
>CAYZPY010000134.1:0-6330 GCA_964480425.1 uncultured Planctomycetaceae bacterium
CCTCGGCCATGATCGGGGCGAGCAACCACTTCGAGGTCGCCATCGCCACCGCGACAATGTTGTACGGCCTGAGCAGCGGTGCGGCGCTGGCGACGGTCGTCGGCGTGCTCATCGAGGTGCCGGTCATGCTGATGCTGGTAAAGGTCTGCCTGCGGACGCGGGGCTGGTTCCCCGGCGGCGAACCGATCAAAATATGACTGCAGTCCGTCGTAGACCCCGCCCGGTCCTCGAAGAAGCGCCCCAGATGGTCGTTGACGCATGGAAGCGTTTGTATAATCTACGTGCAAGAGCGGGATGAACGCAGCGCCCCGCGACTCGGGATCGAAATCAGATGAGTTGGCTGAACATATTCGGGATTGCGGTTGCCTTGGCCATGGACGCCTTCGCCGTTTCGGTCGCGACCGGGATCACGGTCAAAGAGGTCACCGGGCGGCATGTATTCCGCATCGCGTGGCACTTCGGCCTGTTCCAGTTCCTCATGCCCGTGGCAGGATGGTTCGCCGGGAGGGCGGTCGCGGCTCACATCAAGACCTATGATCACTGGGTTGCCTTCTTCCTGCTGAGTTTGATCGGCGGAAAGATGCTGTTGGACGTCATACGGAACCGACCGGACGGAACCAGCGAAACAAAAGACCCCACGCGAGGACTGACGCTATTGACGCTGGCGGTGGCAACGAGCATTGACGCCCTGGCGGTCGGCATCAGTCTGGCGATGCTGAGGGTCTCGATTTGGGTTCCCAGTGTCGTGATCGGCCTGGTGGCGGGAATCCTATCGATGATCGGGATCCGCTTTGGCGATCGGATCGGCTCTCGGTGCGAGCGATGGGCCGGGCTGATGGGCGGATTGATGCTCGTAGGCATAGGCGTTCGGATCCTGGTTACTCACCTGATGGAATAGGGGCAAGATGGGCGATAAGCCCGTCGCTGGGGAAACCATGGCTGCCGCGGGGGCCCGGTCGTGCCGGGAAGCAAGGGCACGCCAAGCGCCCCAGGCAGGCGATTCGCGGAGATAGACGAGGGCGAGACTACCGAAGCGGTAGCAAAAGCCAAGCCGGAACCGGTCAAAGAGTTTGCCAAGATAGTATCCAAAAAAGGCGGGCCGAACACACCAGAAGATGCGTTTGCCGAACTATTGGAACGGAAAAAGGGGGTGGCCGAATTATTTAATAACTGGTAGAACCCGACGCCAAAAGCCAATGATGCGTTCGAGCAGGCGACAAAGGGCAGGATGTGCTGCTGTTCCCGGATGAATGGGACCTGCGGTATTTCCAGGACCGTAACCCCGGCGTAAAGGTCAGCGTCCTTCCGCCCGGCGAGCCCGGGGCGGGACCTGTCGCCTGAAAACGCGGCAATAGACGGCAAAGGCAAGCATGGACAAAAAGACGCGAAAGAGAATTCAGGTGCTCAAGGCCAGACTCCAGAATCGCCGCAATCGCAGTGTGGCTGCCCGGCAGCAGCCCGATGACCCGGATGAACTGGAGCAGGTGGAACGCGAGATCGTCGCTATCGAGCAAGAGTTGCGGAAGTTACGAGGAGAGTGAAGGACTTGAAGGGAATGACCTCGACAACGTGTCGAGTATGTCTATCACGCCGGGCTGAGCCCTTTGCGCACGTGGGAGGCAGGGACTACTGGCGATGCCCCCGGTGCGCGGCGACGTTCCTGGACGATTCGCAACTTCCAGATCGGCAGACCGAGCACGAGCGGTATCTGCTGCACGAAAATGATCCACAGGATGAGCGGTACAGGTCATTCCTCAACCGTCTGGCCTCGCCGCTTCTGCAAAGACTCCCGCCCGTCCGGCGCGGCTTGGACTACGGATGCGGCCCGGGCCCGGCGCTGGGGCGGATGTTGACCGAGGCCGGGCACGCGGTGCGTTTCTACGACCCGTTCTTCCGGCCCGACGATTCGGCACTGCGGCAGACATACGACTTCATAACGTGCAGCGAGGTGGTGGAGCACTTTCATCGTCCGGCCCGAGAATTCGCCTGGCTCAACACGCGGCTGAAGACGGGCGGCTGTCTGGGAATCATGACCTGCTTCCAGACGGATGACGAACGGTTCGCGGACTGGCATTACCGGCGCGATCCGACGCACGTGGTGTTCTATCGGCCGCAGACGTTCCGGCATCTTGCGGCGCTGTTCGGCTGGCGTTGCGAGATTCCCGCAAACAACGTCGTGCTGATACACAAGACCGGCGCACTTGTGGACACGACGACACAGACCAGCGGCGAGAGAGTAATGGCGATGCTGTTTGAGGAACTCGACTATCAGAGCACGACCTTCGGGGATCTCGTGCTTCGACGTCGCACCTCCCCGGCGGTGCCGGACGAGATTATCTACGAAGTGACGATTGACGGCGAGATGCTGATGTCCAGCACGGTCAACGCCAGTGAGCGGGCCCTTGCCCGACTGGCCCTGGAAGGTCGGGACGATCGTCCGATGGACGTGCTCGTTGGAGGCCTGGGGCTGGGCTGCACGGCGGCTGCGGCGCTGGAGTATCCGAATGTCAGGAAGATGGTGGTCGTCGAATTGCTCGCCCCGGTGATTGCCTGGCACCGTCAGCGGATGGTTCCGCTGGCGGACACGCTGATCGACGACCCACGATGTGTTCTGGTCGCGGGCGACTTCTTCGAGCATGTCGCGCAGAAGCCCTCCGGGCAGACCTACGATGCCGTCCTGTTGGATATCGACCACGCCCCGGAGTGCCTGCTCGACGAAGCGAACGGCGAATTCTACAGCACCGTCGGCCTGCGCCGTCTTGCCCGCTGTCTTCGGCCGGGCGGCGTCTTTGCGCTGTGGTCGGCCTGGAAGCCGCAGGATGAGTTCCTCGACCGCCTGGGCGCGGTGTTTCCCAATGTGCGGAACCACGAGGTGAGTTTCTTCAATCCGCACGTGAATGAGCAGGATTCGAACTGGATCATCGTTGCAAAGCGCGCGGAATAGGCCTCAGGAGGAATATGCACAAGTATAAGCAACATGTTCGTCCCAAGGACCACGGCCGCACTCGGGGAGACTGGCGTTGGCAGTAAACCACGAGCGTGGGACGTCCTGGTCCTGGCGTTCGCGTGGGAGGCAGGCGGGGTTAACGATGGCCCATAGCCGCTCGCCGGCGATCAATCCTTCCTCTGCGTGACTGGGGCTGGGAACGCAGGCGCAGCTGAGATTCTTTCAAGTTCGCGCGATTGACCAGCACCCAAAAACAGCCGATGCGAACGATCTTCTTGTCGGTCTTTGTGGACAAGTTCAATCCCAGGCCGCCGCGCTTTGCGCGGTCATATCAACGTGGCGTGGCTGGGGCGACACAGGCGGACAAATCCCGGACATGAGTGTCACAGGCAGGATGCCCCAGCCACGTCAGGCCGGTATTGCGGTCAGTGTCGCGCCGTTGGCGCGGCACCATTTTGCGGCGGCGTCGGCGAGGTCCGGGTCGAACTGCGAGCCAGCGCAGCCGCGCAGTTCCGAGAGCACCTTTTCCAGCCCGTAGGCGTTCTTGTAACTTCGCGGCGAGAGCATCGCGTCGATGGCGTCGGCGATGTTCATCACCCGCGAGCCGAAAGGTATGTTCGCCCCGGACAGCCCGTCGGGATAGCCCAGCCCGTCCCACCTTTCGTGATGATGGCGCACCAGGAGCGCCTCGCGCGTGAAGACGGGTATCTCGCGCAGAATATCGGCCCCGAGGTCCGGGTGACGGCGAACCAGCGCGAACTCCTCGTCGCTGAGCGGACCGTTCTGTAGAAGGATGTCGTCGGGCACGCCGATCTTGCCTATGTCGTGCATGAGCGAGGCCACGCGTATGGTCTCCAGCCGGTCGCCCTCGACGCCGACGTCGGCGGAGATGGCCTCGGTGTACTCCATCACGTGCTCGCTGTGCCGGCGGGTGTAGGGATCCTTGGCCTCGGCGGCGCGGACCAGGGCGCTGGTGGAGTCCATGCAGGCCTGCTTGTAGACGCTCCACTCGCGCACGGCGCTGGTGACCTTGGTCAGCAGGGTGCTTCGCTGATAACCGTCGTTTATCGCGCTTGATACCGCGTCGGTAAGGTCGCCGCGGTTGAAGGGCTTCTCGATGTAGTCGTAGGCACCAAGTCGCAGGGCCTCGGCCAGGTAGTGCATGTTCGGCACGCCGGTGATGAGCACGACCCTGCACGCCGGGCGGTTCTTACGCACGTAGGCAAGAAGGTCCAGCCCGCTGAGGCGATCGGTGGTGACGTCGGCCACGAGAACTGAAAATTCCCGCCGGGCGATAAGTTCCTTTGCCTCGAGTGGGTCGGTGGTGGTGGCGCAGCGCAGGCCCGCCGAGTCGAGGATGGATTCGATGAGTTGGCAGACTTCGGGTTCGTCGTCCACGACCAGGACCGGAGGCGATTGTTCACACATTTAAATTCTCCAAACCGACCCCCGATCCAATTTCCAGTCGGTTTACGTTTTCTACATCGGCCGATGCGGAAGGGCTGTTTAACAACTCCCGAAAATATCGCCCGCAAACCCGACGCATTCAACGGGTTATATAGGGTAAGCACCTTACAAACCCGGCCACGGCGCCGGCGCGGGGACTGCCGCGGGCTCGCCGGACCAAGGGCGCCTGGCGGTTCGGCAACGGGCCGAGGGGCAAATGCCGATGCCATGCGGAGCCGCGCGGAAATTGCGCCATTTAACATAATCCTAAATTTTGGCGAAATTTTGCTTGCATCGCCACGCCCCCAATGCCAAAATATCCACGAATCGAGAAAAACCTGAATTATCGGAAAAATAATTAAGTCCGCGTCTATACATATCCGACAACACCAATGACAACCGATCTTACAATGCCAGCGATGACAAATAAAATCCCACTGGTTATTCGGAACTTGGAAATGGCTAAGAGCATGTCAACATTTACAGTTGCCAAAATGCTCCACGTCGACCCCGGCTCGGTGGTCAACTGGATCGACAAGGGCCTGCTCAAGGCGTTCCGCACGCCCGGTGGGCACCGGCGGGTCCTGCGGGAGGACCTGCTGACGTTCCTGCGGCATTCTCAAATGCCTGTTCCGCCTGAACTTAAGCCCAGGACCACGCATATCCTCATCGTTGACGACGAGCGTGAGGTGGCCGAGATGCTCGCCCAGACCGTCGCCCGGGCACATCCGGACTGGGAGGTCCACCAGACATACAGCGGGTTCGAGGCCGGCGCCACCGTCGCTACGCTCAGGCCCGACGCCGTTGTGCTGGACATACACATGCCCGGGTCTGGACGGCTTCGAGGTCTGCCAGCGGATCAAGACCGACCCCGCCACCGCGCACTGCCACGTGCTGGCAATAACGGCGTATCCCTCGCAGGACGCCGAGCAGCGCATACGCAATCTCGGAGCGGACGGGTACATGACAAAGCCGCTGAACATCGAAAAATTTTTGCAGGAGTTACAGGTCGCCGTGAAGGACCGCTGAAATAATCGTCGACAAAATTAAGGACAGGCGCGCGGACAATCGCAAGACCAAGACCCCCGACCCAGAGTCTAATCCGCGATTGCAAGGCCGGATAATCCGACCCCGCGCGCCTGATTCATTAAACATACCTCCTGGAGGGCAAAAATTTTACTTACGGGGGCAAAACTTCCGCAAATCAATTTTCGGTAAAACCGTCCGCGTTCCGCCAGTGCATTCGCCGGACCCGGCGCGGCGTGTGCGGCTATTGGGCGTCGACCTGGGTGGTCTTGTAGTCCTCGGCGGACGGTTCCGCCACCGCCTGGATGAGCATCTCGATAATGTCGTCGGGCGAGAGCCCCTCTGCGTCGGCGTTGAAGTTGGTGAATATTCGATGCCGCATCACGGGCCTGGCCACGGCGCGGACGTCCTCGGCGGAGACGTTGAACCGCCCGTGGAGCAGCGCCCGGCTCTTCGCCCCCAGGATGAGGTACTGGGCCGCTCGCGGACCCGCGCCCCACGTGAGGTAGTTGCCGATGAACTCCGGCGCGCTGGGGTCGCTGGGGCGCGACGCGCGGGCCAGACTCACGGCGTAGTCCACCACGTGCTGGGAGGCGGGTATCTTGCGGACGACCTTCTGAAGCGCCAGGATGTCCTGCCCGGTGAGCACCGGCTGGGGCTGACCGGTCACGTCCATCGTGGTGGTCTTGGCGATAAGACGCTCCTCGGACCGCGAGGGGTAATCGACCTTGACCATGAACATGAACCGGTCCAACTGCGCCTCGGGCAGCGGGTAGGTGCCCTCCTGCTCGATGGGGTTCTGGGTGGCCAGAACGAAGAACGGCAACTCCAGGTCGTAGTTTTGCCCCCCGGCGGTGACCTGGTACTCCTGCATGGCCTGGAGCAACGCCGCCTGGGTCTTGGGCGGCGTG